>NZ_JBHUSB010000017.1:0-105611 GCF_042673905.1 Arthrobacter sp. NPDC057009
GACGACGACACTGGGTGTCGTCGTCGGCCTCCTTTAGTTTTAGTGCGAGAGCTGCCCCGGGTGGTTGAAGCGGGCGACGGCGGTCCCGCCCTTTGGGCGCGGGCCGTATGGCAATCCTCGACGTACCCACAGCTACTGCAAGGGATTTTTCCTTGCCGTCCGGTTATGACGCGGAGTGAACCTCGGTTGCCTGCTCTGCCTGCAGTCCGGCTGCCAGCCGCCCGGCCTCTTGCTTCGCTCCCTGGCATAGCCAGCGAACGTCGGAGTGCAGCCCGATGAACGTAACTCCCCAGCTGGTAAACAGCTTGGCATCGTCTGCGTCGTTCGCGAAAACGCCGACGGCCTTTCCAGCCTCGCGTGCCTGGGCCACAACCGACCGCATGGCGTCGACGACCTCTGGATGCCAGGTGTCACCCAGGTGGCCCAGGGAAGCAGCTAGGTCGGACGGGCCCAGGAAAACGCAGTCGACACCTTCGGTTGCACAGATGCCCGCAGCGTTGTCCACGCCGGACCGGGATTCGATCTGCACGATGGTGCACACTTGTTCGTTGGCATTCTTTACGTACACCGGGTCAAGACCGTACCGGCCGGCCCGGACCAACCCCGCCACGCCCCGCACGCCGGCGTTACCGTTCTGCGGGTAACGCATCGCACGGACAGCCGCCTGCGCTTCGTCCGCGCTGTTGACATTGGGGAAGATAAGAGTCCGCGCACCAATGTCCATGGCCCGCTTGGCCAGCACGGGATCGTTTTCGGCGAGGCGTACGATTGCCTCGGCACGCGCGCCGTTAGCCCGGGCGGCGTCGACGGCCCTCAACTGTTCCACAGCGCTGGCGGGATTGTTGGGGGCGTGCTCAAGGTCGACTACTAGCCAATCGAACCCGCAATGGGCCAGGGCCTCGGCCACCGCAGGTGAACCCAGGGTTAACCACGTTCCGGTCGTGGTGGCGCCGGAGCGCAGAGCCTCCTTGACGGGGTTATCGTGCATCAGGTCATCCTTCTACGAGATCTGTTCATTGTGTCCGTTGGCCGTCCCGGTCCACGTAACCCGGAGGGTTCAAGCCGCCAGGGATTTATCCTAGGTGCCGCGGAATCCCGAGCCGGTTGCTGTCCTGCAACTCCGCGGGGAGGAGATGGTCGGGGAACCCCTGCAGTGCCACCGGGCGCAGGAACCGCTGAATCGCTGCCGTCCCGACAGAGGTGGTTTGGACGGCGGTGCTTGCCGGGTATGGTCCGCCGTGCTGCTGAGCATGTGTTACAGAGACCCCGGTGGGCCAGCCGTTCCACAGGACACGTCCTGCTTTGCCGGCCAGAACACGGAGCAGATGGCGGACGTCGCACTGCTCTGTGGCCTGTACCGTCGCGGTGAGCTGGCCGTCCATCCTCCGGGCAACCGCCAGGAGTTGGTTCATGTCCTCGTACTCAACCACCAGGGAGAACGGCCCGAACCGCTCGGCCAGGAACAGGTCCGGATCCTCGAGGACTGCTGCGATGTGGGTGCCCAGGACCAGCGGAGCCGGGCCGGCGGCCTCGCCGGGAATGTCCCCGTTAAGAATCCGCACCTGCCGGTGGCCTGCGAGTTCGGCAACGTCCCGGGTGTAACCCGCTTCTATCCGTTCGGTCAGGAGTCTTGTGGCGTTTGGCAGTTCCGCGGTGCGCAGGTGTTCGATGATCTGGCTTCCCGCCGGAACAAAGAGGGTTCCCGGCTTGGTGCACAATTGGCCGGCACTGCCGGTCACTGCGCCCAGGTATCCCTCAGCGATGGCAGCCGGACGTTCTCCTGCCGCCGCGGGGGTAACAAAAACCGGGTTGTTGCTGCCCATCTCCGCGTAAAACGGAATCGGAACATCCCGTTGTTGGGCGATGTCGAACAGTGCCCGCCCGCCGGGGATTCCTCCGGTGAAGGCGCCCGCCTGGATCCTGGGATCTTTCAGTGCCCGGACGCCGGTTTCTGTTCCGTGGATCAGGGCCAGAACGCCTTCAGGTGCCCCGGACTCTTCCAAGGCCCTGAGGAGAATCGTGGCGGTGCGCGCCGAGAGCTCTGGATGTCCGTGGTGCGCCTTGACGATGACGGTGCAGCCTGCCGCCAGTGCTGAAGCTGTGTCGCCGCCGCCGACGGAAAAGGCAAAGGGGAAGTTGCTCGCGGCGAAGACCAGCGCCGGCCCCAGCGGGAGCAGCATCCGCCGTAGATCGGGGCGGGGTGCACCCATCGGCCATTCGGGATCGGAGTGGTCGATGCGTGCGTCAACGAAGCGGCCGATCCTCAGTTCCTCGGCGAAGAGCCGCAGCTGAAAAACCGTCCGCCTCAATTCACCCCGCAGCCGCGCATCGGGCAGGTGCGTCTCTGCCATGGCGAGTTCGATGAGCTCGTCGGCATGCGTCTCCATGGCTGCAGCCATCGCCTCAAGGTGACGGGCACGGCCAGCGGAGGGCATCGCGGACCAGCTCTCGAAGGCGGTTTCGGCCGCGCTCAGGACCTCGTCCAGGTTCAGGGTTCCAATAGTTTCGGTAGTCATCTTGGCTTGCTCTCTTGTTTGTATCCGGGGTGGTCGATGGACGCTTGGGCCCTAGTCGATCTCCTGGTTGCTCTTTTCTTTGGCGAACAACACAGCCACCAGTGAGATGGCGCCGCAAAGGACGATGAAAAGGCCCACCGGAAGATAGCTGCCGCCGAAGGCTGCGAGGAGTGCTGTGGCGATCAGCGGAGCGGGCCCGCCCGCGATAGCTGCTCCAAGCTGGTAGCCCAGGGAAGCGCCTGTGTAGCGGATGTCGGGGGAGAAGCTCTCTGCGATCACAGTGCCGATCAGTGACCCATAGGTGGGCCAGATGACGGCAAACCCGATGAAAAGCGCAACGGCAAGGAACGGCAGGGACTTCTGGTTGAGCATCCAAAGGTACGGGAGGATAAACACCATCAGGGCCACGGTGCCCCAGAGGAAAACCTTTTTCCGGCCGATTCGGTCCGAGAGCGCACCAAACTTGACCATCGAGTAGACGCCGATCACGGCGCAGACCAGCAGCACGGCGAGTACGGCTTCGCGGTCGTAGCCCAGGGTCATGGCGTAGGAGACGGTGAACGTCGCGAACATGAAGAACGTCGAGGTCTCAACGATCTTGGCGCCGGTTGCGATAAGGACTTCACGCCAGTGGTGCTTCAGGGTGTCGACGAGGGGAACCTGTTTTGTCGCTCCCGCGGCTTTCACCATCCGGAATGACGGTGTCTCGTCGACCTTGTGACGGATCCACAGGCCGACAGCCAACAGGACAACCGACAGAAGGAACGGTATCCGCCACCCGTAGGCCAGGAACGCTTCGTCAGAGAAGACCGCGCCCGCGGCCAAAGTGATCATGTTGCCGAGTGCGAGCCCGAGCATAGCACCGGTCTGCGGGACTGCACCGAAGAATCCGCGCCGGTTCTTGGGGGAGTACTCGACGGCCAGAAGCAGGCCCCCTCCCCATTCACCGCCCAGGGCAAGGCCCTGAAGCAGGCGGAGCACAGTCAGAATGATGGGCGCCGCGACGCCGATAGCCGAATAGGTGGGCATCAAACCCATGGCGACAGTAGAGACGCCCATCAGGGTCAGCGTGACGACCAGTGTTTTTTTCCGGCCGATCCGGTCTCCGACATGGCTGAACAGAATGCCGCCGATCGGACGGATCAAGAAGGCCAGGGCGAAGGACGCCAAGGCCAAGAGCTGGCTGACGGTCGGATCGTTGGACGGGAAGAACAACGGACCGAATACCAGCCCGGACATGGTGCCGTAAAGGAAGTAGTCGTACCACTCGATTGTGCTACCGACTGCGCTGCCCCACAGGGCGCGTTTCCGGTCCTCGTCGGAGACCACGATCTGTGGCGCTGCGACAGTTGATGACATGTTTCTCTCCTTAGGGAAGACCTTCGACGTTGAAGGTATGGATTAGTTGCTGCCCATCAGGATCACCGAACGACCGATGTTTCCCTTGGTCAGCGAGTCGAATGCTTCGTTGATCTGGGCCAGGCTGAACTTCTCGCCGACAAGGGCATCAAGCTGCAAACGGCCGGCCAGATACATGTCCAGGATCTGAGGGATCTGCACTGACAGATTGGAGGAGCCGTACAGACTCCCCCTCACCGATTTCTCCTGCTGGACAACCTGGTTCAAGGGCACGTTGATCTCGGCCTCGGCGTTGGACAGTCCCACCACGAAAGCCGTGCCTCGGGGGCGAAGTGCCATGACTGCCTCGCGAATGGTCTGAGGCCGGCCGATTGCCTCGACAGCCCAGTGAGCTCCTCCGCCAGTGATCTCGTGCACAGTGGCGGCCAGGTCGTGTTCGCGCGTGTTGATCGTGTGGGTTGCTCCAAGCTCCCGCGCCTTTGCGAGCTTTTCGTCGTCAATGTCGGCAACGATCACCGGGTAGGCCCCGACTGCTGCTGCGCCTATGACCGCCGAAAGCCCCACTCCGCCGGCTCCAACCACAAGGATCGACGCCCCGGCCGGAGCCCCCATTCCGTTCAGCACAACTCCCATCCCTGTGATCACGGCACAGCCCATGATGGCTGCTACAGCGGCGGGAACCTCCTGGGGGATCTTGATCACGGATTCTCCGGAGACGACGCATTCCTCGGCGTAGCAGGACACCCCCATCAGGTGATGGACGGGTTGTCCGTCCTGTGACAGCCGTGTTCCGCCCCTCAGCAGTTCGTTATGGGTAGCGTGCACCGCGCCGAGGCGGCAGAGCGCAGGCGACCCGCTCGTGCAGTACTCGCACCTGCCGCAACTTGGCCGCCAGGTCAGAATGACCTTATCGCCCGGCCTGACATGGGTGACCCCGACTCCGACTTCCTGCACTATGCCCGCGCCCTCGTGGCCCAGCACGATAGGCGTCCGGCATGGCAGGTCCTGGGCCATGTAGTGGTAGTCACTGTGGCAGATGCCTGCCGCGTCAACCCGCACGCGGACTTCGCCCGGACCAGGGGGCTGTAGATCCAGATCGACGACGGCAAGCGGTGCGCCTGCTTGGTTCATGATTGCGGCCTTCACCGGTCACTCCTTGTTGCTTAGCTTTCACATCCCCGTGCTTCAGATCACGGGGACTGGCATAAGCATCAGGCGCGGGCCGCCGTCGTCAAAA
The DNA here is from genome assembly GCF_042673905.1 of Arthrobacter sp. NPDC057009. NCBI lineage: Bacteria > Bacillati > Actinomycetota > Actinomycetes > Micrococcales > Micrococcaceae > Arthrobacter > Arthrobacter sp. NPDC057009. The sequence goes on from NZ_JBHUSB010000017.1 coordinate 5,113, forward strand.
TCTTCCTCTCACTCAATGAGACACCTATAGCTTGGCCCAGTGCGGGGCTGCCGCCATCTGGCGGTTCAGCCCCAGTGTCGCTGCATGGACAGCGGGGCCAACCAGTCTCATCTCCACCACGCCCACCGGAGCGGTGATGGAAATAGCGGCCACAGCGGTACCATCGCCCCGGAGAATGGGGCTCGCCGCGCATGCCAGGCCAGCATGGGATTCCTCCCGCTCATAGGCAATACCCTCACGTCGGGCCAGGTCCAGTTCGGCGCGAAGCTCCTGGGGATCGGTAACAGTGTTGGGTCCGATCTTCTCCAGCTGACCGTTCAGGAGATCCTCGACCAGCTGGTCAGGGGCGTGTGCAAGCAGGGCCTTCCCACCAGCAGTGGCATAGCACGGTACACGTCCACCAACCCTGGATGGGATTGTTAGGTCCCGATACTGGCCGCGCAAAATCTCGATATAGACGACGTCATTACCTTCGAGAACGCCCAGCTGAACAGTCAAGCCCGTAGCCCGCCGGAGGTCGAACATCGTTGCCAGAGCCAGGCGCCGAAGATCCTTTGGCTGTTGCGCCATCTGCCCCAACTCAAAACACCGGATACCGATCTGGTATCCGGACTGAACCCGGTCGACAAAGTCGTGCTTGGCGAGTTCCGAGAGTATCCGCGCCGCCGTCGCCCGGGAAAGTCCGGCCCTGCGGGCGATCTCCCCTCCGGTCAGGACCGGCTCTTCAGGACTGAATACGTCAAGGATCAGTGAAACCCGCTCAATCATGCTGGCAGCCGGCTTCGAATCAGTGGAATTCACGTAGAGCATTATGGTCTCATTCAGCGAGACAGGCAAAGTCTCACACAACCCTTACGCCAGAGGGCGGGACGTCTCGGATGGCCGCTCTCCGGCAGCAGTCAAGGGTTTCGAAAAACTTGGTGTGACGCTTGACACCTTTCTGCCTCCGCGCCTAACCTGAGTGCCAAGTCGATTTGGCAAAACGATTTTTCACTTTTCGGTCTTACTTTTCCCAGCCTTACCAACGTAGATTCCGTCAAAAGAAAGGGAGTCGACAGCGATGTCCTCTCGAACCACGATTTCCCGGATCACCGCCATCGGCGGTCTGTCCACCGCGGTGCTTCTGGCAGCAACTGCCTGCGGCGCAGGGGGCCCGGCAGCAACGCCGGGTAGTGCCGGTGCCAGCACGGTCAACGTACTCGTCGAGGCGGGCGGCCATGCCGAACTTACAGGCGTTGCCGAACAGTGCAAGAAAGAAACAGGCGTTAACGCCAACTTCGTCGAGCTGCCTTACGACGGCATGTTCAACAGGCTTTCCAGCGAGTTCTCCTCCGGCAATGTCTCCTTCGACGTCGCCGCACTGGACTCCGTTTGGCTGCCCAGCTTCAAGAACGCCGTTCAGCCGATTGACGAGCTCTTCACCGACGACGCGAAGAAGGACATCTTCCCGGCCCTGGTCAAGGAAGCAAGCGTGGACGGGCACTTCATCGGCATGCCTGCCTGGACGAACGCCGAGATCATCCTGTACCGCAAGGACCTGTTTGAGGACGCCAAGAACAAGGCGGACTTCAAGACCAAGTACGGCTACGACCTGGCCGCCCCCACCACGTGGAAGCAGTACCAGGACATCTCGGAGTTCTTCACCAAGGACGGCATGTACGGTACGGACGTCAAGGGCGGTGTGGAAACGGAATGGCTCGCCCATGTCCTGCAGGCCGGCTCACCCATGGTCGTGGACGGGAACAACAAGGTGGTTATCGACAATGCCGCCCACAAGGAAGCACTGGACTTCTATGTCGGCCTTGCCAAGTCCGCTCCCTCCGGCGCGGCGCAGGTGGACTGGGCCGCTGCACAAAACCTGTTCAACCAGGGGAAGACGGCGATGACCCGGTTCTGGGCCCACGCATACCGGCAGATCCCCAAGGATTCACCGGTGGCCGGCAAGGTCGGTGCGGCTCCGATGATCGCCGGGTCAGCCGGTGTCGGCGCCGTTCCCGGACCGTGGTACCTCACCGTACCCAAGGCCACCAAGAACACCGAAGCGGCCAAGAAATTCGTGAAGTGCGCCTACGACTACAACGACAAGGGCCTCGAATCCAACCTGGGCCTGGCCTCCCGCATCTCCGCCTTCGAGAAGTACCAGGACAAGGCAGGCTACGAGAGCTTCAAGCCGCTGATCGAAACCCTTAACGGCAAGGCCACGGCCACCCGCCCCGCCACCGAGAAATGGCAGCAGATCGTGGACACCGTGCTGGTTCCCATGCTGCAGAAGGCTGTGGCCGGCGGTGACACCGCCGCCCTCCTTGCCGACGCCAAGAAGCAGATCGAGGATCTCCTTAAGTAAGACCCCCGCGGCCGGCGCCTGCCGAAGAGGCACAGCAAGTCCGGTGCCGGCCGCGGCCCCAACCAGCGGAAGAGAAAACCGTGCGCATCTCCGATCGCCGCTTCGCATTGTTCCTGATGACACCAGCGGCGCTGTTCCTGGCAGTCTTTGTCGCCTTCCCGCTGTTCCGCCTGGTGGCGGACAGCTTCTTCAAGATCTCGCCGATCGCCGGCGGGCCCCGGGACTTCGTGGGCCTGGATAACTATTTTCGGGTCTTCGCCTCCGAAGCGTTCACTGGTGCCGGCTGGCGGACACTGGCCTACACCATGGTGGTGGTCACCCTCGAATTCGCCCTCGGGCTGGGCATGGCCCTGCTGTTCACCACGCTGGGCCGCAGTTCCCAAATCTGGCGGACCGTCTTTATGTATCCGCTGATGATCGCCCCGATCGTGGCAGGTCTGCTGTGGAAGTTCCTCATGATCGATAACTTCGGCCTCATCGGGACCCTCCTGCACCAGGCCGGCATTCTGTCCAACCCCAACCAGATCGGCTGGCTGTCGGACCCGGGCATTGTGCTCTACTCGGTGGCCATCCCGGACATCTGGCTCACCACCTCATTCATGTGCCTGGTCCTCTTCGCAGGACTGCAGAACATTCCGGGGGATCTGATCGAAGCAGCACGCCTTGACGGTGCACGCGCACCGGCGCTGCTGTTCCGCATTATCCTGCCCCTGCTGCGGCCCGTCATCGCCGTCGCCCTGGTGGTCCGCGGAATCGACGCCGCCAGGGCCTTCGACACCATCCTCATTCAAACTAACGGCGGCCCCCAGTCCGCTTCGGAAACCATGAGCCTGCTGATCTACCGGACCATGATCCGATTCGGCGATCCGGGGCTGGCAAGCGCCATGGGCACTATCTACCTGCTGGCGATGCTCGCCGTCGCATTCGTCGCGGTGGCCACCATCTGGCGGCCAGGAAAGGACAACTGATGCGCGTCGCCGAGAGAATCAGGCACGACGCCGGGATACCGGCCGACGTGCCCGCGGAACCTTCCGTAGCTGTCACCACACCCGGGTACCGGAGGCGCCGAGGCACCAACCGCGAGGGCCTGGAAGCCGGCCGCCGCAGCACCCGGACCCTGCTGTGGATCCTGCTCGCAGCAGCGCTGGTGCTCTATGGATTCCCGTTCCTCTACCTGATCTTCACTTCCTTCAAGACGCCGATTGACACCATCGCGGTGCCACCCACCATCCTCCCCCGGGAATGGACGCTGGAGAACTACACCAACGCGCTGGGCCGCAACGGAGTCCTCGCTTCCTTCATCAACAGCATCCAGACGGCCATCATCAGCACCGTGCTTTCGCTCGTGTTGGCGGTACCGGCTGCCTACGGCATCACCCGGTACCAAACATTAAGCGGCAGGATCTTCATCATGGCCGCCCTGGTTACCCGCATGGTGCCCCCGGTGGCGATCGGCATTCCGCTGGCTTCGATGATGGCAGCCGTTGGCCTTTCAGATACTCCCATTGCTCTGTCCATCGCCCACACCACCATCTCCCTGCCGCTCTCGATCTGGCTGATGTCCAGCTTCTTCGAGGCGGTCCCCAAAGACCTGGAGGAAGCTGCGACTGTGGATGGCTGCAGCAGGCTCGGCGCCCTGTGGCGAGTGGTGATCCCGGTGGTCTCCGGCGGCATCGCCGTCACCGCGATCTTCGCCTTCCTGGCCTCCTGGAACGAGTTCCTCTTTGCGCTCCTGATGACAGCAATCCGCTCCCAGACAACCCCAGTCGTGATCGCGAACTTCCAGACCCAGTTCGGCCTGGACTGGGGATCCATGACGGCGCTGGCCGCCGTCTACTCCATCCCGGTCATCCTCCTGACCCTTTTGCTGCAGCGCAAGATCGTCGCCGGCATGACGCTGGGGGCAGTCAAGGGCTAGCGCCGTCAAGGGCTGGACCAGCAGTACGAGTAGCCTACTGATAGCCCCCAGGGGCATCGCCAACCATAAGGACGTGGGAGACAGATGAGCAGCAAGAACATCGGCATCAAGGACGTCGCCGTCGCCGCCGGCGTCTCCGTGACGACTGTCTCCCATGTCCTCAACGAGGTTTCCTACGCCCGGGTCAGGCCCGAAACCAGGGACAAGGTCAGGGCCGTTGCCGAGCAACTGGGCTATGGTCCCAACCGCCTTGCCCAGGCCCTTCGCACCCAGAGGACCGGCATGCTGGGTCTGGTGAGCGAGGACATCGCCACCACGCCCCACGCCGGACGGATCATCCTCGGCGCTGACGAGGCCGCCAAGGCCCGCGGGTACAACCTCATGATCATCAACACCTCAGGTTCAGCCAGCCTCGAATCCCGGCAGGCCGACGTCGAGGCCCTCCTGGAACGCCGGGTGGACGGAATCCTCTACGCCACCATGTACCACCGCGACGTGGAGCTGCCGGCCAACCTCGGCAGCGTGCCCTCCGTGCTGGTCGACTCGGTGGCCACAGGTGGAAACATCACAGCCGTGATCCCGGACGAGGAAGGTGGTGCACGCGCCGCCGTGGGCGCGCTCCTCGAAGCGGGCCACACCCGGGTGGGCTTCATCAACAACACCGACGACGTCCCCGCAACCAGTCAGCGGCTCCAGGCCTTCCGGGCCACGCTGGCTGAAGCAGGGCTCGACGGCGATGCGGCACCTGTCGAGTCCGAGGTGTCTGAGGTGCAAGGCGGCTATGAGGCGGCCCGCCGGATCCTGGCACGCGAGGACCGGGCCGATATGCCTACGGCACTGTTCTGCTACAACGACCGGATGGCGATGGGAGCCTATCGCGCAGCTGCTGAGCTGGGACTGAACATTCCTGCTGACCTTTCAATTGTTGGCTTCGATGACCAGGAGCTGATCGCCGCCAACCTTCACCCGGGCCTCACCACGGTGGCCCTGCCCCACTACGAGATGGGTGCCTGGGCCACCGAGCACCTGATTGACGCCGTCGAGGGGAAGACCGACCTTACCCTCATGGCACTTCACCCGACCATCCTGGGTTGCCCCCTCGTGAGACGCGATTCCATCGCGGCTCCGCGGAAATAGGCAACCAGACCCTTCCACTTCCCAAGGGGAACGCCACATATGTCCAGTTGCCTTGATAACGCACGCCCGGAAACAGCCCCGGCAGAAACCTCCAGGTTCCGGCCTGCCATCCACTTCACGGCAGGGGATACCTGGCTGAACGATCCCAACGGCCTGGTTTTCTACGACGGCATGTACCATCTCTTCTTCCAGAACAACCCGCACGGCAACACCTGGGGCAACATGTCCTGGGGCCACGCCACCTCCCGTGATCTACTGCACTGGTCGGAACACCCCGTTGCTATCGCCTGCGACGAGACAGAGGACATCTTCTCAGGCAGTGTCGTCGTTGACCACGGCAACACGTCCGGTCTCGGCACGCCGGACTCACCCGCCCTCGTAGCCATTTACACCAGTGCCTACAAAGCCGGGTCCGAACACAGCGGCACACAGGCCCAGTCTCTGGCCTACAGCACGGACGCAGGAATGACGTGGCGAAAATACGAAGGAAACCCGGTCCTCACCAGAAACTCCGCAAACTTCCGTGATCCCAAAGTCTTCCGCTACCAGGGGGACCAAGGCGCCTGCTGGGTCATGGCCGCCGTCGAAGCCCAGCACCAAAAGGTGGTCCTCTACCGTTCCGAAGACCTCAAAACCTGGCACTTCCTGAGCGACTTCGGCCCGGCCAACGCCGACGCCGGAGAATGGGAATGCCCTGATCTCTTTCCCCTGGCAGTGGACGGGGACCCGGAGAACATCAAATGGGTACTGATCGTCAACGTGAACCCAGGCGCCGTGGCAGGAGGCTCCGGTGGCCAGTACTTCATCGGGCACTTCAACGGCGTCAGCTTCACCCCCGATCCCGGCTCCGTCGTGGCGCCCGAAGGGCTGGCCTCCCTGCCCGACTCCAAGGCGGGCTCTGCAGCCTTGCAGCAATGCCTGTGGCTGGACTGGGGACGCGACTGCTACGCCTCCGTATCCTTTAGCAACGCCCCGGATGACCGGCGCATCATCATCGGCTGGATGAACAACTGGGACTACGCCAACGAGCTGCCCACCGCCCCCTGGCGGTCCTCGATGACCCTCGCCCGCGAAGTGTGCCTCACAGCAGTCAATGGTTCCGCACATCTGATCCAGCAGCCGGTCCTGGCCGGCCTCTGCGCAGGTGAAGAGCCGGCGGAAACCCAGAATGTCATGGACGCAGGCACCTTTGAGCTGCATGATTCAGTGTTTCGGTTGCCGGATGCGGTACCCGGCAGCGCCCAGGTCATTGAGACGGAGATTCTGCCCGGAGACGCCGAACAAGTGACCTTCCACCTGTTAGGAATTGGTGACGGCAGTGCGGGGACCGTGCTGAGCTACAACGCCGCCACGGCCGAACTTCTCCTGGACCGCAGGCGGTCAGGCGACACCGGCTTTCACGGGAAGTTTCCCTCCGTGGAGTCGGCCCCGCTGGTCCTTGAGGACGGCGCACTCAAGCTGCACATCGTCGTGGACCATTGCTCCGTGGAGGTGTTCGCACAGGACGGCAAGGTGGTTTTGACCGACCTTGTTTTTCCCGCCCAGGGGCATGCGGAGAACCGGCTGACGATTGAGGGCGGGCCGGCCACCATCCGGACGCTGACTGTCACGGCGCTCGGCTAGCGCCAACGAACGGATAAACAGGAAAGGGTCCCCAAATGCCAACAGTTCAGCACACCGACATTGACCTCGCCGGGGCGCTGAAATAACGGCTGAGGAACAACAACATCAAGGGAAGAAGCTATGCCAAGCAACAACTACTACGACGTGACGGCCTGGTCCGTCGGCAACCCGGCCAAGGACGTCGGTGAAGTCATTAACAGCATCATCGCCGACATCAAGGAACGGCAGTACGCCGCCGACGTGAACAACGGAGGAAAGCCCGGTGCTGTTATCTACCTTCCGCCGGGGGACTACCACCTTCGCACGCAGGTGGTGATCGACGTCAGCTTCCTTCGGATCGAAGGCTCGGGACACGGGTTCACGTCGTCGAGCATCCGGTTCAACGTTCCTGGAGACGAATGGCCCGACCTGCATGAGCTCTGGCCCGGGGGGAGCCGCATCATCGTCGACCTTCCCTCCGCCGGTGAGGGGGAGGAATCCAAGGGAGCTGCCTTCCTTGTTGAGAGAAGCGGGAGCCCGCGGATCAGCTCGGTCGAGTTCTCCAACTTCTGTATTGACGGCCTGCATTTCATCCCGGACGGTTCCGCGATGCCTCCCGAGAACACCTACGTCAACGGCAAAACCGGCATATATGTAGCCAGCGCCAATGACTCGTTCCGGGTCACCGATATGGGGTTCGTCTACTTGGAGAACGCGCTCACCATCCACAAAGCGGACGCGCTATCCATCCATCACAACTTCATCGCTGAATGTGGAAGCTGCATCGAACTGCGCGGGTGGGGACAGGCCTCAAAGATCACCGATAATTTGGTCGGGGCGGGCCCCAAGGGGCACTCGATCTACGCCGAGAACCATGGCGGGCTCCTGATCACCGCGAACAATGTCTTCCCCCGTGGTGCGAGCAGCGTCCATCTCAACGGCGTCACGCGTTCAAGCGTCACAAACAACCGTCTGCATTCGTTCTACCCCGGGATGGTGATTCTCGCGGCGAACAGTTCGGAAAACCTCGTGGCCACGAACCACTTCCTGCGTGACCATGAGCCCTGGACGCCCTTCCTGGGAGTCGACAACGGATTGGACGACCTCACCGGGCTTCTCTGTGTCACCGGCAGCAACAACTCTGTCATCGGCAACCACTTCTCCCAGATCATCGACTCACAGAGCATCCGGCCCACAGGTGGGGTGCCTGTCATCATCCGGCTGATGGGCGGGGTTGGCAACTTCGTCTCCAACAACCATGTGGTGGCGAAGGACGTTGCCTCCAAGACAAGTGACTCCTGCTTCGAGTCCCAGGTGGACGCCCTGTTGACGACCGGGTCCTCCGACAGCCTCGCCGTTGCGGCCGTCGTGGTCGATCCCGGATCGGCGAGGAATACGATCCTTGATTCCGGAACCGACGCCCAAGTTATCGCAGACAGGGCTGTCAACGCCTTTCGGGCCACACCCACGGTGGGTTTCTAGACGGGGGCATATGTGTGTCAGGTTCGGGTGTACTTCGACGGTAGGGAGCGGGTGCTCGTGCTGGCCTGCAATAATCGATGACGATGAAAGCGCACGAGACAGTTATGAACTGGGTGACCGGCGAACTTTCAAGCGGCCGCTTGCACATAGGTGATCATCTTCCCAGTGAACGGACGCTCGCTGAAACCCTCAAGGTGTCCCGCAGTTCTCTGCGCGAGGCATTGCGCGTGCTTGAGGCACTTGGCGCAATCAAGGCCACCACTGGCTCCGGACCGCGATCAGGGACCGTGATAACGGCTGCGCCGGAGCAGGCGTTGGCACTGGCCCTCAACTTGCAGTTGGCAACGAGCCACGTCGAACACTCGCACGTATATGAAGTCCGTTTGCTGCTGGAAACATGGGCCGCCGAACACTCGGATCCCGCAGGGGCAGATTGGGACTCCGCCGAGCGGCTCCTGGAGCTCATGAATGACCCGGGGATCGCCATTGCCGATTTCCTCCGGCTCGATGCCGAGTTCCACGTGCTGGTTTCACGGGCCGCAGGTAATCCGCTGATCAGCACGCTTATGGATGCCATGCGCACTTCTATTGCCGACCATACCCTGGCCCGCGCCCAGGCTCTCCCTGACTGGGAGAAAACCGCCAGCAGACTGCGTCTTGAACACCTTGCGATCTGCAACTCCCTTCGCGCTGGCGACCGCACATTGGCGGCAGAGCTTCTGCGCCAACACATCCGCGGATACTACCTGGAGACGGCAAACTAAACGGCGTACCCGCCACGCCTGCGTCCGTCCGCATCCACCTTTGACGTGCCCCGTGTCACACCCCTACACTTCTTTGTGGTCAGACCACATGGTCGGGCCACATAATTTTGGCGTTCTCGAAGGAGAGACTTGAGTACCACAGCCCCCGAAAAGACAACGACCGGCGAGAAACTGAACTATCGCGTGCTGATCGGCAGCCTCAGCGGCAGCGTCATTGAGTGGTTCGACTTCCTTGTTTATGGCACTGTTGCTGCCCTGGTTTTCAACAAGCTCTTCTTCCCGAGCGACAACGCGTTCGTGTCGACACTGCTGGCTTACATCTCGTTCTCGCTCACATTCTTCTTCCGCCCGCTGGGCGGCGTTATCTTCTCGCATATCGGTGACCGTATCGGTCGGAAGAAGACTCTCTTCATCACCCTCATGCTCATGGGTGGTGGCACGGTGGCCATCGGCCTGCTGCCTGATTACAACACCATTGGCATGGCTGCGCCGATCCTGCTCATTCTGTTCCGCATCCTTCAGGGCCTCGGCATCGGCGGTGAATGGGGCGGCGCGCTCCTGCTCGCTTACGAGTACGCACCAAAGAACCGCCGCGGCCTGTACGGTGCGGTGCCGCAGATGGGTATTAGCCTGGGAATGCTGCTGGCTGCCGGCGTTGTCGCTCTGCTGACCCTGCTCCCGGATGGGCAGTTCCTGACTTGGGGATGGCGAGTGCCGTTCGTGGCGAGCGTTGTGCTTGTCCTGGTCGGCCTCTGGATCCGCAACGGCCTCGACGAGACTCCCGAGTTCAAGCGGGTGCGCGAGTCGGGCGCCCGGCTGCGACTGCCTATCAAAGAGGTTGTCACAAAGCACTGGGGGGCCGTGCTGGTCTCTATCGGCGCGAAGGCGGCAGAGACGGGCCCGTTCTACATCTTCGGCACGTACGTCATTGCCTACGCTACGGGTGTCTTGGGAGCCCGGGAGAACACCGTCCTCCTCGCCGTTGCTGCTGCCGCGTTCGTTGCGACGATTTGGATGCCCATTTTTGGCCGCATTTCCGACAGTGTTTCACGGGCCGTGCTCTACCGGTGGTCGGCCGCCGCGACGATTGTCCTTGTAGTGCCCTACTACCTGGTGATCAACACAGGCGCGACGTGGGCACTGTTCGCCGCCACCGTCGTCGGTTTCGGCCTGCTGTGGGGCAGCGTTAATGCGATTCTCGGCACGTTGATCGCCGAGAACTTCGCCCCCGAGGTGCGCTACACCGGCGCGTCCCTCGGTTACCAGCTCGGTGCAGCCGTCTTCGGCGGCACAGCCCCAATCGTTGCGGCTTGGCTCTTCCAAGTCAGTGGGCAACAGTGGTGGCCGATCGCCGTGTATGTAGCCAGTTGCGCAACTGTCTCAATCGTCGCGTCCTACTTCATCAAGCGCGTCGCGCACCAGGAAGGCTAGCGCAGCACTGACAGCCGCAGCGTAGCAAGCACAACTCGGCCTGGACCGACGGCGCCGGGTGGGACCCAAGACTCGAGGAGGTGTTGGCCGGACCTCTCCCGTCATCCTTGGCCGAGGTTCGTGACCAGGTTGATCGAGACCGCGATCAGGACTGTGCCGAAGAAATACGACAGGAGAGCGTGCAGTAGAGCCTTGCGCCGGATCTCACTGTTGCTCGGCTCGACCTCAGGCGCAGCGTAGGACATCCCGACTGTGAAGGCGAAGTAGGCGAAGTCGCTGTAGGTAGCTTCCGTCTCATGCTTGACGTCGAGCCCGTCGTTAGGGCTATCGAGGAAATGCATGCGGGCGTACTTCAAGGCATAGACCGTGTTCACGAGCGCCCAGGCAACAATCGTGCCGAGGACGCCTAGGATGACCAACGCTACGGAGGTCGGATCTCCCTTCTGGCTGCTCGACTGGATCAATGCGACCACCACGGCGGCGATGCTCGCGATACAAGCGGTGACAATCGCATTGTCGGTCACACGGGAGGCGGACTCCTCGCGTGCGAGGCGTTCAGTCCCCGCCGGGTCCTGTCGCCAGCATATCCGCCATACCCATACCAAAGCGATGACGCCAGCGGTGCACCACGCAACCAGGGGCGCCAGGGCAGGTGATACGGCCACCGCTGCGATGATGCCGGCCACCGTCCCGACCGCGACGCATACGAGAGCACGGCGGGCTGACAGGATCCGACCGTTCATTGGTGCTCCTCGAGGGGGTGTTGTGCGTCAGCCCTGGCCCCGGGGCATCGCAGCCGGGCAAGGTTTGCTCCCCAAGGCGCGATCGTTACAAGGCCTGATGGCCGTCGTTGGGTCGACTTCCTTAGAGATCGGCCTTGGGAAACATGTCGTCCGCCGTCACAGAGGGGTGTCAGACTCTGCGGTGCTTTCGCAGGGCCCTGAAAGCGGCTACGACTCCTCCGGCTGCCAGTACCCAGGGGGCGCCGACGATAACCGGGTCCATCCACTGGTGGCTGAGGTCGGCGCGTTTTTGGCCGAACCGTGAGCGGACACCGTGGACCGAGAACTCGCTGAGCACCCCGGTTTCGGTGACGGGGTTGTCGGGGCGCAGGGTCGCAAGGGACTTCAGGTGGTGTTCCCAGGCGTCCACGCGGTCGGCGGCGATGAGCAGCAGCCAGTGCGCGGCCCGTCCCTCGCTGTACTTGTAGGCGTATTTCCGGATGGCCCCCGACACCCCGGCGGGAGGTGTCGAGGTCCCGAAAACGGGTGGCAGCATGGCGTGCTCCACGGACCGTTCCCGGGGCCACTTCTCCGGTTGGCGCTCCGGGAAGTCCCAGTGCGCGCCCGTCTCGATCCCGGGTTGTTCACGGGGGTAGGAGGGCCGGTCGGCCGGGTCGAGGTCAGCGCCCCATCCCGGGATCCGGGCCCGCAGGTCTTCCGCGGACTGCTGCGGGGTGCGTTTGCCGGCGATATATGGTGTGGCTGTGTCAGTCATGGTGCGCTTTCCCTTCAGGACTGGCCGGCGACAACGAGCGGCTTGATGATGTTGTCCAGCTTGGCGGAGAAGATGTGGTAGCCCTCTGCGATGTGTTCCAGCGGAATACGGTGGGTCACAATGTCGCTGGGTTTCAGGTAGCCGTTGCGGACGTGCTCGAAGAGGCGCGGCCACTGGCGTTTGACCGGGCACTGGTTCATCCGCAATGTCAGACCCTTGTTCATCGCGTCGCCGAACTTCACCGCGCTGAATATCGGCCCGTAGGCTCCCACCACGGACACGGTGCCGCCCTTGCGGACGGAATCGATAGCCCAGTTGAGGGCGATGGGGGAGCCGCCCTGCAGCTTGAACTTGCTGCTTGTCACGTGCTGGAGGAAGTTGCCGTCCGCTTCGGCCCCTACGGCGTCGATCACGACGTCGGCGCCCAGGTAGTCGGTTTCCTTCTTCAGGTGCACCACGATGTCGTCGTGCTCGGCGAAGTTGTGCGTCTCGGCGTGCGCGAAGGACCGGGCCTTCTCCAGCCGGTACTCCAGATGGTCGATCACGATCACCCGCCCGGCGCCCATCAGCCAGGAGGACTTGGCGGCGAACAGGCCCACCGGGCCGGCGCCGAACACCACCACGGTGTCGCCTTCGGCGATGTCGCCGAGCTGGGCACCGAAATAGCCAGTGGGACAGGCGTCGGTCAGCAGGACCGCGTCCTCTTCGTCCATCCACTCCGGAATCTTCGAAGGCCCCACGTCCGCAAAGGGGACGCGCACGAATTCCGCCTGGCCGCCGTCGTAACCCCCACAGGTGTGGGAGTAGCCGTAAATGCCGCCGACCGCCGTCGCGTTCGGGTTGACGTTGTGGCAGTTGGAGTACAGGCCGCGGGCGCAGAAGTAGCAGGAGCCGCAGTAGACGTTGAACGGCACCATGACGCGGTCGCCGGCCGCCAGGTTCTGCACGGAGGAGCCCACCTGATGCACGGTGCCCACGAACTCGTGCCCGAACGTCATCCCCACCCGGGTGTCCGGCATCATGCCGTGGTAGAGGTGCAGGTCGGACCCGCAGATCGCGCCCCTACTGACCCGCACAATGGCATCGTTCGGGTGCTCGATCTTGGGAATGTCTTTTTCTTCGACGCGCACTTTGTACGGTCCGCGGTAAACCATTGCCCGCATCAGTACCACGTCCTGGAAATCGCTCGTTTCGACATCGACATTTGACCTTTCTCAGGCTCCGGCCGGGTGGAGGACGACTTTTGTCCAGCCGTCTTCGCGGCTGTCGAAGTTCCTGTAGCCCTCGGGAGCCTCGTCAAGTGTCAACTCGTGGCTGACGATGAAGGAGGGGCTGGCCTTTCCGCCGGCAATGAGGTCGCGCAGGGCACGGTTGTACTTCTTGACAGGGCACTGGCCTGAGCCCATCGTCTGTCCCTTGAACCAGTAGTTTCCGTAGTCGAAGGCCACCTGGCCCTGCTGCTCAAGTTTGTCGGGGCCGCCAGGGTCCTGGGGCAGGAACACGCCCACCACGCCGAGGCCGCCGACGAACCGCACGGAGTCCACGAGCCGGTTCAGGGTCATGTTGGGATGTTCGGTTCCGCCGGGATCGTGCGCCTGGTAGCCCACGCATTCGCAGCCCCGGTCCGCACCGAAGCCCATGGTCTGGTCCTTGACGAACTCCACCGGATCCACTTCCGAATCATTCACAGGGATGGCACCGATCTGTTCCGCCAGCTTCAGGCGGTCAGTCTGGCGGTCCACCACCATGACTTTTCCGGCGCCTTTGATGATCGCTGAGTAGGCGGCCATGAGTCCGACCGGTCCAGCACCGTAGATGACCACGGAGTCCCCCGGGTACACGCCGGCCAGCTCGGTGGCGTGCCAGCCGGTGGGGAAGATGTCAGCGACCATGACGTAGTCGAGTTCTTTTTCCACGGAGTCCTCGCCCAGGCGCAGGCAGTTGAAGTCCCCGTACGGCACGCGCAGGTATTCGGCCTGTCCGCCCTGGTAGGGCCCCATGTCCGCGAATCCGTAGGCCGCGCCGGCGAGCTGCGGTTCGGGCTGCATGGTCAGGCAGTAGTTAGTGAAGCCACGGTCGCAGTTCTTGCAGAAACCGCAGGCGATGTTGAACGGCAGCACCACACGGTCACCCACTTTCACCTTGCTCACCGCGGGGCCGGTCTCCACCACCTCGCCGAGGTTTTCGTGTCCGAAGGAGCGCCCGGGTTCAAAGCTGGTGCGGCCTTCGTACATGTGCAGGTCCGAGCCGCAGATGTTTGCTGAGGTGATGCGCACCAGTACGTCGGCGGGGTGCTCGATTTTGGCGTCGGGGATCTCCTCGACACTGACGTCGTTCGGTCCTTTGTAAACTACAGCCTTCATTGTTCGCTCTTTTCCTGTGTCCACCCAGCGACGGCACACATCTGTCGTCCAAGGCACAAGTCACCTAGGTACGTGTGCAAGCCGCGAGGGAGTGGGATATGTAGAGGACCTCTGAGTCCACCCGAATGGGCGACTGACGACCCGGGGATTTGAGGTAGCTGGCTGCCTTGGAAAGCGGGTTGGCCAGCCCCTTCGCGAAATAGATACTGAACGAACCCTAATGCTAAGCACACTTAGTAAGGATGTCGAGGGGGTTCGTGTGAAGTGCTGCAAAAATGCTGCGCCCGAGGACTCTCTTGATTGGGGCCGTTTCGGGGCGCTGGCGCCTTAGCAGCGCTGCTGGATGGTTGCGCGGGAGGCGGTCAGGGGAGCTGCGGTGCTTTGTCGGATCACGAGTCGGGCGGGGTCGAGGGTGACGCGCGGTTCGATGGTGTTGGTGTGGATCTGCTGGAGGACGTTGTCGACGCATTGCCTGCCGACGGCGGCGAAGTCCTGGTGGACCGTGGTAAGCGGGGGAGGGTAGGAGGAGGCGTCGGGGACGTCGTCGAAGCCGACCACGCTGATGTCTTCGGGGACGGCTTTCCCTTTTTCGTGGAAGGCCCGAAGCAGGCCCAGGGCCATGTGGTCGTTGGCGGCGAACACTGCTGTGCAGCCGGTTTCGTCGGCGAGCCGCAGCCCGGCAGCGTAGCCTGAGTCCGCTGACCAGTCGCCGCGGATGACGGGCGGGACAGGTCGGCCAGCGGCGCTGAGGGTGGTGCTCCAGGCGGCTGCGCGGCGTTCGCTGGTGACGGACTCCTTGGGGCCGGCGACGTGCCAGACGGTCTCGTGGCCGAGGTCCAGGAGGTGTTGGACGGCCTTGCGGGTGCCATCGGCCTGATCTATGTCCACCACGCTGTACTGGTCACCGGCGTCGGCATCGACGACGACAATCTTTACCCCCGGCGGCAAGGTGACCGCGGCCGCCTCGAGCAGATGGACCTCCATGATGGCGATCACCGCGTCAACGGCAAGTTCACCCAGGCGCGAGAACGCGCCCTGGATGCCGGCCTGTGTCGGGGCGGTGACCGGGATCAGCGTGATAGCGAAGTCTTGCCGGGCTGCATGAAGGGCAATAGCCTCCAGGGTGCGCATGTTCCCCTGTGAAGACAGCGGGAACGTGATCACCCCGATGGTCCGGAAAGTGCCCCGCTTCAGCGCCCGCGCCGCACTGTTGGGCCGGTACCCCAGCTCATTCATCGCAGCAATGACATGCCGCCTGGTGGCAGCGCGCACGTCACGGCTCCCGTTGGCCACCCGGGACACGGTCTGGGTCGAGACCCCCGCCAACACCGCCACGTCCACCATCGATACACGGTTAATGGCTGTCTTCGAAGGCCCGGCAACCGCGTCTTTCGGCCGGCCGTCCGCGCGGAGCCGACGGGCGGGAATCCAGTCTGTACTTTCCAGTCGCCCCGGTTGCTCCGGGGGAAGGTTCTCGTCAAGATCCGCGCACATTTGTCCTACCTAGTTTGCCGCGAGCCGCTTCGCGGGCATCCCTGCCCAAGCAGATGAGTTAGCGATAAATCAGCAGGCTTACTAACGCTTCTGAACGAAGGTCTCGTCCCCGCTGCCCTTATTTTCGGCGATTTCTGGCCGAAACTCCAGTGGTTTCAAAAAGTTCAGTAGATTTCCGTGAAGCTCTTGATAGTGCGCTAACTCAGACTGTAACGTGGCTCACGTAACCCCAAGGGTGGGGTGTCACGAACACAAGGGAGTGTTGTTCATGAAGAGAACTGCAACTGGTATTCGTCGAAATAAGAAACTTGGCAGGGCTGCTCAGTGCGCTTCTGTCCTGACGGTCGCGATGCTTGCGCTTGCTGGCTGCAAGGGCGGTGCTGCCGCTGACGGCGGAGGTGAGAAGGCCTCCGGCGAGGGGCTGGTCATCGGTTGGAGCCAGCGCGGCATCAGCGGCAGTGACTGGTGGAAGACCCTCGTTGAGGGCGGCCAGGCCGAGGCGGGCAAGATCGGGGCGCGCCTGGAATTGCTGGACGCCAACGGTGACACGGTGCGGCAAAACGCCGACGTGCAGACCCTGATCACGAAGGGCGTGGACGTGGTCGTTATGAACCCAAATGATCCGATTGGGGTCGGCCCGTCAATTCAGGCGCTGAAGGATGCGGGCATACCCGTTGTGACAGTCAACTCAAGCGTAGACAAGTCCCTGGTACCGGACATGTTCTGCTACGTCGCCGAGGACCAGGAGCATACCGGCTCGCTAGCCGGCGAAGTAGCTGCAAAGCGGGCGCTGGAGAAGTACGGCGAGCAGGGACAGATCAAGCTCGTGGGCATCGGCGGCTTCCCCGGAGATGTGCTCAGCGACCTTCGGTTCAACGGTTTCATGGCCGGATGGAACCGCGTCATGGAGAAGCATCC
The DNA here is from genome assembly GCF_042673905.1 of Arthrobacter sp. NPDC057009. Taxonomy (NCBI): domain Bacteria; kingdom Bacillati; phylum Actinomycetota; class Actinomycetes; order Micrococcales; family Micrococcaceae; genus Arthrobacter; species Arthrobacter sp. NPDC057009. The sequence continues at coordinate 22,063 of NZ_JBHUSB010000017.1, forward strand.
CGGTGTCACCACCGTGAAGCTTGACACCAAGTACGGGGAGTGGAAGCCGGACAAGGCCCTGGCCCCGATCCGTGACGTCGCCACCGCCAATCCCGACCTCAAGGTCATTTACAGCATGAGCGATGTCATGCATGGCGGCATCGTCCAGGGCCTGCAGCAGGCCGGCCTGTGGGGAGATGGGATCATCATGGCCAGCTATGACGGCGGCATGGGAGCCATCAAGGAGATGGTGGACAACCCAAAGGGACCGCTCCAGGCGGACGCGTCCAACCAGCCGTGGGACCAGGGAGCCGCAGCCGTGCGCATGGCAGTTGCCGCTGCCCAGGGTGACCAGTCCCAGTGCCCGGACAAGACGAAGTACATCGATACGACCGTCGTCACGCCCGCTGAGGCGGCTAAATATTACGTCCCCGGAGACACCTACGTCCGTGCCAAGGACTAAGCCTGTCGGCCCGGACAGCAATCTCCAGCCGGCCCGCTCGGCGCCGAAAGTCCCAGATAAGGAACATCTATGTCCGCCAACAACCACGTCCCGGTGACATCAGCCACCGGGACCGCGGGGGAATCCCATTCAAGTGCCCCAGAGCTCGAACTCGAGGGCATCACCAAGTCTTACCCTGGCGTGAAGGCGCTGAAGGGCGTCAGCTTCAGTGTCGGCCGCGGATCGATCCACGCGTTGGCCGGACAAAACGGGGCCGGCAAGTCCACGCTCGTCAAGATCCTTTCCGGCGCCGAATCCCCGGACTCCGGGAGCATCCGCCTGGGTGGCGAGCTCCAGCGTTTCCGGGATCCAATGGACGCCCAGCAGGCCGGTATTCACACCATCTATCAGGAACTCTCGCTCGTTCCTTCCCTGTCCGTAGCCGAAAACATCTTCCTGGGCCAGCTGCCACTTCGCGGCGGGGCCGCGGTGGACTGGCAACGGATGCAGGCGCAGGCACGGGCCGCCCTGGACCGGGTGGGCTTCGACCTTGACGTGCGTCGCCCCGTCGGCAGCTACTCCACCGCAGAGCAGCAGGCAGTGGAACTTGCCAAGGCGCTGCACAAGGACGCGCGGGTCCTGCTGCTGGACGAGCCCACGTCCACGTTGCCGATGCCCGATGTGGAGCGGCTGTTCACCGTCCTCCGCTCGCTGTCCGAGCAGGGTGTGACGCTCCTTTACATCTCGCACCGCATGGACGAGCTCTTCTCGCTCTGCGACTCCGTGACCGTGCTGCGCGACGGTGTAAACGCCGCTGATCTGAAGACGGCGGACTCCAGGCCCGCCGACGTCGTCACGGCAATGGTCGGGAAGAGCCTCGAAGGGTCCATTGCCGACGCAGCCCTCCGCGGGGAACGCTCGCCCAGCCTCGGCTCCGGCCCTCGCGAGAGCGTCATCCTCTCCGCCCGCGACCTCTGCGAGCAGGGATACGTGGACAAGGTGTCGTTCGAATTGCGCGAGGGCGAGGTCCTTGGCATCTCGGGGCTCATCGGCAGCGGTCAGTCAGAACTGGCTGGCCTCATCGCGGGTGCACGGCGGCGGACCTCCGGCGAGATCCGCGTCGACGGGAAGGCGGTGGACTTCCGTGCCCCCCGCGACGCGATCCGCCGGGGGATCGGCCTGCTGCCGCAGGACCGCAAAGCCGCCGGCTTCATCCCGGACATGGGCGTGGCCGGCAACATTACGCTGGCCAGCCTGCCGCAATTCAGCCGTCTGAGCGTGATCCAGTCCAAGCGGGAGCGGAGCGCGGCCGGGGAGATGGTGACCCGGCTCGGCATGAAGGTGTCCGGGGTGAACCAGCCGCTCAAGACGCTGAGCGGCGGAACCCAGCAGAAGGCCATCCTGGCCCGCTGGCTTGTCCGCCAGTCACGCATCCTCGTGTGCGACGAACCAACCCGCGGTGTGGATGTCGGGGCCAAGGAAGACATGTACGAGCTCATCCGTGAGTTCGCGCAGGCCGGAGGAACCGTCGTGGTGGCGAGCTCTGAGATCACGGAGGCGATGATGTGCGACCGCGTCCTCGTGATGGCGCGCGGCCAAGTGGTCGCCGAACTCGACCACGACGACATCGACTCCTCCGGCAACGCCATCCTTGAGCGCTTCGCCTGACCGCCCCCTCGACCAGTTTCTATTCAGGAGAACAACCATGTCCCGGACCCTGTCGCCCCTGCCTCCCAAGAGTGGCGTCCCCTCCCCATCCGCCGGCGTCGGCTCCCGCCTGCGGGGCAGCGCCCTCCGCGCCCTGCCAAAGAGCTACCTGATCCTTGTGCTCCTCGCGATCATCGCGGTGGGCTATTACGTCTCCGACGACTTCCTGACGTTCCGGAACGCTGAAAACGTGATCACGGCCGCGTCAATCGTCGTCGTGCTGGCGATCGGTCAATACTTCGTCATCCTGACGGGCGGCATCGACCTCTCCGTAGGGTCAATCCTGGCGATGTCCACGGTCCTTACGGCACTGACCTTGCAGGCCGGCATGCCTGCCGGCGCGTCAGTGGTGTTCGTGCTTGCCTGCTGCGCTGTCGCCGGACTGATCAACGGCATCCTCGTTGTTTGGTTGAACATCCCCCCGTTCATCGCAACGCTCGCCATGATGAGCGCCGTCAAGGGCTTCAGCTACATCATCCAGTCCACAAGCCTGATCGAGATCCGCGATCAGGAGCTCATCCAGGCCTTCTCCCGCGGCAGCTTCCTCGGCATCCGCAACCCCGTCCTGATCTTCATCATCGTTGCCGTGATCGCGGCTCTCGTGGCCAAGTACACCACGTTCGGCCGCTCCCTCTACGCGATCGGCGGCAACCCTGAAGCCTCCCGGCTTTCGGGCCTGCCGGTCGCGCGGAACCTGATCGTCACCTACACCATCTCCGGCGTGCTCGCCGGCCTGGCAGGCCTCGTCGCCGCGGCCCAGCTACGGCAGGGAAGCTCGCTCATTGGCGTAGGTTACGAACTCGACGCCATCGCTGCCGTCGTCGTGGGCGGCGCCTCCCTCATGGGCGGCAAGGGCGACCCCCTGAACGCAGTGATCGGCGTGTTCATCCTGACGACCATCATCAACATCATGAACCTCGTCGGGATCTCCTCCGAACCGCAGCTGGTAATCAAGGGCGCAGTGATCATCCTCGCAGTCTTTCTCTCCAGCGCAGGCGGCGTCCAAAGGATCTCCGCCTTCTTCTCCAAACATTTCCGGCGCACCCAAGCTGCTTGAACCCAGGCCGCTTAACCGCCTACCCACCGTCCAATCCATCCAGCTTCAGAAAGCAGGAATCATGTCCATTCGCCCCTTAGGCCGCACCGGCCTGAATGTCTCCGATATCTGTGTCGGCACGAGTGCGCTCGGGAGTTTTCCCGCCCAGTACGGCTATGAAGTCGATGAGGACACCGCCGTCGCCACGATCCACCGCGTCTTCGACGGACCCTTCACCTTTATCGACACCTCCAACGAGTACGGCGGAGGTGCCAGTGAAGAGCGGATTGGCCGGGCGATCGCCGAGCGCGGCGGCATCCCCGAAGGATACGTCATCGCCACCAAGGTCGACCCGCTTCCCGGCAGCACCGACTTCTCCGGTGACCGCGTCCGCCGGTCCGTCGAGGAAAGCCTTGAGCGCCTTGGCCTCGATAAACTCCAGCTCGTCTACCTGCACGACCCCGAGAAGATCTCGTTCGAGGAGGGAGTGGCCAAGGGAGGCCCTCTCGAAGCCCTCATCGACCTCCGGGACCAGGGTGTTATCCAGCACCTGGGCGTCGCCGGCGGCCCCATCGATCTGGAACTGCAGTACCTTGCGACGGACGCGTTCGACGCCGTCATCAGCCACAACCGCTACACCCTCGTCGAACAGACCGCCGAGCCGCTCCTCGAGGACGCAGCCCGACGCGGGGTCGCCTTCGTCAACGCCGCCCCGTTCGGCGGCGGGATGCTCGTCAAGGGACCGCGGGCCGTTCCGCGTTACTGCTACGCACCCGTTGACCAGGCGACCCTCGACCGGGTCTTGCGCATGGAAGCGCTGTGCGGGCAGCACGGCGTCCCGCTGGCCGCTGCTGCCCTGCAATTCTCGGTGCGCGATGAGCGCGTGGCCTCCACCATCGTTGGAATGTCCCGCCCGAGCCGGGTCGAAGAGACCCTCCGGCTGCTAAACCATGACATCCCGCAGGAACTCTGGGACCAGCTGCTGCCTCTTGCCAGCGCGGGCCGGAACGGCATCGAAGCCGCGACGGTCTGAGCACCAGGGCGCGAAGCAGGAATTCACGAAAGGAAACGAAGCAATGACTAGGAAGAAGCAGCCTGAGCCGGTCGACGTCGTCATCGTCGGCGCCGGCGCGGGCGGGGCAACCGCGGCAAAGGTGTTGTCCGAGGCTGGCCTGAAGGTAGTGGGCCTCGAGCGCGGGCCATGGCTGAAGCCGGAGCACGCTTCAGGCGACGAGCTAAAGTTCCTCAACCGGAACTTCATCTGGCAAGATCCGAAGGTCAAGCCCCGGACCTACCGCCCCAACGACAAGGTCGAGGCGGAAATCACCAACTTCTCAGCCACGCCGCAGGTCGTCGGCGGCGGCACCACCCACTGGGGCGGCATGGTTCCGCGCATGGCCGAGAGCGACTTCAAGCTCCGCAGCCTGCACGGTGATGTTCCGGGCGCGAGCCTGGTCGACTGGCCAATCTCCTATGACGAGCTGGAGCCGTACTACACACGGGTCGAATGGGAGTTCGGCACATCGGGCCTGGCAGGGGCGAACAAGTGGGAGGCTTGGCGCAGCCGCGGCTACCCGACCAAGCCGTCACCGCTGAGCCAGATCGGGCGGACCTTTGCCACCGCGATGTCCAAGCTCGGCCATGGCACATTCCCCATGCCGCAGGGCATGGTCACCGAACCCTACCGGGGGCGCCAGCCATTCAGCGAAAACGGCTTCTGGCAGCAGTATCCCGACCCCGGCAACGGCAAGTCCTCCACGCTGATCAGCTTCATTCCCGACGCCATTGCCACCGGCCGTTACGACCTCCGCCCCGACTCCTATGTCAGCGAGATACTCGTCGGCAAGGACGGCCGGGCCACCGGTGTCCGCTACCAGGACGAGGACGGCGACGAGTTCGTCCAGCACGCGAAAGCCGTGATCGTCTGCGGCGGCGGCATCGAGACCCCGCGCCTGCTGCTCATGTCCAAGTCAGGGCTCTTCCCGGACGGCCTCGGCAATGGCAGCGGCATGGTCGGCAAGAACGCGACCTTCCATCAGTACTCCTTCTCGGTCGGCCTGTTTGACCGTGAGGTCAGCGACCCGCTGTTCGGGTGGGCGGGCCACTACATGAGCCTGTGTTCGTTCGACTTCTACGAGACGGACGAAAGCCGCGGCCACATTCTCGGATCGCTGATCTTCCCGTCGATGATCGGCCACCCGGTGAACTGGAGCTTCCCCGGCCGGCCCACATGGGGCCAGGCGGCGAAGGACGCAGACCGCGAGTTTTTCAACCACAGCATGAAAATCGGGGTCCTGCTGCATGATTTGCCGGTTGAGGACAACCGGGTCGATCTTGACCCGAACGTCAAGGACGCCTGGGGTCTGCCGGTGGCCCGTATCACCCATACTCCCCACTCCAACGACTTTGCCCAGGAACGCTGGCAGGTCGCCAAAAACGGGGAAATCCTTGAGGCCGCGGGGGCGAAGAAGGTCATTCCGGTCAACATGGAACGGATCACGGGCAACACCTCCCACGAACTGGGCACCGCCCGCATGGGCAACGATCCGGCAACGTCCGTCGTCGACCGCTGGTGTCGCTCCCACGAGGTACCCAACCTCTACGTTTTCGACGCGAGTTTCTTCCCGACCGCGACCGGCATCAACCCGGCCCTGACGATCATGGCGAACGCCTGGCGGTGCTCCGACCGCATCCTCCAGGTCGACCGCCACGGCTGGTCCGAAAACTGACCCTCACTTCACAGGATACGAAAGGACACATCTCACATGGGACAGGCGGAATGGGCTACGGTGCCCATCTCAACACGGGACGTCGACGGGCCGGTCTTCTTCACCGATCACGAGTGGAAGACGATCGAGGCCGCAACCGCCCGGATCATCCCCACCGACCACCATCCGGGCGCGCGTGAGGCCAAGGTCGTACGCTTCATCGACCGGATGCTGGCGGGAACACTGTTCATCTTCCCGGCTGCTGACGGCAACGGGTTCCTCCGGATGGAGGGCCGCGACGAGGCCGCGTGGCAGGAGCGCATCAAGCAGCGCCGGGAGTTTTACCGCGAGGGCGTCGTGGAGTTGGACCGGCTGGCCAAAGAGCGTGCCGACGTCGAATTCCTCGACCTCCCGGCAGAGGACCAGGACGCGGTGCTCGAGACACTATCGGGTGCGGCGAAGCCACACGCATTCTCGCTGGAGCACTCCGAGGCCGGCCTTGGAGGCGCGCCGGCAGGCAACCAACCGGTCAACGAGGACTTTCTGGAGTTCTTCCCGCTGCTGGTGCTCAACACCCGCCAGGGGTTTTACGGCGACCCGGTGTACGGGGGTAACGAGAACCGCGTCGGGTGGGGTGTCATCGGCTTCGACGGACCTCCGTCGCTGGCGTCAACGATGGACGGCAGCTACACGACCCGTAAGTACATGGTGGAGGGGGCGGAGTGGCCGTACGACCAGCATCCCGAAGTCCTGCGGTACCGGCGCCCCTGACAGCTGGCGCGCCGACCGGTGTCGCCTTCCCGGGCTCGTCGGGGGTAGCCGGGGATAATGGAGTGGTGTCCACGACCCCTGCCCCCTCAGAAGCCCGAAACTCCAATGGGCGCGGGGAGCGCTTGGCCTCCAGGTCAAAGGCTCCCCGGATGTCCGACGTTGCCCGGCTGGCCGGGGTGTCCCAGCAGACGGTGTCACGGGTTGTCAGGGGAGCGACCAACGTGGACCCCGACATTCGTCAACGCGTGGAGCACGCCATCGCACAACTGCGGTACCGGCGGAACCCGGCGGCCGCGGCTCTCGCCAGCAACCGGACCATGACGATCGGTGTTGTCAGCTTCGAGCTGTCGGTCCTGGGACCAACGGTGGCGCTGTACGGTATTTCCGAGGAAGCCCGGCAACACGGCTACGCGACGCGTTTAGTCACGCTGGCCAGTCTGGAACGGCGGGATATCCGGGCTGCATTCGAATCCATCAACTCGGACACCGTTGATGGCGTGATCGTGCTCGCGCCCCTGCTGGATGCGATCACGGTGCTCGAAGGCCTCGACATCGGTGTCCCGGTGGTGACCTTCCAGCAAGGATCGCGTCCGAGCCCGACCAGCGTTTCCGTTGACGAAGTGCGGGGTGCCCGGATGGTGGTGCGGCATTTGCTGGACCTCGGGCACGAAACAGTGTGGCACGTTCAAGGCCCGCCGGGCTGGATGGCAACGTCCTCCCGGGTCCAGGGTTGGGCGGCGGAGCTGGGGGCGGCTGGACGTGTCGTTCCGACGCCCCTCGCCACCGCGGATTGGTCCGCCGCGGAGGGATACCGCGCGGGACGTGAACTCGCCGCACGGAAGGACGTCACTGCGGTCTTTGCCGCCAACGACCCTTTCGCGCTCGGAGTGATCAAAGCCATGGACGACGCCGGACGCAACGTGCCGGGCGACGTCAGCGTGGTGGGATTCGACGACGTCAAGGAAGCACCGTTCTTCCGGCCCGCATTAACGACCGTGAAGCTTGATTTCGAAGCCATCGGCCATATCGCTGTGGGCCGCATCCTCGCCATGATCAAAGAGGAGGCGGAGGGGGATATCCCCCTGCTGGAACCGCTCCTCATCCTGCGGGATACCACGGCATCGCCGCGCAGCCGGCGCTGACACTACCCGCGCGTGCCTGCACGCGCACCCACGGCTGAAGTCAAGGCCGTGGGACCAGGGGCTCCTGCCTCATTTTAGAAAAATCAACGACACAGGTCTTGCAATTCCCTGCAAAACCCTAATACCGTGAGTTAGCGCTAACTCAGGTACTCGAAGAAGAGAAAAGAGAGAAGAACAATGGTCGATCCATTTGTCGTCGTTGCGGTTTCGCCGCGGACAATCAATGTGAAGAATCCCGGCGACGGCGTAGCCAACGTCAAGCGCATCAACGAATTCATCGACACGGCAGTCATGGTCGGGGCCTGGGAGGGCTCTCCGGTCAAGCTGGTCGTCCTGCCCGAAATGGCAATCCAGGGCATGATCGCCAACACGCCAGGTAACCGCGAACGGGAGCGCCACTTTGCCGTGACGATCCCCGGTCCGGAGACGGACGAACTGGCAAAAAAAGCCGTGGAACTCAACACCTACATCGCTGCTGAGCTGTACATGGTGAAGGATGAGGACTTCCCGGACCGCCACTTTAATGTCGCCTTCATCATCGATCCGCAGGGCGAGATCATCTACAAGCGTTACAAGGCCACCAGTGATGCCTACGAGGGCGGCATGCTTGGCAACATGAACCCGCACGACGTGTGGGACGAGTGGATTGAGAAGAAGGGCAATGGCAATGCAATGGACGCCATCTTCCCGGTGGCGAAGACCGAGATCGGCAACATCGGGTATGCCATTTGTCACGAGGGCGTCTACCCCGAGGTGGCGCGTGGGCTCGCGATGAACGGCGCCGAGATCATTATCCGGGGCACCCTGATCGAGCCGGCCGTGCAGAACGGCATGTGGGAACTGCAGAACCGCGCACACGCCATGTTCAACTCAGCGTACGTCGTCGCCCCGAACCTGGGGCCCGAAGTCCGTGACGACGGAAGCATGCAGGACCTGTTCGGCGGCCAGTCCATGATCGTCGGTCCACGGGGCCAGATCCTCACGAAGCAGCAGGGCTGGACCTCGGGCGACTCGTTCGTCTGCACCACAATCGACATCGAAGCGCTCCGTCGGGCCCGTGTCTCGAACGGCCTGTACAACCAGTTCAAGGACCTGCGCACAGAGCAGTACAGCGTCATCTACGACAACCCGATCTACCCGAAGAACCAGTACCTCGATGCACCACCGAGCGAGGACTGGCTGGCCCGGGAAGACTCAACACGGGCTGCCAATATCGAAAAGCTCATCGAACGCGGCGTTCTCACGCCGCCGTCTGGCTACAAGGCCTGACTTATACGAGGCCTAGCCGTAGGGAATTGGCCGGGGAACACGTTTCGTGGACCCCGGCCAATTCCACTTACTCAACTGCGTTCATCATCCGACTGAAGAGGATGCTCAATGATCCGCCAGCCAGCGCTAACCGGCGAAGACCACAAATCACATCCGCAAGCAGCAAGAGGAAGCGACAGACCTTCACTACGAGCCGCAATTATCGGCTTCGGGATATCCGGCCGTGTCTTCCACGCCCCGCTCATTCAGGCAGACGATTCTTATGTTCTGGAAGCCATCGTCACTTCAGACCCCGGAAGGGTCAAAGTTGCCCGGGCAAGTTATCCGCATGCCCAGATCATTGCCACCCCTGAGCAGCTCTTTGCCAAGGTTGATGAAGGGGAACTAGCCCTGGATGTTGTCGTCATCGGCACACCTCCCCTCAACCACAAACAACTGGCCAAAGCAGCCCTCGAACGAGGCCTCCACGTCGTCGTCGACAAACCGTTCGTCCCGTGCTCTGAAGATGGTGAAGAGCTTATTGCCGCGGCCACTGACGCCGGCCGGTGCCTGACGGTCTTCCAGAACCGCCGATGGGACGGTGATTTCCTTACCCTCAAGCAGCTGATTCACGACGGAAAGCTCGGCAAAGTCCGCACCTTTGAATCCCGCTTCGAGTGGTGGATGCCGGATGGGTTCCGAAACTGGCGGGACATAGCACTGCTGGCCGAGGGCGGAGGGATTCTTCACGACCTCGGCGCCCACCTGATCGACCAGGCCATCCAATTGTTTGGCCCGGTCGCAGAAATCTACGGGGAAACCGCCCGATATGACGATGCCAATAAGTCCGACGCAGACCAGGATGCCTTCCTCTCGCTTCTGCACCGCTCCGGCACAGGATCGCGCCTGTGGATGAACGGCCACGCTGCCCGGTTAGGTCCCCGCTTCCATGTCCTTGGCTCCCAAGCCGCTTACACGAAATGGGGACTTGATGGACAGGAAAAGGCGCTGGGGGAGGGTATGGTCCCAACCGATCTTGAATACGGCATTGAACCTCCGGAAAGATGGGGGAAGTTAGGCGTCCCTGGATCCTTTCGGGATGAGCCGACACGCCGGGGCGACTATCCTCAGTTCTATGCGCAGCTGGCGCATGCCGTACAAACGGGGAGCGCTCCTCCTGTCGATCCCAGCGACGCTGTTGAGGTTCTCAGAATCATCGAACGAGCGCGCCGATAATGATCTTCGGGGATGCTGAACGGCAATACGGGGGATTCCATCATCCGGGGGAGCGGCCCTGCGTCCCTTTTCCATCGGCAGGCGGCCGGAGTAGGGAGCCCGGCCTAGTCGTCCTTCACTTCTTCCAGGACCCCATGCGGGGCCGCCGTCATGAAGGTCCAGCACGTACTTCTCCTACCCTTCGATCTCCGGCGGTGCCGGTGGATTCAGCCCCCCAACGACTAAGGCCATACAGTCACTGGTGACAGACGTTCGAGGCGTTCGGTATGCAATCAAGGCCGGGGGTGCACCCCCGCCTTCTTGCGGAGGTGCGCCCCTGGCCTGGACTCGCAGCAGCGGCTGGAAGTTGCCTTACTCGCCGCCGTGGGTGGCCAGCGGTTGTCTGTTGATGGCGTTCAGAACCAGCGAGCAGGCGCTGGGTACGGGTTGGATGATCTCAGCTGTGCCTGTCGCAGCTATCCGTTGTGCTGTTTCGCTGAGCGGGCCGCCGGCGATGATGACCGCCTGGGCCCCGTCGTCCCGGCTCGATTGCTTTACTGCTTCGAGCAGCTCTTGGAACTGCTTTTCAGGTTCTCCGGCCAGTACCAGTGGTTCGGATGGGGTGAGCCTGACTCCGGTGAACCATTGCGTCTGTCCGTGTTCCTCGACCAGCGAGGCGAGGGAGTCGGCGAGTAGCGGAGTGCTGGTGGCCATGCCAAACCGCCGCCCGGGTCCTGCGGCTGCACGGATAGCCCCTTGCCCTATACCCACAACGGGTATGTTGAGGTTTCGGGCGAGCTCAACGCGGCCGGGATCGCCTATGGCCGCGACAATTACTGCCACAACAGCTGAGCCATCCGGCCCATCCAGATAGTGATGCACGGCGGTTTGCACGTGCTTGACTGAGCTCTGCAGGCCCACAGGATCGATGATCATGTCAGGGCCTTCGGTGGCCGTCAGTCCCACCACTTCCAATCCTTCCGGGGCCAGGATCTTTTCGGCGATACCGGTCATCAGGTCAGTGGTCCGACGGTTGCTGTTGGGGTTGATCAAGAGCACCCGGCTCCGGCTCGGGGTGGTGTCAGTGGCCATAGATCGCTCCTTCGTCTTCGCTGGTGTCCTCTTCAAGGGGCTGTCCGAATGTTTCCGGTGGGAACTGCACCGCGATGGCGAGAACGATGAACAGGCCGGCGAGTGTGGCGAACATTCCCGTGAGGCCGGCGGCGTCGAAGATGACACCCGACACGAGTGGGAAGAGTCCGCCTGAGAGGGAGCCTGCGGCCAGGATGATGGAGGTGCCGAAGCCGCGGGTGCGCGTGGGGTAGAGTTCCGGGGCGAACAGCCAGATGGTGGTGTTCAGGATGATGACCGAGAAGTTGAAGAGTACTCCGCAGAGGACGATGACAAGGATGTCGGTTGCCAGGAACGCCATTCCGAGTCCTGCCAGGCAGCCGAGGATAGCGGCTCCGGTGAGAACTTTCTTGCGGGGGAGGCGGCTCGCGAGGAAGGCGGCGGTTGCTGCGCCGATCAGGGATCCGGACTGCATGATGAGGGTGAACCAGAGGCTGGTGTTCACAGCGTAGCCGCGGGAGACCAGGATGGTGGGCATCAGGGTCAGCATGGAGATCTGGGCGGCGTAGGACATGCAGACCGCGACGCAGAGCAGGACCGTCCGCTTCAGGAGACGGCCGCGGAGGGCGTCTTTCCAGTGCCCCTTGGATTCGGTAACGGCCGGGCCGGGTACGCCGGTGATGAAGACTTCCGGGTCGTCGATGTGTCCGGAGAGCTTGCCCCTGGCCAGGCGGGTGATGACGAGGTTGGCTTCATCCAGCCGGCCTTTGGAGGCGAGGAAGCGGGGTGTTTCGGGGACGTAGCGGCGGAAGAACATCACGAGCAGGGCGGGGATGAAGAGCAGGCCGAAGACCCACCGCCACTTGTCCGGGCCGTCAAAGAGCGTGAAGACCAGAATGCCGAAGGCGGGGGCGAGCATGTTGCCCAGCCCCGCGGCCGTGACGTTGATCAGGCCCACTGCGGTGCCACGATGTTTGGCGGCGAAGAATTCCGCCATCATGATCACGGCGACGGCGATTTCACCACCCAATCCGAAGCCGACGATGAACCGTCCGGCGGCAAGGACGGGATAGTTCGGTGCCACCGCGCACAGCAGCGATCCGCCAGCGAAGATGATCAGGTTGATGACCAGCATGTTCCGCCGACCGTACTTGTCAACGATCAGTCCCGTTGCGATGCGTCCCAGAGCCGTGGCCGTGAAGGTCATGGTGTTCAGCAGGCCGATGTCGCCTGCGCCCAGGCCCCAGGACTCGCGCAGTACCGGGCCGGTAATGCCGACAGCGTTCTGCTCGAGCGCGTCGAAAAACACGCCGAGCAGGATCATGAGCACGATATGGCGGTGTGCCCCTGTCACGCCGATCCGGTGGTAAGCACCTTCAATTTGTTGGGCGAGGGAGGTCTTCGTGTTCCCCGCCTCGGCAATTCGTTCTTCCAAGATTTGCTCCTTTGAGCTCAGCAGCCACCACTCACCCTTGAGCGGCACCAACTTCCGCAATGCGGACATTGAGTACCGCATTAGGAAGGATGTGAGCCAAGTTACATCTGGTGTAATGTCCGTCGCAATGAAAAGGCGAAGAAACCGAATGTGACAGCGGGCCCGTAGCTTCCAACAGCGTCGTCACATTGAATGTCACGTTGGCCGGAGGTGGAGAGGGATTCCGAAGGCCCAAAAGGGCGGTCACACGCGGACGGGATGGCCGCAACCGGGGTCGTGTAGTTGTGCTTTTTCCGCTTGGGGCGGGACGGGCATTGGCCTGACAGCGGCCGCAGAGCCGGTCAGGCCAGCAGCCAGCGCCACCAGCGTGAAGGTTGCGGTTCAGGCGTCGGTTCCGGTTCCGGCTCGGGCTCCTCGCCCAAGGCCTGCGCGGCCTCGACGATGTCGTCCGCGGTGAGCGTCATGACGGCCTCCCGATCGAGCGCGTCGAGACTCTGCTTCTCGTCGAGCGACAGCCGCAGCGCCTGGCGGTTGAGCGCCTGCTCGAACAGCGTGCGGGCGAACCGTGCGTTGCCGGAGTCCTCGCCCGCGTGGAGCCCGGTGAGGATACGGCGCAGCGTCTGGTCCGCGCCCGGCTCCAGTGTGTACTCGTGCTGGGCCAGCATCTGGTGGAAGATCGTCTGGAGTGCGTCGACGGAGTAGTCGGGGAACGTGATCTCGCGGGCGAACCGGGAGCGCAGTCCGGGGTTCGAGAGCAAAAAGGACTCCATCAGGCGCGGGTACCCGGCCACGATCACGACCAGGCGGTGGCGGTGGTCCTCCATCCGCTTGAGCAGGACCTCGATCGCCTCGGGGCCGAAGTCCGTCCGACCGTCCTCCGGGGCCAGCGCGTAGGCCTCGTCGATGAACAGCACGCCGTCCAGCGCACGCCGGATCACCCGGTCCGTCTTGATGGCGGTCGCTCCGACGTACTGCCCCACCAGGCCCGAACGGTCGACCTCGACCAGGTGGCCTTTCTGCAGCAGACCGACCGCGCGGTACATCTCGGCCAGGAGCCGCGCCACGGTGGTCTTACCCGTGCCCGGGTTTCCGAGGAACACCAGATGCTGTGATGTGGCCACCTCCGGCAGGCCGTGCGCCTTACGGCGGGCCTGGACCTGGAGCAGTGCGACGAGGGCCCGAACCTGTTCCTTCACGGTCTCCAGTCCGACCAGGGCGTCGAGCTCAGCCTGCACCTCGGACAACGGCCGGGCCGGCCCGGGCCTCGCACCGATGAGATCGCCGACCAGCTCGTCGACACGCTCCGAACTGGGCAGCTTGAGCTGATCGGCCAAATGGCCGATGGTTTCGCGCAGGTCGTCGAGCGGATGGCGGTTGGCAGCCATGCATCCACTGTAGTACTCGAATCCAGACCGGGGTGGGATTACCAGTATCAACTCCATTTTGGTCGTAGGATTCCTGTGCACGCGCCCGCACGGAAAACGCCAAACCATCCATTTACGGGAGTGGGGCGTCTTACGGGAGTGGGGCGTCGATTCCCGAATCTGCTTCCGCCGGCGCGGGCGATACCTTGCTGCCCCGCGGGGTATGGAGCAGAGCGCGCAACGTCTGGATGGTGTCGGCCTCCGCGGCCGTCTTGTCGTCACGGTAGCGCTTGACGCGTGCGAACCGAAGGGCGATTCCACCGGGATAGCGCGGAGAGTGCTGGACGCCGTCGATGGCGATCTCGACCACGGTGACCGGCTCGGTCCAGACTGTTCCTGCCGTACGCCGCACCTCCAACTCCTGGAACCTTTCAGTCTGCCATTGCAGCAGCGCGTCGGTGAGGCCCTTGAAAGTCTTGCCCACCATCACATAGCCGCCGGGTTCACCGAACTCGCCAACAGGGTCCAGGGCTCCGAGGTGCAGGTTCGACAGCAGCCCGGTGCGCCGTCCTGACCCCCATTCGCAGGCGAGCACCACCAGGTCGTAGGTGAGCACTGGCTTCACCTTGATCCAGTTCGAACCCCGCCGCCCGGCTGCGTAGGCCGAGCCCACCGCCTTCACGACCACACCCTCATGGCCGGCTGCCAGCGCATCGCGCGACACGCTCTCGGCAACAGCCGTATCCGCAGTGATTTTCCCCGGGATACGGTGACCGGGGGCGATGCGCTCGAGCACGTCGATGCGTGTGGACAGCGGCTCATCGAGCAGGTCGCGCCCGTCTATGTGCAGCACGTCGAAAAACCACGGATGCAGCAGTGTGGTGCGCGCCGCGTTCGCCCCGAACCGGGACATGGTTTCCTGGAACGGCCGGGGGCCGCCGTCCTCGTCGAGGGCTAGAGTCTCGCCGTCGAGGATCACATCGCGCACGGGCAGTCCGCGCACCACCTCCACCACCTCAGGCAGCCGATGGGTCACTTCGGCCAGAGTGCGGGTGTAGATGCGCACGTCGTCGCCGGCACGGTGCACCTGGATGCGTGCGCCGTCGAGCTTGTATTCCACCGATGCTTCCCCCGTCGCCTCCAGCGCCTCGCCGGCACTGGCCGCGGTTGCGGCGAGCATGGGCTGCACGGGACGGCCGACGACGAGGCCGACAGCGTCAAGCTGGGCCGGGGTGCCCGTGATCGCCAGTGGGGCTGTCCCGCCGAGATCGCCGGAGAGCATCGCTGCGCGGCGGACGGCCTCGACCGGGCGGCCGGCGGCGCGGGCGACCGCATCTGTCAGTACGCCTTCGAGGGCACCGGAACGAAGTTCTCCGAGCAGCACGCCGGCGATGAAGGCCTGCTCTCGTTCGGTGGCTTGCGCCATCAGAGTCCGAAGGGTGGCGGCGCGTTCCACGGTCGAGCCAGCGCCTGTGGCTGCCTGCAGCCGGTCCAAGGCAGCGTCGAGGTGGGCAATAGTGAGATGCGGCCCAGGAGCGGACTCGCCCATGGCCGCCCTCACGCCGCTCCAGCCGATCCCGACCCGGCCCTGGCGAGGCTTAGCGGTGAGGAGGCCGACCGCCGTCGGAATTTCTGTGGGGTCGAGCCGGAGCAGCAGGTCTGCAAGTTCGTTGACCTTGGCGAGCCGGGAGCGGGTGGCCGCGACGGCTTCCAAAGTCCTCACGAGCACGTCGAGCAGCATGGCACCAGTCTGTCACGGCTTGATCGTGGCCGAGGGAAAGTCCGTTCAGTCCTTGGAGGCGTTCCGGATGTTTATTAGGTGTTTTTCCGTCGGCATCATTCGTCGGTGAGTCCGGCAGCAGCCGACGGATTGGATCCATGCCCCGGGCCATGTGTTCGGGCGGCACGCGCGCTTGCGGCACGGGCCACGTGGCTGCGGGCGTGCTCGGCTGCGGGGGCCAGTTCAGTGAAGAGGTGTTTGTGATGGCGCAGGGACTCCAGGACCCCTACCCGGGTGACAAGGCGAAGGTGGCGGTCCTGGACGCCCTTTATGAGCACGGTGATCCCGCGGCGTTCGAGGGCATTGACGATGTCTGTGATGACCCTGGCGCCGGTCGCGTCCAGGGTCTGCAGTTGTGACATGCGGATGATGACGACGTCGACGTTCTGGATTGCACTGACGCGCTCCAGGACACGCTCGGCGGTGCCGAAGAAGAGGGCCCCGTCGAGACGGAAGAGTGCGATGTGCTCGTCTCCTTCGTGGATCGGGCCGGGGATCTCCTCCCGGTGGACGCCGCTGGATCGGACCATGGCCCGCAGGGCGAAGAATGCAGCGACGGCGATACCGATCTCGACGGCTTCGATCAGGTCGAAGGACACGGTGATGAGCGCGGTGACGAAGAACACAGCACTGTCGGCCCGGGTTGAACCGATCACCGCGCGCAAGGCGGCGGGTGAGACCATGCGTGTCGCAGTAACCATCAGCACACCCGCCAACGCAGCAAGCGGGATGCGTGAAACCGGGCCGGTGGCCAGATACACCACCGCCAGCAGCATAAGAGCGTGGGTGACAGCGGCGAAGCGTGTCTTGCCACCGGATCGGATGTTCACCGCAGTGCGGGCGATGGCTCCGGTGGCCGGCATGCCGCCGAAGATCCCGGATGCGACAGAGGCCAGGCCTTGGCCAAGGAGTTCACGGTCGGCATCGTAAGGGCCGGTATCGGATATTGATGCAGTAACCCGTGCCGAGAGCAGGGACTCGATCGCCGCCAGGGCCGCGATCGTGACGGCGGATCCTGCCAGCGCCGTCAGGGTCACCCAGTCCGGGGAGGGCAGGAGAGGCGAAGGCAAGGACCGGGGCAGCTAGCCGATCGTGGCTACGGGCAGGTCCAGCCATGAAACGGAGAGGCTGGCGACAACGATGGCGATGAGAGAGGCAGGAATCCGGGGATTGATTCGCGGTCCGGTCACCATGATCAGCACTACCAGCGCCACTATGGCCGCGGGGGCTACGGCGGAATCCAGCGATGCCCCGCCGAGGGCGTTCGCTGCAGAGATGGCGGCGTTGCCGCCGGCTTCGGACTCAGACCCGATGGCGGAGGGGATTTGTTGGAAGAAGATGATCACCGCGATTCCCACCGTAAAGCCTTCGATCACGGGCCAAGGCAGGAACGTCACGACTCGTCCGAGTTTGAGCAACCCCGCCAAGAGCACGATCAGTCCGGCCAGAACCGAGACCGTGGCCAGTGCTCCGGGTCCGTGGGCAGCGATGACCGGTCCCAGCACCACGACCATGGCCCCGGTGGGTCCGGAGACTTGGATATTGGAACCACCGAATACCGCGGCGATCACCCCGGCGACAATTGCCGTAATCAACCCGCTGGACGCACCTGCACCGGAGCTGACCCCGAACGCCAACGCCAGCGGCAGCGCCACGATGCCTACGGTGACGCCGGCGACCAGGTCACCCTCCAGCTTCGCGACAGCTGGGAGTGGTCCTGCTTCCCGGGCAGCAGAGCCCGGCCCGCCTCCAGAGCCCTCACCGCGCACTGGCCCGTGCAGCCGATGCGGGGGTCTCTGCCTCGGACGACTCAAGCTGTTCTTGTGTGGCGCGGAGCATGTCGTTCAACAGCAGCCTTGCCACAGACAGGAGTTCGGCGACCTGCGGGTGGGCCAGCGAGTAGAACATCTGCAGCGCCCGGCGCTCGCCCCTGACCAGCTGATACCGGCGCAGAACGGACAGGTGCTGGGACAAGTGTGAGGATTCCAGGCCGGTTGCGGCCAGCAGCTCCGTCACCGAAACCTCCGGAGCCGCGGACGGGTTTTCGGAACCCAAGTCTGGCGCGCTCCTAAGCCCGTTTGACCAGGGCAGTCGCCTGAGGGGTGAACGGCAGCCGACCAGCCGGAGCGGGCTCCGTACCCGAAGGCGTGCAGCCGCCGACGCCCGTGCGAGGGACGGTATCCTGACTATGTGAGCGATAGCCTTTCCCCTTGCCCCGAATGCGGCAGCGAGTACACGTACGAGACGGGTGCTCTCCTGGTTTGCCCCATCTGCGCCCATGAATGGGAGCCGCTGGCGGACGGCGTGGAGGAATATGTTGCCGAGGGCTCGCACGAGGTCAAGGATGCGGTGGGCAACGTGCTGAACGACGGCGACACCGTCACCGTCATCAAGAACCTCAAAGTCAAGGGGAACTCCCTCGTCATCAAGGCCGGCACCAAAGTGCGGAACATCCGACTTGTCGACGGCGTGGGGGACCATGACATCGACTGCAGGATCGACGGCGTCGGCGCGATGCAGCTGAAGTCTTCCGTGGTCAAGAAGGCCTAGCCAGGCGCGGAGAGGACGCCGCCGTGCTTGCTACACGTAAGAGTGCGTATAGGGCCGACTGCGCCTGTGAGTGCCTACCAGGAGGAGATCTTTGGACCCGTTCTCGTGGTGGTGCGTGTCCAGGACCTGGAAGAGGGCATCAAGCTGATCAATGCAAACCCCTACGGCAACGGCACCGCGATCTTCACGTCCTCCGGAGCGGCAGCCCGCAAGTTCCAGCGTTCCGTGGATGTCGGCATGATCGGCATCAACGTGCCGCTGCCGGTCCCGGTGGCCTACTACCCGTTTGGCGGCTGGAAGGCGTCGCTGTTCGGCGACAAGCACATCTACGGCCCCGAAGGCGTCTCTTTCTATAGGCTTGTGCCCCCGGTGGCCGGGCCTGGCTCTCAAGGCGTCGGGGCTCCGGTCCCGGGGATCTCTGATGGTGCGGTAAGGGTCTAGTCTCGGACGTATGGACAGCGATTCCGCACCGGGAAGGAGGTTCCCGGACGCCCCGTCTTACGATGTGCATCGCCGCATCGTGGAGACGTACGCTCGCGACCTCCCGAGTGGTAACAGCCTGCTGGATGCCCTCGCGAAGGGAACGGGCCGCGGGGGGCGCAAGGCCGAGTTCGAGTTCACGGCCACGCCATACAACTTCTGCGAGGTCCTTTCCGTGGCGTCCCCGGAGACTGCCGTGGCCCTGCTCGACGCGGGGATCACCACGGCGGACGAGGCCGTCGCGTTCCTGGAAGGGCACGGGCTTGACGATCTCGTCGAGGACAACCATGACGCCGCGGAGGCCGCGCTCCGTTGTGCGGCGATGCCTTCGGAGGTGTTGGAACGCTTCCAGCACTCCCCGCTGTCCTTCTATGAGGACCCGGAGGGCTTCGGGGAGAAGCTGGGCGAGGACCTGCTCGGCAAGCTCCGGAGCAACAAGACGGTCTGGGCCGCCGTGCAGGAGCGCAGGATCGATCTGCGGGACATCCTCCAGATCGGTATCTCGCGGTTCCTCGACGCCGAGGACGATGAAGGTACCCTGTGTGGGCTGCTGGCCGGCCTGAAGTCGGGCGAAGACCACCCTGTCCGGGCAGAGGACGTCAGTGGCTGGATCGAGCGTTTCGGGATCGGCCCGGCGACCCCGAACGAGGTCAAGACAGGCGTTTACCGGCTCGCTGTACGGCACGGTGGCGACTTCGCCGCGCAGATCCCACGCGATGCCCGCACCATGAGGATTGCCACCGCCCTCTCGGATGCAGCCGCTGGCGAGAAGCGCGGTCTCGACGTCGAGCGCCGCCTGATCATGTTCGGGGCGCAGGTCTTGGCCGGGGCCTCAAGGGCGGGCAGGATGTCAGCCTTGCCGAACGAGCACGACCTGATGAGGCTCGTCGACGCCGGGGTCACCGCCGCGCAGGCAGCCGAGGGGTACTTGAGGGGGATGAGTGCAGCCCAGATGATCGCAGTCCACCGGGACGGCACAGTCCCGGGCGTACCAGACGACTGGATCTGAGAGTCCGCCAGCCTGGGGTCGCACGATGTGAGCCATTTTCGAAGTAGGGCGTTGCGGGATGACGCGGTGCCAAAGGCGGAAATGGGCAGGAACCGTGACCAGTCCGGCATAGTTAAGCGTCTGGACCGGCATTTGTGGGTACAGTCACCGCATGAATGCTGGACGGAAACGAACAGGGGCTTGATTTGACAGGGAATGCAACGTTCCGGCACAGCAACACTGCGCTGCTTTCAGTGAGCGGCATCGAGGCTCCGAGAATCGTGAGTTCCACGGATTTCGACCGCAGGCTGGCTTCGACCCTGCAGCGGCTGAAGTTCCCGCCACGGTTGCTTGAGCGCGTTTCCGGCATAACCCATCGCCGCTGGTGGGCTGCCGGGACTTCGTTCGATGATGCTGCAGTCGAGGCCGGCGCCAAGGCGTTGGCCGAGGCCGGCGTGGAAGCGTCCGAAATCGGTCTGCTGATCAACACCTCGGTCACGCGGCGCAACCTCGAGCCCTCCGTCGCTGTGAAAATCCACCACGGACTCGGCCTGCCGTCGTCGGCCATGAACTTCGATCTTGCGAATGCATGCCTTGGATTTGTGAACGGCCTGATCCTGGCCGGGAACATGATTGACTCCGGCCAGATCAGGTACGCGGTGATCGTCAACGGCGAGGACTCCCAGGCCACCCAGGAGGCCACCCTGGCACGACTGCAGCGGCCGGAGACCACGCGTGAAGACTTCAGCCGGGAGTTCGCCACGCTCACCCTTGGGTCCGGGGCTGCCGCGGCGGTCCTGGGCCCAGCGGACGGGCACCCCGGGGGACACCGCCTCGTCGGAGGCGTAATGCGTGCCGGTACTGAACATCATGAACTGTGCGTGGGCGGCATCGACGGCATGGCCACCGACACGAAGGGCCTGCTCGACGGCGGCCTTCAGCTCGTCGTCGACGCCTGGCACGAAGCCGGGGCCGAGTGGGATTGGGCCGCCATGGACCGTTATGTCACGCATCAAGTCAGCAATGCCTACACCCAAGCAATCATCAGGGCCATTGACCTGGACCCGGAGAAGGTTCCGATCACGTTCCCGCACTGGGGGAACGTCGGTCCTGCCTCGCTCCCTATGACACTTGCAGCGGAGGCGCAGTCACTTAGCACCGGGGACCGGGTCTTGTGCATGGGCGTTGGTTCCGGCCTGAACACGGGAATGGTGGAAATCGTTTGGTAGCCCAATGGCCGGGGGTGGACCCGGAGTGGTCCCGCACTGCGGACGTAAGATCCACATCGGCCACAGACGCGCCAGGGACAGTGCGCAGGTGGCACCTGTTGGACAACGGTGCCCAGCTCTCGCGCCTTGGCCTTACACCCGCCGGTACGCTGTTGTGTGTTCATGGCAACCCAACCTGGTCGTACCTATGGCGGACGCTGCTGGCGGCCGGATCCGATCCGGCACATCCGTGGCGTGTTGTTGCGGTAGACCAGCTGGACATGGGTTATTCGGAGCGCACGGGCATGTTCCGGCGGCTGGCGGACCGGATTAACGATCTGGGCGACCTCACGGACGCGCTGGGCATCGACGGGCCGGTCGTTACGGTGGGCCACGACTGGGGCGGCGTCATCAGCCTGGGATGGGCGGTGGCACACCCGCAGCACGTCACCGGGGTGGTGCTGACCAACACAGCCGTTCACCAGCCCTCCGGCTCGGGGATTCCGCCCGCCCTGCGCCTGGCCCTGCACCCGGCCGTGCACCGGTGGGGTACGACGACGTCGGACGCCTTTTTGCGGGTGACACACTCGCTGGCTAGCCCGCCGCTGCCCGCCGACGTCCGTAAGGCGTACATGGCGCCCTACCGCGGAGCGTACCGCCGCTCTGGGGTGGGGAACTTTGTTGCTGATATCCCGGTGGACGCTTCCCATCCCAGCTTTCCGGCCCTAAGCCGCGTAGCTGAAGGAGTGCGCGGGCTGAACGTCCCGGCCCTGATGCTCTGGGGCCCCCGGGACCCCATCTTCTCGGACCGGTACCTCAAGGACCTCGTCCGCAGGCTGCCGCACGCGGAAGTGCACCGCTTCGAAGGCGCCGGCCATCTCGTGGCGGAAGACCGGAACATCGCCGCACCGGTTTTCCAGTGGCTCGCCGTGCACGGCGGCGACGGCAAGGGCGACCGCCTGCCGGCGGAAGCGGCACTTACCAGTGGCCAGGGGGTGCCCGGGGCGGCGGAGCCGGCACCGGCGGAATTCCGTCCCCTCTGGGACCTGCTCTGCCAGCAGGCGAGGGGTCCGGCGGGAGAAGATACGGCCGTTGCGGAAATGTCGCCGGACGGCAGCATCAGCCGCTCGCTCAGCTGGCAGCAACTGGACCGGAATATCCTTGACCTGGCCGCCGGGCTACGGGAAGCCGGGGTGCGGTGCGGCAGCCGGGTTAGCCTGATGGTTCCTCCCGGGGTGGACCTGACAGTGGCCCTCTACGCTTGCCTGAGGGTGGGCGCAGTGGTGGTGGTGGCCGATGCCGGTCTGGGAACCAGAGGGCTAAGCCGCGCCGTTAACGGTGCCACGCCCGATTTCATCATCGGAATCGACAAGGCGCTGGCTGCTGCCTCGGTGCTTGGCTGGCCGGGGCGCCGGATCAGCGTGCGGGACATCCCGGCCGCCCGCCGTCGAATACTGGGCGCCGAGACCTCCCTTGATGCCCTCGCCCGGCAGGGTGCCGTGGTCAAGGACCGGTCAATGCCCGCTTTGGAACCAGCTGCCCCCGCCGCCATACTCTTCACGTCCGGTTCCACCGGCCCCGCCAAAGGCGTGCTCTATACCCACCGGCAGCTGGCCGCCATGCGGGATACGGTGGCAGAGACTTTCGGGATCCGTTCCGGTTCCCGGCTGGTGGCAGGCTTCGCCCCCTTCGCCTTGCTGGGGCCGGCGCTCGGAGCGGTGTCGGTGACGCCCGCCATGGACGTCACCGCGCCACGGACCCTGACTGCCGGCGCTCTGGCGGATGCCGCCGCTGCGATAAATGCCAACGTGGTCTTCGCCTCGCCGGCAGCGCTGCGGAACGTTCTTGCCACCAGGGCTGGCGTGAGCGGGGCAGGGCATGAAGCCCTGGACGGTGTCGAGCTCCTGTTGTCTGCCGGCGCGCCCGTCCCGGAACCGCTCCTGGCGGAGGTGCAGCGGCTGCTGCCCCGGGCGTCGCTGCACACCCCATACGGGATGACAGAGGCGCTGCCCGTTACCGACATCAGCCTTGAGCAAATCCAGGCCGCCGACGGCGACGCTGCTGCAGGCATTGTGGCCGGAGCAGGTAACGGCGTGTGCGTAGGGAACCCCGTGCATGGCGCCCGCGTCGCCGTCATGCCGTTGGCGGCCAATGGCACAGCAAACGGATCCCAGCCCGTGACGGATGCCGGCGTGACCGGCGAAATCCTGGTGAGCGCCGCCCATGTCAAGGAAGCCTACGACAGGCTCTGGCTGATCCAGCAGGAGAGTGCCAGCCTGCCCGGCTGGCACCGCACGGGCGACGTAGGGCATTTCGACGCCGCCGGCCGGCTTTGGGTGGAGGGCCGTCTCGCCCATGTCGTGACAGTCCCCAATGCCGTGGTGACCCCCGTCGGTGCGGAACAGGCCATCGAACGCCTGGACGGCGTCCGCCTGGCCGCCATCACGGGAGTCGGACCGGCAGGGACGCAAGCCGTGGTCGCCGTCGTCGAGACCGAACCTCCCGCCCGTAAGGCCGGGCCTGCCGCACCGCAGCTTGCCGGGCGTGTACGCAGCGCAGCCCTGGAGGCTGGCGTTCATGTCTCCGCTGTGCTTACCGTCCCTGAACAACCCACCGACATACGGCACAACGCCAAGATCGACAGGACCCGCCTGTCCCGCTGGGCCTCACGGGTGCTGGCGCGTGGCCGGCCGGGAAAGCCATGAGGATCCTCGTCACCGGCGCGAGCGGGCTGCTCGGACGGGAAGTGGCCCGGCTCCTGGTCCGCCAAGGCCATGACGTGGCCACGTTCCAGCGCCGTCCGTCAGGTGTCGACGGCGTGACGGACCGCTGCGGGTCTCTCACGGATGATAAAGCGGTCCAAGGAGCCGTCGGCGGGGCAGAAGGAATCATCCACCTGGCAGCGAAGGTTTCGTTTACCGGCCGCGCAGCGGAGTTCGATGAGGTCAACGTCGAAGGGACCCGCCGGCTGCTTCGGCTCGCCAGGGCGGCCGGGGTACGGGACCTGGTGTTCGTATCCTCGCCGTCGGTGGCAAACTCCGGCACCGCCATCACCGGGCTGGGCGCGGAACTCGCTGATCCGGAGCGTGCACACGGAGACTACTCCCGCACCAAGGCAGAAGCCGAGCTGCTCGCGCTGGCAGCGGACGCCCCCGAATTCAGGGTGGCCGCGGTGCGCCCCCATATCGTCTGGGGCCCCGGCGACACACAACTGGTGGAACGGGTCCTGGCGCGTGCGCGGCGCAACCGCCTTCCGCTCCTCGACGCCGGTGCGGCCCTGATTGACACCACCTATGTGGACAACGCCGCCTCGGCCATCGTCGCCGCGCTGCACCGGATGGATCACGTCCACGGCAAAGCCTTGGTCGTGAGCAACGGCGAGCCGCGTCCGGTCGGTGAACTGATCGCGGGTATATGCACCGCAGGAGGCGTCCCGGCCCCGTCGTGGGCCGTCCCCGGCAGGGTGGCGCGGGTGGCGGGAGCGGTAGTGGAGAAGCTCTGGACCTGGGCGGGGCGGGAAGAGGAGCCGCCGATGACCAGGTTCCTCGCCGAGCAGCTCTCCACCGCACACTGGTTCGATCAGCGGGATACCCAGGAACTCCTCAACTGGAGGCCTGCTATCTCCCTGGACCAAGGACTGGCACGGCTGGCGGCCTACTACGCACCCGGGACTCTGCCGGGTACCCGCAGATCCTGGACGCCAACTGAACGGGCGCTTCGTCCCGGGAACAACGGACGCATTAGCGCGGCCGGGCTCACTGACGAGGCGGATGCAGGCGTGCAGTAGGCGTGACGCCCGAACCCGTCCCGGTCACACTCACGCCGCCCACCGCCCCCGTCCACGGCGTGTCGCCCGGGCCGGGCAGCAGCAGATGCGCGAAAACGTACCCCTCCTGGAGTGCAATGATCTGCGAAGTGACCCCGGCACAATCAAGCGAGAGCTCGAGTGGCCGGAAGGGGGCGCCTGGATGCTCCTGTCCGACGGCGACCTTCATGCCGGAAGCACCAACGCAGGCGGCAGTGACGGCGTACTGCCCGGCTAACGGTACCTTCGCCGTCGTACCAAAGCCCCTAAGAGGGCCATCGAGTGGCCCCTGCTCCAAAAGGAGGACCGGCTCCGGCGATGCCCTAAGGAGTGCTCCCAGCTCAGCGTAGTTCTTGGCTTCCCGGGCCAGGACCTTCCAATCGCTGTATGGCCCCGGGGTGCCTGCTATCGTCGCCGGGGCAGCTGTTGACGTGGGCATGGCCTCGGGGGCAGTTGTCGGAGTTTGCGCAGTCTCGGGGTATTCATAGACGCACGCCGCCGTTCCGCTTAACGGGATCAGCAGGCACAGGGCAGACGCCAGCAGGTCCTGCCTTTTCCTCGTTCCCACACTTCCATGGTCGGCAGGCAAGCAGCTCAAGACAACCTGGGCCCACAATGAAGAAGGCACCCACGGCAGTAGGCTCGAAAGCATGAGGTCCGAACCTACGATCCTGCTCACCGTGGGCCACGGTGCCTCCAGCGAGGAGGATTTCCGGAACCTGCTGCGGGCGGCGGAAGTTGCTTCCGTCGTCGATGTGCGGATCGGGCCGGGCAGCCGGAAGCATTCGCACTTCGGCGGAGTGGCGCACGGCCATCATGTGCAGTGAAACCGTATGGTGGCGCTGCCATCGGCGGCTGATCGCCGACCACGCCCTGCTCCTCGACGGAGCGAAACCGGTGCACCTGATGCCGGCTGGCCGGCTGACGAACCATCAGCCAACCGGTGGCGTGCGGGCGGCGGGGGACCAACTCATCTACGACGTCGTTACCGGCTGACCCCGATCCCCGGTGAGTGCGCCGAAAGACACCAAGAACAGTTCCCTTTCAGAGACCAGAAATAGAGACTATTTTCTACGTTCCACCGCCTGAGCGATCTTTTCGGCTGCCTCGATAACCTGGTTGCCGAAGTCCTGTCCCGGCGACTTATTTACCCGCGCCAGGGGCATGGCAAGGCAGACGGCGGCGATGATTCCCTCGTCGGTTTGCACTGGTGCACTAATCGATCCCAGCCCTGGAGTTCGGGTACCGATGGACTCGATCCAGCCAACTTCAGCCAATTCGGCAAGGGCGTCGTCCTCGGCTGCCAGCAGCCTGCCACTGGAGCCTTGGGGGAGGGGAAGCCGTGACCCTGCGGGCAGGATCGCGCGGAGTTCGTGCTGACTGTCCGCGCTGAGCAGGCAGACACGTTCATCCCCCCGCCGCACCCAAAGCTGCGCGGTTTCTCCGGTGCTGTCGCGCAGTTCCTGGAGGACGGGCATGCCGGCGTTTTCCAGTGCTGATCGGACGAACCGGTCGCCCAGCCGGAAGGCGCCGCTTTCGGTGCGGCGGAGGAATCCGTAATCCGCCATTTGCAGGGCCAGGCGGTGCGCCGTGGACAGCGAGAGGCCCGTCTGCCGGGACAGTTCGCTGGCTGATACGGCAGACCGGCCCACGGCATCAAGGATGGCGGCGGCGCGCTCGAGAGTGCGGTTGCTTCCGTTGCTTTCGGGAGATGGCATATGAGAAGCCTATGATGCCGGACTAGCCCCTGGCGGCCACGGATTCGGTCATGTATTCGGCCACGACTTTCTGCGAGATGGCCACGTCGAGCACGAAAACGCCTTCCTCACTCGAGGCGAGCCAGTCCTCAAGGGCCTGCAGGTCCGCCATAGTGCGGACTTTTACTCCGGGGGCGCCGAGGGCGCGGCCGACGGCGGCGAAGTCCACTTCGTCGATCAGCATCGCCTGGTCGTGCAGCCCCTTGACTGCGTACTGGTGCAGTTCCGCGCCGTAGGCCGAGTCATTGAGCACGACTATCACGCCTTTGCGGGTGGCCCGGAGGAAGGTTTCGAAGTCGGACAGACCCATCAGGCCGCCGCCGTCGCCGCTGACCAGCACGGTGGTCCGTTCCGGGCGGCCCACCGAGACGCCGGCGGCGGAACCGAAGCCCATGCCGATGGACTGGAAAGCGGTGCCCACAAGGATCATGGCGTGCGGGTCGGGCACGGACAGGTACATTGGCGCCCAGCCGATGAAGTGCCCGCCGTCCATGACCACCGAGCGTTCTGCCGGGAGGATACGGTCCAGGGCAGACACAACGGCCCGTGGATTGAGCCGTCCGTCAGGGCCGAATTCCTCGGGATCCTCGCTGGGGCGGGAGGAACGGAACTCGGGGCTTGCTACTTCAGGCGCGCGGTCCCGCCAGGTACCTGTTGTGGCGGTGGCGGCCCGCGCGAGGAGGCCTTCGACGAACGGGCGGATGTCTGCGCGGACGTACTCTGCGGCGCGGATGTTTCCCGGGTTCGGTTCGTTGTCGACCCGGATGATCGTGGTTGTTGCAGGGAACAGGGTTCCGTAGCGGGTCTGGAAGAGGTTTTGGCTGGCGCCGACCACCAAGACGACGTCGGCCTGCCGGGCAATGTCGAGGCGGTGGCGGCGGGTGAAGCCGCCGGCGATGCCCACGTCCCAGGGGCTGTTGAAGGCGTTGACGGCCATGACTGAGGTCATGAACAGCGCGCCGAGGCGGTCGCCCAGCTCGCGCAGGGGAGCCGCGGCATCGGCCAGGAGCACGCCGCGGCCGCCCAGGATCAGTGGCTGTTTCGCGGCGGCGAGCAGGCTGGTCACGCGGTCCAGGTCGGCAGGATCGGCGGGCCATGCCTGCTTCGCAGGCAGAGGTTCCAGGGGCTCGGCTTCCGACGGCGGAGCTGCCGCCAGGTCGTACGGTATGGCCAGGACCACCGGCTGGACGGTTTGCCGGGCGAGGTCGAAGGCACGGTGGGTGATGGCTTCGGCGTTGCCGGGACGGGCCACGAGCGTCACTACGCCCGCAGCTTCTGCCGCTTTGGCCTGGTCGATGTCGAAGGGCCGGGGGCCGGTGGAGGGTGCGTCGCCCACTACCAGGACCAGCGGGATGCGGGCGATCCGGGCTTCGGCAAGGGTGGTGTAGGCGTTGGTGAAACCGGCGCCGTAGGTGGTGGTGGCTGCTGCAATGTTTCCGGTTGCCCGGTAGTATCCGTCAGCCATTGCCACTGTTGCTGATTCGTGGCGGGCGGAGGTGAAGGGGAAGCCGCGGCGGGTCAGCCGGCTGATCAGGTGGACATTGCCGTTGCCCATCAGGCCGAACAGGTGCCCGGCGCGCTCGGCCACTACGTCGGCCACGATCGCGGCCACGTGGCCCTCATCCGGAAGCCGGGTCTCCCCGACGGTCAGGTCTTCGGTACTCGTACTGGTCATGGTGGTCCTTTTTGGTGAGTGGCACGGCGGTGCCCCCGGCACCTGCGGGGCACCGCCGTCGTCATTGCCGTGGTGGAGGGAAGCTGTCAGGTGAGGAACGGGACGATCAGGGAGGTGACGAAGAGTACCAGTGCGCCGCCGAGGCGGTTGGTGAGGGCTGCGAAGGGCATCAGGTGCATGCGATTGGCTGCGCTGAGGACGGCTACGTCGCCGCTGCCGCCGGTGTCGGCCATGACCAGGCCTGGGGTGATGGAGGCTTCGACGAAGTTGAATTTCACCAGCCAGCCGAGTATGCCGGAGGTCAGGGTGGCAATGATGACGGTGCAGATGGTGAGGAGGATGAACAGCGGGTTGCTCAGCGAGGCGAGGACTTCGGTGATGTCGATGTAGGTCAGGCTGACGCCAACCAGCAGGGCGGGGACGAGGACGGCGCCGATCAGGTCGCCCCAGTCAGCAGCGGCATCCTCAACGTCCTTGGGGAGCAACCCGAAGATTTTGACGGCGGCGGCAGCGATGATGGCCCAGGCGTAGGGGTGCAGGCCGCCGGGAAGGAGGGCAGCGATGAGCTCACCGAAGACGAAGAGGCTGCCGGCGATGAGCAGGCCCTTGCCCAGTGCGATGAAGGAGGATGTGTCCCGCTTCGGGGGAACGGTGAGTTCGTCGGAACGGCCCTTGATGCGCAGGAGCTGGCCGTGGCCGTTGAAGCCGACGAACAGTTGCTTTTTGCGCTTGCCGAGGCCGTTGTAGATGCCCGCGATGAGGATGCAGACGACGTTGGCCATGACGACGGCCGACATCAGGTCACCCATGAAGGCTGCGGAGTCGCCGCCGGTTTTCGCGGCGTACATTTCGGACATGGGCAGGGCGCCCACCCCGAGGCCGCCGGCCATGATGGGGGCGGCGATGAAGAGAATGCCTTCGATAAATCCAAATCCGGTCACTGCCGCGAGGAGCCCGATCAGAACGAAGGTGGCGATGAGGCAGCCCACGATGGGTACAGCGAAGCGTGGTCCTGCCTTCAGCAGCAGCGCTCGTGGCATGCCGAGGATGGCGCCGGCGATGATGCCGATGACGAAGAAGTCCAGGAAGCCGTGCCCGTCAATGAAGTTCTGCACCACCGTCACGAGGTTTTCCGGCATGAGGCCGAAGTAGGCCAGGGTTGCCGGGGCGAAGGTGCACAGGACGGTGGGAAGGCCGAAGTCCCGGACCACCGGAAAGAGGTTGCCGATCCAGATGAAGAGGCCGCCGAGGAGGATGGTGGCGGCGAAACCGGCAACCATGGTGTCTGGCAGGTTCCCGGTGAGGGCTGCTACGAGGACCAGCGCCGCGAGGACCATGTAGAGGGGAGCGGGGATACTGGCGATGCGGGCGCCGAGCCTGCCGGGATGGTGGGTACCGGGCCGTGGGCCGACTGTCTTCGTGACGGGGTGCTGGATGCCTCCGGCAGGGCCGGGACTGGTCTCGCTCATGGGCATGTCCGTTGGTTCGCTGGTGGCTTCCGTGCGTGGGCTTGTAGACATCATCGTCTCCAGAACGGTGAGTAGGAATTGTTATTTGGGCTTGCGTGTTGGGGTGGTGTCTTGTCGTATGTGCTGCGGTCAGCGGGCGGGATCAAGCAGGACCGCGGGGGAGTGCGCGACGATGTCCCGGGCGAGGCGGACGGCGTCGGTTAGGCGGTCCTCGTCGATGCCGGTTTCGTGGCCGGCGTCGTGCAGGTACGCGACGAGTTCTTCAGTGGCGATGTTGCCATGGGCTCCGGGGGCGAAGGGGCAGCCGCCGAAGCCGCCCAGTGCGGCGTCAAAACGGACGACGCCGGTACTCACCGCAGCGCCCACCGTCGTCAAAGCCTGGCCGTGGGCGTTGTGCAGATGGAGGTAGTAGGTCAGGTCGGGTTCGGAGTTCCGCACGTGGGCCAGGCTGGCCAGCACCTGTTCGGTGGGCGTCGTGCCCAGTGTGTCGGCCAGGCCGATGTCGTTGATGCCCATGTCCTTGAAGGCGCGTACCACGCGAAGAAGGTGATCGGGATCGATGCTGCCGTCGAAGGGGCAGGTGAAGGCGGTGGAGATGCCGGCGAAGAAGCGGGTCTGCGGATAACGGGCGACGGTGGCGCCGATGCCGGCGAGGGCGTCCTCGATGGCCTGTCCGGCGTTGGCGTTGCTGTGCGCCTGGCTGGCCGAGGTGACTACCTGGATGTCAGTGGCGCCGGCAGCTACTGCACGTTCGATGCCTTTTCCGTTGAGGGCGAGGCTCGTGTAGCTGACTCCCGCGGCTGCCGGCAGGGACGAGATGACGTCGGCGGCATCCGCCATCTGCGGCACCCGTTTCGGGTTCACGAAGGAGGCGGCCTCGATGCGTTTGATTCCGGCTGCGATGAGGGCCTCGGCAATTTCCAGCTTGTGGGCCGTAGAGACGATCACGGGTTCGTCCTGCAGCCCGTCGCGCAGGAAGACGTCAGTGATTTGCACCTGCATCAGCGCACCTCCTGCAGTCCCAGCGCCGCGATCTCGTCGGTGTCCATGCCGGCAAGCTCCTGCAGGACCTCATTCGTGTGCTGGCCCAACTCGGGACCGACCCAGTTGACCTGCCCTTGGTGGCCGGGCATCTTTGGGATGACACCGGGGAAACGGATCAGTTCGGGCCCGTCGTCGACCACTACCTCGTGGGTCTGGATCATGTCGCGGGCCAGGTAGTGCTTGTCCACCGCGATGCTGGGTGCATCGTAGACAGGCCCGGCGGGAACGCCGGCGTCGTCCAGCTTGTCGAGGACCTCGGTGAGGGGCATGCTGCCGGTCCAGGCGGAGATGGCACCGTTGAGCTCTTCTTCACGCGCTCCGCGGGCCTCGGTGGTGAGCAGGGTTTCGTCCTCGGCAAGGTCGTCGCGGCCTATGGCCCGCATGAGCCGGACGAAGACGGAGTTCGAGTTGCCGCCAATAACCACCTCGAGGTTGTCCCGGCAAAGGTAGGAACCGGTGGGTACGACACCGGGAAGCGCGCCGCCAGTGCGCTTGCGGACCATGCCATAGGCGTCGTAGTCCGGGACGAGCGATTCGAGGAGGCTGAAGACGCCTTCGTAGAGTGCGACGTCCACAATCTTGGAGCTGCCGGTGTCCAGTCCGCGCGCCTTCTGCAGCATGAGCATCAGGGCACCAATCACCCCGTAGAGGCCGGCCACGGTATCGCCCATGCTGGCGGCCGCGCGGCCGGCCGGACGGTCCGGCTCGCCGGTGACATAGCGGAGTCCACCGAAGGACTCGGCGGAGCTGCCGAAACCTGCGCGATTCTTGTAGGGCCCGGTCTGTCCGTAGCCGGAGATGCGCACCATTACAAGGTCCGGGTTGAGTTCCTGGAGGACTTCGGGGCCCAGACCCCATTTTTCGAGTGTGCCGGGACGGAAGTTCTCGATCACCACGTCGCATTGGGCAGCGATCTTCTTAGCCGCCTCACGCCCGGCTTCCGAGCGCAGATCGAGGGCAACCGACTTCTTGTTGCGGGCAATGGTGCGGAAGAGCATGGAGGTGGCACCGCGGGTCTTCCTCCAGTCACGCAGTTCGTCCCCGCCCCCAGGCTTTTCTATTTTGATGACCTCGGCACCGAAGTCTCCGAAGAGGCGGCCTGCGAATGGTGCGGCGATGAAGCTGCCAAGCTCCAGTACACGGATGCCTTGGAGCGGGAGGGAGTTTCCCTCGAGGTGAAGTTCCTGCGTCATGTTCTTCCTGCCTGCAGCGTTGAGTGAGAAGGTCCCGGAGCGCAATTCCCATCTAGTGGGAGAAGCTTGTCAACGGGCGGATCGACGATAGCAGGGCAATGTGACCCGCGCAACAGGCTTGCCGGTCGGCTTTCAAGGGCTCGGCGGTGACGGAGAGAAGATCCGCAATACAGGAAGACGCCTTGTGAGCCGCATCGTCTCCTGCTATCGTCTTCCCACTTAGCAAACACATCTTCCCACTGAATGGGATCAGTCCAATGAAAGCTGCCGCGAGAGGCAAAGCTTTCGATCCCCGAATGAACAACCTGTGCGAAAGCGCCCGTGATCAGCAAGGCAGGAAAACCATGGCTCAATATGACATCGCCGTCATCCCCGGAGACGGAATCGGACCTGAGGTCGTTGAAGCGGCTCTGTCCGTACTGAAGAAATGCGAAACCCAATACGGGCTGACGCTCAACTACACGTTCTACGACTTCAGTGCAGACCTGTACCGCCGTACCGGAAGAAAGATCACCGCGGCCGACATGGATGAGATCGGCAAAGCCGACGCAGTGCTGTTCGGTGCGATGGGGCTCCCGGACGTGCGCGGACCCGAGGGGCTCGAACTGGGCGCCCAGGTTGAGATGCGGGCCCACTACGGACTTTTTTCAAGCCTCCGGCCGGTCAGGCTTTTTCCGGGCGTTGAGAGCCCTGTGAAGGCAAAGGACATCGACATGCTCGTCATCCGTGAAACGTCTGAAGGGATGTTCGCCGGACTGGCCGATCACCATGAGCCCAGTGACGAGAGTGCCAGTGACCGCATGACCATCACCCGGGCCACGTGCGAGAAGCTTTTCGACGTCGCTTTTTCACAGGCGCGGGCGCGCCGCAAGCGGGGGACGCCGGGACACGTGACTCTTCTGCATAAATCTAATGCCCTGCGCAGCAACGTCCTCATGGAGAGGGTGTTCGATGAAGTCGCTGCAAGAAACTCCGATATCGGAAGCGCAAAGTACTACATCGACGCGGGATCGATGTACATGGTGACCGATCCGGAACGGTATGACGTAATCGTGTCAGAGAACATTTTCGGTGACATCGTTTCCGAAATTGCCGCCGGCCTCGTCGGCGGCCTTGGCGTAGCGCCTTCTGCCGATGTGAGCCTTACCCATGGCGTTTTCCAGCCGTCCCACGGCAGCGCGCCCGATATCGCGGGCAAGGGAATCGCAAACCCGACCGCAATGATTCTGTCCGCCGCAATGATGTTGGAATGGCTGGGCGAGCGCCACGGTGATGATCTATGCAGCCAGGCAGCACAGAAAGTTCAAAGCGCTGTCGAGGCAGCGCTGGCAACAGGACCCCTGGGGCGTGATCTGGGAGGAACAGCCGGAACCCAGGAAGTACTAGACACGGTCCTAAAAGCCTTGCGGGCATAGCTGACAGGTCGGCGGACGGGACACCGCCGCCGTCGACCGACTAATAACTCTTCGCAGACACTCCTGCTCTGCTCAGCAGACTGTCATGTCGCCGTCGACAGACATTGATTCAAGAAAGATGCACACAGATGACGTACAAGGTTTTGTTCGTGAATCCACTGAAGGATTACATCGATCGTTTTCTGGACTCGACGCCGGAGGGCTTCGAAGTGAAAGTGATGCCATTACAGGCGGATGTGTCGGAGATTTGCCGTGAAGCCGCCGACGCGGATTTCCTTATCTCCGGCGTCGATGTTCCCGAAGAGGTGTTCCGGGCCGCAAAGAACGTGCAATTCATTCAATACATGAGTTCCGGCTACGGGCAGCTTCCGCTCAACGTCCTGGATGCCCTGGGTGTTCCGGTGGCCCAAATGAAAACGCATTCCATCTCCGTCGCCGAGCACGCACTCACGCTGATGCTGACAGTGCTGCGGCGGATTCCAGCCTCTACACAGTTGCTGCGCGAGGGAAAATGGCGTGAGGACCTGGACGAGACGTCCTATTCCGAGCTGTACAACAAAACAGTCGGCATTGTCGGCCTTGGGAATATCGGACGCTGGGTCGGCAAGATCGTTCACCACGGCTTCGGCGCCAACGTGGTCTTCTACGACAGCGCAGAGATCCCGCTGACCGTTTCGGAAATGATCCCCGCCCGATCCGTCCCGTTGGAGGAGCTGATGGCAGTTTCCGACGTCGTCTGCCTGAGCCTTCCGCTCAATACGGAATCAAACAAGCTGATCGGGCGGGACGAACTCGCCCTGATGAAGCGCAGCGGAGTTTTGGTCAACGTCGGCCGCGGTGAAGTTGTGGACCAGGACGCCCTCATCGAAAGCCTGCGCGAGGGGTGCATCGCGGGGGCCGGGCTCGATGTGTACGAGAAGGAGCCGCTGGACACCGCCAGCGAGCTACTGAACATGGAACAGGTAGTCTGCACGCCACACATGGCCGGCGTCGGCTGGGAAAACGTCCAGCGCAGGATCGCGACCGTCTGGCAGAACTTCGACGCAGTCCTGCGTGGTGACATCCCAAGCGGGGTTATCACGACGGCGAAGCGGGCGATGAGCACCGTGGCAACAGCATCCCGGTGAAGGTCCGCTACTCGGTGACTAAGTCAGCTACTCGGTGACCGGCGGACTGTCGGCGGTGTAGGGCCGAACGGTGGCACTGTCGGATCGGTCCTCTCGGGAGGCGGCGACGGGGACCATCCCCGTGGCGAGCGTGCCGAGCTGGGCGGCGGTGTCCAGGTCTGGCCCCGCGCTCGTGAAGGTAAGGTTGTCGCCGCCGATCACAAGGACGCTACCGTTGCGGGCTGCCCTCAGCCATGCGGCGTCATCCGGGTCGGCCGGGTCGAGCTGTTCGTGGTACATCGTGGCCTGGCCGGCTTGGAGTGTCAGCAGGCCCTCGTCGGTCAGTGGGCAGGCGACGTCGTCGGCAGCCGGGCCGGAGTCGCTCATTATCTCGCCAATGTCGGCGCTCATGGCCAACTGAAAGCCTTTGACGAGGAGTGCGGTAACCAGCGCGGAGGTCAGCTCCCCTCCGGGTTCCCGGAAGGAGAGCATCGGCCGATAGGTGACGACCAAGATGGCCGTGACTGTGCCCGCCGCCCGGTTTTGAAGGATGAGCCTTGCCGCCTGTGGCGTGAACTCGACCGGGGAGCTGTGTCCCGCGGTGAACGTCAGGGCGGGTGGGCGGCAGACGCGGTGGCAGATCTGTGTCTCGAAGCTGAAGTATTCGGTGCCGTCCCGGTGCGTGCCGCCCGTAACGTCGACCGACAGGGACAGGGGAGTCCGCGCTGTTATGGGCATATGACATGACGCGCATTCAGTGGCGGCGGCCGCGGCGGCGGCCGCGTACGTCGTCGTGGACCGCCCCTTGAAGGACTCCAGACCCGGGTCCCATTCGACGTTGCTTGTGCCTACCATCTCCCCAACCTAATAGTAAGCAAGCTGATAATCAATGAAGTCCCCAGTCGAATTGGGCTGACTATCCAATTGCTTTCGGCTGCTGCCTGAACGTCTCGGCAGCCAACGAGGCGTCCACGCCGTGATGAACACCTCACGGAGGTTGTCCGCCGGGCCCGTTGTGCAAGGGGGGAATGCGTTCCGGGCCCGGCGATCTGAAGCTGCGGTTCGCGGCTACCTGTGCTTCAGCGACAAGACCAGAATGCTGTCCGCACGTTGTGAAATGCGGGGTCCACCTGAGAGGCGAAGTTCGTTCTTACCCCCTGTTTGAGGGGTGGCCTCAAGGTGTTCCCAAGTTCGTCATTCGCCTGAGGGTCAGGACGCGATGGCGGTCTGGAGTGTCCTCGGCCACAGGGGGCGAAATGCGACGTCAGGGGCGCCCGTGAGGGCTTTCTGCAGGCGCGGAAGGTGGACTTCAATGTCCCGCGCAACCGCTTTGGCAGTCGCCCAGTCAGCCAGTGCCAGGGCCAGGGCCAGCTCAAGTTCACTGCAGAGCTGGTTCATTCTCAGCGCTCCCACCGGCCAGGACTTCGTCTTCAAGTTCAGGGAGGCATCCAGCGCCAGATCCCCGTCCCGGGCGCCCACCGCGCGCACGATCGGTTCAACGAACCGGGGGAGGAGGGCCATGTAATCAGCGGCGAATGATTCCGCCACCTCCAGTGAGGCTTGGCTCACGAGTTTCTGGAGGTGCTGCAAATCCAGCGTCGGCTTCGCTCCCTCACCCACTTGATTCCCCCTCCGCACAGTACAACTCCCTCCCCCACCGGGTTGCACCACGCCCCCGCGTGGTCCGTGACATGCCGACTGCTGTAAATCCGATGGCCTGCTTCCTTGCAGGCTATGGCCAGAATGCATGCCCGGCATCAAGGATGGCGCAACAAACGCGCAGGACGGCATCAGGAAAATGGCGCGCCCGTGTCGTCGGGGCCCACGTCTTCCCGAGCAGCCTCTCTGAAGCTGGCAATGCCGTCGAATAGCTTCAGGGGCCGGATGATCATCGCGCTGCTCCCTTGGGAATTGCAGGTGCTGTCCGCACCGCGGCCGTTTCACCCCCCTAACTGCGGGGTTGGTAGTGGTCAGGGGGCGTCAGCAGCGCATTGAGGTCATCAGTGTGAGACTGGGGCCTAGCTTTGTCGATGAAGTCAGTTCGCATGGCTGGGTGCTTGAACCAGGCCCGCACCCACGTCCGAGGGGTCTGTGCCATTCCTGAGAGGCTTGAATGTTCCGGAAGCGATGAGTTTGGCCTGCAGGAGTACCGGACTCAGTGGTCCCTGCGCTAGAAGGCGTTCCGCCCACAGCGCGGCCACGCCGGCCACATGCGGGGTCGCCATGCTGGTTCCGCTGATCGTTTTGGTGCCGCCGTTGAGCCAGGCACTGAAAACGCCAACGCCGGGACCGGCCACAGTCGCCATCGTATTGGAGAACGGTGCCACGGTGAGGCCGCCGCCGCCGTCGGCCAAAGCAGCAACGGACGTGATCCCGTAAGCAGCGGCCGGCGGAGCAACGTTTATCTCGTAGGCGGGGTTGCCGGTGCGTTTGCTTTCGTTGCCTGCGGCTGCGATGACGATTGTGGTCTGGGCGACGGAGGCGCGGGCGTTGAGAAGGTTGGCCAGCTGTTCGAAGAGCCTGACGTTGGCGCGGTAGCCTTCCAGTGCGATTGAGGTGGCGGCCGGAATGGAAAGACCATTCACGTTGACCAATTCGTCTACCCAGCCGGGGAAGTCCATGCCCAGTGACATGGAGATGACGTGGGCGCCGTTGTCGGCGGCCCAGAGCATTGCCGTGGCAAGAGTGTCGCTGCTGCCGCCGTTGGGGCCTCCGAGGACCCTGCCGATGAGGGCTTTCTGGACGCCGCGGGCGACGCCGATGCGCTGACCGTTGAGGTCACGGCCGAAGATCGTTCCCGCGCAGTGCGTGCCGTGGCCGTTGTCGTCTTCGGCGCTGCCGGCACCTGTGAAGTCTCTGGTGACGAGGTTGACGCCGGCAAAGGCGGGATGATCGGCGTCGATACCGGTGTCCAGGACCGCAACGGTCACCCCGGCGCCCGTGAAGGGGGAGGTGTCTGCGCCCACTGCTTGGACGCCCCATGTTGCGGCAGCGGCCGGAGCAGCATCGGCGTCAAGTGGTTCTATGAGTTTCATGGGCATGGCAGGGGCGAAGCCGAGGACCGTGGGATCGCTCTGCAGGGCATTGATCGTTGAGCTTGAGGGGTTGCCGTCCGTCTCAACTGTCATTCCCACAGCCCGTTCCGCGATGTTCTCGGGAGAGGTTTCGAGGCCCCGGGCTCCGGGTCCGTCGAAGGGGTCGCGGGTTGCCCGCAGGGCGGGAGCGCGTAAAACGAGGATTTTCTGGTTGATCAGTTCGGGCATCGTGTTTCCTTGGTGATAAGGGCGGCCTGGTTTTGGCGCAGCCGTGGGGTGTCATTTGTTTCCGGGGCCGGCTAAGCAGCCGGACTACGAACGGGAGTACTCGCGGCAGATCATTTGCAATGACCGGCTGAGGTTCCGCACGGCGAGTGTGGCCACCAGCATCCGGCAGCCACACTCGAGGATCCGGTTGCCGGCAGGATTACTTCAGCATCCACTCGTCGGTGGTGTAGTCCTGCCGTCCATCCGCCGGAGTGAAATCGGTATGGACCCAGACGCGGAGGTATGTGCGGCCGTAGTACTGGTAGGGCCTGACCCACACGCTTTTGGTTGCCCAGCTGTACTTGTACGTGGCACTCTCCCACCCGCCCTTCTCGGCGTACGTCCGCCGGTTCCCCCAATCGCAGTCGGTCGGATGGCACTTGCCGAACACCCGGATCGTGCCCGCGGGATAGACGCAATGGCCACTCGTGTCGCACAGGGCCTGATCCGCGCAGCCCCAGTCGAGGACTACCTTGGTGACGGATCTGGTGTTGGGGTCGATGTTCTTCCAGGTTCCGGTCGCGGGACTGGAGCCGCTACACAGGGCGTGGGCTGGCGCCGCCGTGAGCGTGCTCCCGACAAATACGAAAGCGAAAGCAGCAAGCATCACGGCGATCAGGGCGGCTGTGGCAGACCGGCCAGTCCGTTGCCGCAAGGTGTTCATGAACATAGGAAAGTCTCCTGGTACGGGCGGGTGATGTGACCGGCTGATGCACGAACCCGTCGTCCCGGATCGGATGCCCTCAACCGTCACTCCCCATATTCGCCGCGGGCCGGGCCGAGGCGCTTCCGTGCCAGCACGGTTTCTTCTGCGCAGTCATCCACCGGCCGGCACCGGTGTCCAGGACGGGGGCCTGGGGCAGGGCCAAAGGTTGAGCCGTCCGGGTCAGGGAGGTTCCGGGCTTTGTCCGGGGTCGATGGCGCCAGTGATCAGCCTTCAGCCCAGGCGTGCCACACCGAACCGTGATCCTTCCTCTTCGGGGAAGACAACGACGGCGAGTGGACGGGTTGGACTGTCCATCCGGGCTTTGAGGATGTCGACGGCGACCAGGGCGCAGGCGACGCCGAGCGGGGCCGTCGAACGCGCCGCCTCCAGGCACCGAGTCGAGGGGGCTCGCCGTGACCAGTCGGACATCAGACCGGTGACCGTGGCGGTCAATACGGCCCGGGGAGTGGCTTCGGTGCGGGGGTCAGGCGTGCACCCCCACAGCCGCCGGACCTGCCTGGAAA
This sequence comes from Arthrobacter sp. NPDC057009, assembly GCF_042673905.1. Classification (NCBI taxonomy): domain Bacteria; kingdom Bacillati; phylum Actinomycetota; class Actinomycetes; order Micrococcales; family Micrococcaceae; genus Arthrobacter; species Arthrobacter sp. NPDC057009. Next base: position 61,183 of record NZ_JBHUSB010000017.1, read on the forward strand.
GCGAGCCGGAACTGGTCCGGGACGGTTCCTGCGCCGGTTGCCAGGTCGGCGGCGAGCTGCCCGATCAGGGGTGCGAACTTGGCGCCATGTCCCGAGCAGGGGGAGAGGATGGTGATGCCGTCCAAGCGGTCGAGGATGAAGTCCTCGGTGGGAGTGTTGGTGAAGAGGCAGGTGGTCTCGGCGTACGGTTCCGGGACCAGTCCCGGGAAATACTGTTCGACGTATTCGATGACGCGACGGCGGTTGTCCGGGCTGATGTGTCCGTCCTGGTCCGCTGCTGAGGGCAGGATCTTTCCGCCGTTGTACTGGGCAATCTTCTGGCCCCGGAAGCCGGCGTCGCGGCCGCCGGGCAGGCCATAGGCCTGCCAGCCTTCGCGTTTGTGGATGAACGTCGGCCATGGAGAAGTCCCGGAGTCCGTGCCGTCGGCGTAGGGGAAGTGGTAGGCCTGCTCCTGCCGGACCTCGATCGGGGGGACCGAGGCCAGAAAGGATGAGGGCAGTGCCAGAGATCCCAGCAGCTGGGGAAGCCAGCCGCCGACGGCAACGATGACGTTGGCCGCCTGCAGCGACCGGCCGTCCTCCGAGGTCAGCAGGTAGCCGCCGTTGGAGGCTGTAATGGACGCGACGGCCCAGTTGGTGTGAAGCGCTGCGCTGTGGGTTACGGCCTGGTCGACCATGGCGGCGACGGATTCGTGGGCGTCGATCACGCCGGCGTCCGGGTGCCACAGCACCTGGGTGTCGAAGGCGATCTGCGGCCACCGGCCGTGGGCTTCCTCGGCGCTGAGGAGTTCGTGATCAATGCCGCGGGCCTGCAGGACGGCGGCGAGGCGTTCAGGCTGGCGGATGGCGCCGTAGTCCACGGCGCCGGCCGGGGTAATGAGCCGTTTGCCGCTGAGGCGGGCCAGTTCGTCCCATCCGGTTTTCGCTTCCTGGACGAGGCCGGTGTAGAACTCGTCGGGGTAGGCGTACCGGAAGATCCGCGCGGAGCCGTGGGAGCTGCCCGCATCGTTTGCGGGGGTTGAACGCTCGAGCAGGGCAACGTCGTGGCCGCGTGCGGCGAGATGCCAGGCGGTGGCAGCCCCTGACAGCCCTGCGCCGACGATGGCGTATTCGGCCGATTCCATGGATGGCTCCTAAGACGGGATGGTAGGGACAACATCTGCTGCTTTGTTAGGTCCAGTTAGTCATTTCCCGTCACCGCTCGTCCAATATTATTTGAGTAGTAAATATTAGCCTCAACCGAAAGAATCTGGATGGAACTTCGACAGCTCAGGTACTTCCTCGTGGTGGCGGACGAGCTCCACTTCGGCCGTGCCGCGGAACGCCTGCACATCACCCAGCCGCCGCTGACCGTTGCCGTGAAGAGGCTGGAGCACGAGCTGGGCGTCCCGCTGTTCGACCGGACAACGCGCCGGGTGACGCTGACACCCGCCGGGACGGCCTTTCGGGAAAAAGTCGGGGCGGCCCTTGGCGAACTTGATGAGGCGGCCGGCGATGTTGCCGATGTTGCCGCGGGCAAGAGCGGAAAGATCAGGGTGGGGTTCGTCAGTTCGGCCAGCTACACCACGGTTCCCGAAGCCATCCGGTCCTTCCGCGGGCAGCGCCCACGGGTGGACCTGGTGCTGGCTCCGCTCACGAGCGGCGAGCAGATTGAGCAGCTGCTGGATGGTGAGCTCGATCTGGGTCTCGTGCGGGATCCAGGCCCGGTTCCCGGGCTCAGGCTCGAGCTGCTCAGCACGGAGGACCTGGTGGTCGTGCTCCCTGAGACACACCCCCTGGCTGCCATGGACGAAGTTGAGCCGGAACTGCTGGAGGGGGAGCCCATGATCCTGTTTCCGTACCGCCTGATGCCGGGGTTCGTCTCCCGCGTCCTTCGGCTGTTTGACCAGCTGCCCACTCCGCCCATCGTTGCTCAGCAGGCCATTCACCAGGAAACCGTGCTTGGCCTCGTGGCGGCCGGCCTCGGAGTCTCGGTCCTGCCACAATCAGTGGAGCGCTTCCACATGCCGGGAATCACCACCCGGCCATTTGCCGGACGGCCGCAAACCGAACTCCACGTTGCCCGCGGCCCGGGCAGTTCTCCCGCCGTGGAGGATTTCATCTCATGTCTCAGAGGAGAGAATCCGGGATGACTCTTGTGTGATCGGAGATCTGCACGTTCGTCTCGGTCAAGCACTGAACCAGGAGCAACTGCTTGAAGCAGCTGCTGCCAATGGCTTGAAGGCGCTTCACGGGATGATTGATCAATCACTCTTAGGCGCTGTCGACTGCATTAGGGGACGGCTCACCAACAATGAGGTGTAGAAATCGTCCCAAATGAGGCGTTTATCCTCGGACCGGATTCTGAAGCGAGTGCGCAAATTGCGGGAATCGGACCTTATTAAAGTATCCGCCATGCCGGGATGGCTTGGTCCCGTTTTTTGCTTTTGAGTTATCAAGCTCATCTCGAAGCAGTTTACTGAGTCCCGCGGGTTGTTACTCAGGGGTTTTACTATTTAATCCTTTTGCTCCCAGGGAGGGCCAGTGAAAAAACGCTTAACACCCGGCGCTATTGCGTTCACATCGCGCATCTCCCTGCGCGCCGATACCCGGACGTTCACAGCTCCGATAAAAGCTTTCGGAAGTTTGATCATGATGTAACGATAAATCAATGCCCGTTGCCAAAAGTTCGGGTTTGACCAGTTCGTTATTCCTTGATGCAGCCGATTCTCTGTGCCAGAATGAGCATGGTTTCGCTTGTCCCAAACACGGCGGTCTTCGTGGAATTGAGGCTATTCGTCTGGCCGCGACCGATCCATCACCGGCACAGCCAGTACGCCCCCGGAAGCCGGGGGCGGCAGGGTTGTAGGGAGGCAGCTCGGCACTCACCGGCAGCAACGCCGCTGCTGGTGAACCTTGAATAGGCGCATCAGAAATCGGTACCGGCAATGTAGCCTCTACCGATATCGATGGGGGCTGAGGATATGACCGGTTGGCTTGTCCGCTGGAGTCTTAAGTTTCGTTTGATCGTTTTGGCCGTTGCGGCCGGCATTCTGGGGTTCGGGCTAACCAGCCTGCCCTCCATGCCAATGGATAATCTTCCTGAATTTTCTCCACCACATGTGGAAATTCAAACCGAGGCGTTGGGCCTGTCTGCCGTTGAAGTCGAGCAGCTCATCACCTCTCCTATGGAGGCAGACCTGCTGAACGGGGTGGCCTGGCTCGATGAAATCCGTTCTGTCTCCGTTCCTGGCCTGTCATCCATTGAGATGGTTTTTGAGCCTGGAACGGACGTTTTGCGTGCACGGCAACTGGTGGCCGAGCGCCTGACGCAGGCGTTCGCCCTCCCGCAGGTCTCATCACCGCCGGTGCTCATGCAGCCGCTCTCCTCGACTAGCCGGGTCATGATGGTCGAAATGACCTCCGAGGAGGTTTCGCCAATTGACATGTCGGTGCTTGCCCGCTGGGACATCAAGCCCGCACTCATGGGCGTTCCCGGGGTAGCCAACGTCTCGATCTTCGGCCAGCGCGAACAGCAGCTGCAGGTCCAGGTCGACCCGGCAAAGCTCCGGGCGCAGGACGTGACACTGAACCAGGTGGTGGAGACGGCCGGCAACGCTGTCTGGGTGTCACCGCTGAGCTTCCTCGAGGCGTCCACCCCGGGCACCGGTGGGTTCCTGGAGTCAGCGAACCAGCGGATCGGCATCCAACACGTTCTCCCCATCCGTACTCCCGAGGATCTTGGCAAGGTCAGCATTGAGGGGAGCACGAACAAGTCCCTGACGTTGTCCGATGTCACGACCTTGGTGGAGGACCACCAGCCGCTGATCGGTGATGCGGTGACCGGAAAGCATCCCGGCCTGCTTCTGGTGATCGAGAAGTTCCCCGACGCCAACGTCGCTGCGGTAACAGCAGGCGTTGAAGAAATTCTGGATGGCCTGCGTCCGGGCTTGTTTGGGATCACGCTCGACTCGACTGTCTTCCGTCCGGCGTCGTTCCTCGAGACTGCCGCGAATGGTCTTGGTGTGGCGTTGCTCGTGAGCCTGCTGGTCGTGACGGCGGCTGTCGGGTTGGCCTTCCGGTCCTGGCGGTATGCGCTGCTGGCACTTGTCGCCCTGTCCGTGGCCGCAATGGGTGCGGCCCTGGTCCTGCAGTTTCAGGGAGCGGTGCTGAACACGATGGCATTCGCCGGGCTCACGTTGGCGCTCATCGTTGTGGTCGGCGACATCATCCTGGACCTGCACAGCTTCCGGAAGGACGCCGCGAATGAAGGGCTGTCCCGGGAGGCTCTGCTTGCCCACGGGCTACAGCGTTCGCGTGTTCCCGTCCTGTTCGCAGGCCTCGTGGCGCTGCTTGCGCTTGCTCCTGCGCTGTTTGTGCCAGGTGTGGACGGGGCATTCCTGAAGCCGCTGGTGCTGAGCTATCTGCTGGCCACCGCGGTGGCGATGCTGGTGGCCCTGACCGTGACGCCTGCTTTGGGAAGCCTGCTGCTGCGCGGCCGGCAGCGGCCGCAAGCGAAGCCGTCCTTCTTCCACAAGCTGGGAGAGCGCTACCGCAGGTCAACCTCATCCTTCACCAAGGGCGCCGCCGTACTGGTCGCATCCGTCGCAGCTGCGCTGGCGATAGTGGCCGTGGCGCTGGTGCCGGGGCTGACGAGGGAACTGCCGATCGTGAGCGCCGTTCCTGACCGCACCCTCCTCGTTGAGTTGGAGTCGTCCGGCGGAACAGGGTCGGACGTCATGAACCGGCTCATGACCAAAGCGGGGGAGGAGCTGACACAAGTTGAAGGTGTAGCACGCGTCGGCGGCCACGTAGGGCGGGCCATTACCTCCGACCTGTCCTCGGATGTGAACTCCGGGGAACTCTGGATCACGATGGAAGACAGCGCCAATATTGCGGCGGTCCGGGCCGAGGCCCAGTCGATCGTGCAGGGTTACCCGGGAGTGACGGCCAAGGTCACTACCTATCCTGAACAGCAGGTCGCTGCGGCCATCGCCATCGATGACCAGCAGTTCAGGGTGCGCGTGTACGGCATCGAACTGCCGATCCTGCAGGAGAAGGCCAACGAGATCCGTGACATCCTGTCGCACACGGCTGGCGTAGTTAACCCAGCGGTGGAGGCCACGCCTTCCCAGCCGGTTGCCGAAATTGAAGTGGACCTCGCTAAGGCACAGCAGGAAGGCGTCAAACCTGGTGACGTGCGGCGTGCCGCCGCCACTGTCCTTCAGGGCATCGAAGTCGGATACCTGTTCGAGCAGCAGAAAGTGTTCCAGGTCGTCGTCAAGGGCACGCCCGAGACGCGTCACAGCATGACATATGTCCAGAACCTGCTGATTGACAAGCCGGGAGGCGGACAGATCCGGCTCAGCGATGTTGCGGATGTCAGGTTGAGCCCAAACCAGACGGTGATCACCCACGACGACACCTCCAGGAGGATCGACGTTGTCGCTGACATCGAAGGCCGGAGCCTCGGTGACGTGACCGCAGATATACAAAAAGCGATCCAGAGCATGCAGTTCCCGGTTGAATATCACGCCGAGATCCCGAAGAAGTTCGGCGAGCAACAGGCGGCCGGGGACCTGATGATCTGGCTGGCGGCTGCGGCGGCGGCAGGCATCCTGGTGCTGCTGCTGACTGTCCTCGGCAGCTGGCGGCTTGCCGCGCTGGTATTTGTTCTGTTGCCTGTGGCGTTGCTGGGCGGTGTTATTGCAGCCTGGCTGTGCGGCGGCTTCGGTTCCCTGTATGTGCTTGTAGCACTGGCAGCGGTGCTCGCCGTCGCAGTCCGTGACGCAGTCATGCTGATGGGTACCTATCAGTCCCTGCAGGCCCAGGATCCGACGGCGGCGCCGGCGGAGCTGATGAAGGGGGCGGTAACGGAGCGGCTGCGGCCGACGGTGCTGACCGCCATCATCACCGCCCTGGCGCTTGTGCCGCTGGTGCTGCTGGGTGGGCCCGTCGCGACGGCCATGCTGCTGCCGTTGGCGCTCATTCTATGGGGCGGCCTGGTTACGTCCGCCCTGCTGACCCTATTTATCCTGCCGATCCTCTTCCTGCGTTTTGGTCCCGCTGCCAACACGGACTGGGGGAGCTCATTGGTGATCAACAACGGACCGGTTCTGGCAGAGAGGTCGGAATTGTCATGAAAAACAATCGAGGGTTTGGGGGCCGGCGTTCTGTTCTCGTGCTGGCCTGCGCAGTGTCAATGGGGCTCGGTGGCTGTGCGGCAGTGAAATCTGCGTCTGCGCCTGTCGGCGATGCTCCGGCCAGCATCGAGAAGGCGGGCTCCGATTTGAACAGGATCACGCTGACAGACAAAGCCGTGGAAAGGCTGGCGCTTACCACCGAGAAAGTGGCCAATGGCAAAGACGGTCTGGAAATTCCATACGCCTCTTTGGTTTACGACGGTGCCGGCAAGACCTGGGTCTACACCGCTCCGGAGCCACGGACCTTTATCCGGGCCGCGGTGACGGTGGACAAGATCACCAGCGATAAGGTGCAGCTCAGCTCCGGTCCGAAAGCCGGAACCGAGGTAGTCACCGTGGGTGCTGCGGAACTCTTCGGCACGGAATTCGGCACGAAGGGTCACTGACATGCGCCGAATTGTCGGATTCAGCCTGAAATTCCGCGCTTTGGTGGTGGCCCTTGCGGTGGCAATGATGGCGTTCGGCGGCGTCCAGCTCAGCACAGCCTCAGTAGACGTCTTTCCCGAGTTCGCGCCGCCGAAGGTAGAGATCCAGACCATCGCCATTGGCCTCACCGCAGCCGAGGTGGAGCAGTTGGTAAGCGTTCCGCTTGAAGACGCCCTCAACGGCGTCGAGGGGCTGGCCGAGATCCGCTCCAAATCGGTGGAGCAGTTGTCCTCGATCGTGCTGATTTTTGCCCCGGGGGCAGACCTGCTCAAGGCCCGCCAGCTGGTCTCGGAGCGCATCGCCAACGTCACTCCGTCACTGCCCACCTGGGCGTCACCACCAATGATGCTGCAACCGCTGTCCTCCACCAGCCGGGTTATGAAAATTGGCCTGACATCGGAAGAACGTTCGCTCATCGAAATGTCGATGATCTCCTACTGGAAGATCCGGCAGCACCTGCTGCGGGTTCCCGGTGTGGCCAACATCGCCATTTGGGGTGAGCGCCTGCAGATGCTTCAGGTGCAGGCAGTCCCGGAGAAGCTGAAGGCCCAGAACGTCAGCCTGAACCAGGTCATGGATGTCACCGCCAACGCTCTGGACGCGGGCCTGCTGCAGTATACTCCCGGCGCCGTTATTGGCACCGGCGGCCACATCGAGACGCCTAACCAGCGTCTGAGCATCCAGCATGTGCTGCCAATCGCCACTCCGAAGGATCTTGCGGAGGTAGTCATCGAGGAACGGAACGGGAAACCGCTCCGGCTGGGCGATGTTGCGAATGTGGTCGAAGACCACCAGCCGCTCATTGGTGACGCCGTTATCAATCAGGGCCCTGGGCTGATGCTCATTGTGGAGAAACTTCCGTGGGGCAACACCCTTGAAGTCACCAGGGGCGTGGAGGCAGCGCTGGAGCAGATGAAGCCGGGACTCAGCGGCATCACCATTGATACGGAGATCTTCCGGCCGGCGACCTTTATTGAGGAGTCCCTCGATAATCTCAGCCGGGCGCTGCTACTTGGCTGCATCCTGGTGGTGCTGGTGCTGGGCGCGTTCCTCTTCCAGTGGCGCACGGCGCTGATCAGCCTCATTGCCATCCCGCTCTCGCTGGTGACGGCGGCGTCCGTCCTGTATCTGACCGGCACGGCGGTGAACACCATGGTCCTGGCCGGGCTGGTTATTGCCGTCGGGGTGGTTGTGGATGATGCGATTATCGATATTGAAAACATCATCCGAAGACTCCGGCAGCACCGGGCGGAGGGCGGTACCCGTTCCACCGCCTCGGTGGTGCTGGAGGCCTCCCTGGAGGTCCGCGGCCCGATCGTCTACGCCACGTTGATCATCATCACCGCGGCCGTGCCGATCTTCTTCCTCCAAGGACTGACGGGTGCTTTCTTCAGACCGCTGGCCATCTCCTACACCCTCGCGGTGCTGGCATCGATGGTCGTGGCCCTGACAGTGACCCCGGCCCTGGCGCTGATTTTCATGCGCAAGGTTCCGCTCAAGGAACAGGAGCCGCCACTGGTACGGGTGCTCAAGCGCGGCTACCACAAGGTCCTGAGCAAGATCATCCGTCGTCCTGCGGCAGGGTATGCGACCTTCGGGGCCATGGCAGCCATCGGTGCCATCACGGCACCGCTGCTGGGGCAGTCACTGCTGCCGGACTTCAAGGAACGCGATTTCCTGATGCACTGGCTGACCCAGCCGGGAACCTCGGTCCAGGAGGAATACCGAATCAGCCAGAGAGCCTGCACGGAGCTCATGACCATTCCCGGGGTCCGGAACTGCGGTGCCCACATCGGGCAGGCATTCAACGCCGACGAAGTGGTGGGTGTGTATTTCGGTGAGAACTGGATCAGCATCGACCCGGCCGTGGACTATGACAAGACACTGGCCAAAGTCCATGAAGTGGTCGAGGGCTATCCCGGCATCGTCCGCGACGTGCAGACGTACCTGAAGGAAAGAATCCGCGAGGTTCTGACCGGCGCCAGCAACGCCGTCGTCGTCCGGCTGTACGGAGATGACCTGGCGCTTCTGCGCTCAAAGGCCGCCGAAATCCAGGCTATCTTTGACGGGACCGAGGGGGCCATCGACGTCCACACGGAGCTGCAAAAGGACATCCCGCAGCTCAACATCGAGGTCGATCTGGAAAAGGCCCAACAATACGGGCTCAAGCCGGGTGATGTGCGGCGGGCTGCGGCCTGGCTGGTCGCCGGTGAGGAAGCCGGAGACGTCTACCGGGGCGGCAAGGCCTACGATGTCCAGGTCTGGAGCCCGGTAGGAATCCGGTCCGACGTGACCAGCATCAGGAACCTGCCCATTGATACGCCCAGTGGCGAGAAAATCCCGCTGTCCGCCGTCGCAAGCGTCGAGGTGAAACCCACACCGAACGTCATTGAACGTGACGCACACTCGCGGCGGATCGACATCGAGGCCAACGTGACAGAAGGATCCCTGGCGACAGTGGTCGCGGCCATGGAGGAAGGCCTGAAGAACGTGGAGATGCCGGCGGGGTTCCGTACCGAGATTCTGGGTGAATTCAAGGAACGCCAAGAGGCAACCAGCACGCTGCTGACCCTGTCGGTAGTGGCGCTAGCGGTGATTTACCTGCTCCTGCAGGTGGCCTTCGCGAGCTGGCGGCTGGCCACGCTGGTCATCCTCACCCTGCCAATCGCCCTCGTCGGCGGCGTGTTTGCCGCCTGGCTCGGAGGCGGTGTGCTGTCATTGGGCTCGATCGTTGGCTTCCTGACAGTCATGGGCATCGCAGCAAGGAACGGCATTCTGCTCATCAACCACTGCCAGCACCTGGAGAAATATGAGGGCATGAAGTTCGGCCCCGAACTGGTGCTGCGAGGGGCTGGCGAGCGGCTTTCACCGATCCTGATGACCACCCTCGCCACCGGGCTTGCCCTGGTTCCGCTCGTGGTCCTGGGCGAAATCCCCGGCCACGAGATCGAGCATCCCATGGCGACCGTCATTCTCGGCGGGCTGGTGACATCCACGCTGCTCAACCTCTTCGTGGTGCCATCCCTCTACCTGAGGTTTGCCAAGACGCGCAAGCAGCGGGATGAGGCGCCGCCCCGGGAACCGGAGCTCGCGAACGCCTGAGTGAACTAACTCCATTCAGAGCTGGACCATCCGCCGCCCACACCCTGTTCGGGGAACGTGGGCGGCGGTGTGTTCCCGGGACTGCAGCAGGGGGAAACGGTGGGACTTACCGTTGCCCCTGCTGCTCTTCGCCGTGCTCACCCTGGAAGGCCCTAACGGCTGCGCTCACCGTGGGGTAGAAATGGTCCGGAGAAAAGCGGGCCCCCATGCCGTACCGGAGCAGCCGGTCTTTGACCGGCCCCTTGAGTTCGGCAAACACCAGGTCCACGCCATGCCGGTCGAGCCACTCATCCAACTGCACCAACTCGTCCAGCGCGGTCGTGTCGATTCCCGTCACGGGTTCTGCCGCAAGCACCACGCGTTTGGTGCCGTCCGCGGCCTGGTCAAGTTCGTCGCGCACAAAGGACCCAAGCAAGGCTCCGTTACCGAAGAACAGCGGTGCGTCGAAGCGCAGGATCAGCAGGCCGGGGATCCGTTCACCCTCCGGATGGCGGCTCACATCGTGGTACCCCGGTATACCCGGCACATCCACCAGTTCGGCACGGTACGGGTCCCAGGCCCGCCGCAGGAAGTCCAGGATGGCCAGGCCAATGGCGACGGCGATGCCGGGAAGGACCCCCAGTACGGTGACTCCCAGGAACGCTGCGAGCATCACCAGCGATTCGCTGCGGCTCATGCCGATGAGCCGCAGCACGCCGGCCGGATCGGCGATTACTGCAGCCGCGGCGATGACAATGGCTGCAAGGGTCGTGGCCGGGAGGAACTCCGTGACGCCGGGCGGAAGGAGCATGAAACCGAGCACCAGCAGTGCGCCTACTCCTCCCGTGAGCTGGGTTCTCGCACCGGACTGTACTGCCACGGGAGTCCGGGACGTGCTGGCCGAGACGGGGAAGCCACCCAGCAGCCCGGTCGCAGCGTTAGCCGCACCGAGGGCTGCCATTTCATGGTTTCCGGAAACCCTTCCGTCCTCGGCCGCCGCCAGGGACTGCGACAGGGTTCCAGTGTCAACGAACACGATGAGGGCAATCGCGGCGGCGGCAGGCAGCAGTGCCACAACGTCCGCCCAGCCGATCCCAGCCAGGGCCGGTGCGGGGAGCCCCTGCGGCAGGGCGCCTGTGACCTTCAATCGCTCGTGGAGCCCCAGCAGGGCCACCGCGATGCAGGCCACCACGACCGCGACCAGCACGCCGGGAACCTTCCATTTCAGCCAGCGGGGAACCAGGATGAGCACCAGCGACAGCAGGCCGAGCAGCAGGGCCGTCATGTTGGTCTCGCCGGCAAGCACCTTTGGTGCGGCGGCAAAGAGTTTTTCCCAGGGCGTGCCGTCCTCCACGGAGATTCCCAACAGGGTGGGAATCTGGGACACGGCCACCAGCAGCGCAATGCCGTTGAGATATCCGAGCCTGATGGGCTTCGACAACAGCCCGGTGACGATGCCCAGACGCAGCACTGCCCCAAGGAGCAGAATGCCGCCAATCAGTACGGCCAGCAGCCCTGCCAGGGCTACGGATTTTCGGTCGTCATCCGCGGCCAGGGGAACCAGGGCCGCCACGATCATGGGTGCGAGAGCGGAGTCCGGCCCCAGCACCAGCACGCGCGACGGCCCGACTGCTGCATAGACAAGCAGGGGCACCACCGTTGCATAGAGTCCCGTGACCGGCGGGAGGCCGGCGGCCTGGGCATATGCCATCCCCGCGGGAACAAGGATCGCGAACAGCGCAACGCCTGCCACCAAGTCGTGGCGCAGCCACTCGGTCCTGTAGCCGCGCAGGGCCGGCGGGACCCACCAGGCGGGAGCCATACCGGAGCGGCGCATAGTCAGATCATGGCCGATTCTCCCACTTCACGCCATGGGCCTCCGCGGCAGAACGAGGTGCGTCCTCGGCGCATTGGGCAGGACCGCTTTCCCCTCTGGTCGGCTCTGCCTGGAGGAGGCTGACCGCCACCTTCCCCGCAACGAGTGTGCCCAGCCGCGCGGCGGTGTTCAGGTCCAGGCTGCCCGTGCCATTGAAGGTGAGGTTGTCGCCGCCGATCACCAGCAGCGAGCCGTTCCGGGCGACGTCCAGCCAGGTTGCATCCTCCCGATCGGCCAGGTCGAGCTGTTCGCGGTACATTGTTGCCTCGCCAGCATGAAGAGTCAGCAGTCCCTCGGCGGTCACCACGCCGTGGAAATCGTCAGCGGTCTGGCCGGAGTCGCGCAGTATTTCGCCGACGTCCGCGCTCATGGCCAACTGAAAGCCCTGGGAAAGGAGGGCAGTAACCAGTGCGGAGGTCAGGTCCCCGCCGGGTTCCCGGAAGGAAAGCATGGGCAGGTAAGTGAAGACAAGAGCGGCTGTGGGGGTGCGGACCGCCCGGTCCTCGAGGACGAGCCGGGCCGCGCGGGGCGTGAATTCGACAGGTGCGGTGTGTCCCGGAGTGAAGGTCAGGGAGGGCTCCCGGCACGCGCGGTGGCAGATCTCCGCGTCGAAGGCGAAGTATTCAATGCCGTCCTCATCTGTGCCGCCGGTAACGTCGACCGCCAAGGACAGTGGGGCCTGTGCTGAAACGGGCTTTCGGCAGGACGCACATGCCGTGGCGGCCGCCGCTGCGGCGGACACGTAGGCCGTGGTGTCCGGCCCCTTGTAGGCCGCCAGTCCCGGGTCCCATTCAACGTTGCTGGTCGTCGGCATGCACTCAACCTATTAGTAAGCAAACTGATAATCAATGAAGTCCGGAGCCGAATTGAGTTGACTTTGCGGGTGCTTTCTGCCGGTACGGCCGCACGTGGGGAGCGGCGCGGCAGGAAAGCGGACGACGGCGGGAGGTCCCGCCGTCGTCCGTTTCCGTTTGGTAAACCTTCCGCCCTAAGCCCCGGAAGCGACGCGCGGCAGGCCGTCCAAGGACGGCAGCGCCGTTCCGGTGACCGGCTGCAGGGCGGTCACCGTGGCGTATCCTGCCGCCAATAGGGCGGCGTCGCTATCAGGGTCAGGCTTCTCGGCCGTATCAGCGATGGCCAGCCGCACGTGCTGCTGCCCCCGTTCCGCCAGGGTGGTCTGCACGATGCCGAACCGTGTCAGCGTGGCCGTCCGGTACTCGGGCAGTCCGGCGCTGTTCGGGACATTCAGGTTCAGCACGCATCCCGGCTCCTGTTCCATCAGGAACGGCAGTAGCCCGGTGGCCAGCTGCGCGGCGGTGTCCCAATGGATCGTGTCCGGGTTGAGGCCGGTGTCCAGGGAGACCGCCATACCGCGGCCGTCGTTGACGCCGGCTGTCAGCGCCGCGCCGACTGTGCCGGAGTGCAGGATTGCCCGGCCCACGTTCGCCCCGCGGTTCACGCCGGACAGGACCAGGTCCGGCGGGGTGCCGAAGGCGCCGTGGGTGGCGATCATCGTGATGAACGCCGGTGCGCCGTGGACGGCGAAGGCCTTCACCCCGTCCAGTTCCTCCAGCTCGCGCTCTTCCACCGAAATCCTGCCGTCCTCTTCCACCGCGGTGATCGACGAGCTGCTGCCGCTGGCTTCCGAGGCCGGGGCCGCCACCACAACATCCAGTCCCGCCCTGACGGCGGCGGCGGCCAAAGCGTGCAGGCCTGGGGAGGCGATGCCGTCGTCGTTGGTAATGAGGACGCGAATACGTTGGTTCATGGTGTCCTGACCTTCCGTGCCAGCTCGTCCGGGCTCACCTGCTGCGCCGGTTCCGCTGAACGGGTGTCCAGTGGAACAATCTTGACCAGCTTGGCCACCTCGTGGATGACCGAGGACTCACCCGAACCCAGCCCGTGGCGCGTGACGTTGTGGGCCCCGGCTGCCGTGCCCAGGACAACGGCGTCGTGAAGGGTGCCGCCATCAGCCAGAACTGCGGCCACCCCGGCGGTGAGGGAGTCACCGGCGCCGCTGGTTTCCACCGTTTCGAACTGGGGGACGTGGATTTCGCTGATTTCCCCGTCGCTCAGGAGGAGGGATGGTTCGTGCGCCCGGGTGACGATGACGGCTTCCGCACCCTCCTTGTTGAGGGTATGCATGGCCTCAACAAGGAGGCCCGTTTCCGACGCTTCGGCGCGGCCGCTGTCCACGACTTCAGAGTCGGACATCTTGACCAGCGACGGTTTGCCCTCCAGGACGCCGTTCAGCCGCTCGCCGGCCAGATCCACGACAACAGTGCACCCGGCGGTGCGCAGGTCGGCGGTCAGCCTGCGGTACATGTCCGGCGGCACTGAATCCTCCCGGCCGGTGCCGCTGAGGATCACCGTCCCCGCTTTCATCCCGGCCTGCAGCGTCAGCCCGTACAGTTCGTCCAGTTCATGGCGTGTGAGCCGGTGGCCGGGCGACTCCGCCACCACGTCGCGTTCACCGCGGCGGCGGTCGTGCAGGTAGGCGCCGCTGCTGCCTTCGCCGGACACCGGCAACAGCTTTACGCCTTCGTCATCGATCAGGTGCTGCAGGACGCTTCCGGTTTCGCCGGAAAAGACCGCGCACATCGTCACCTCGGCTCCGAGCACCTTCAGCATGCGGGCCTGCCAAACGCCCTGGCCCCCGGCGTGGAGGTGGATGTCTGCGGTGCCTGCAACGTCCTCAACGGTGACGGTCAGGACGGGTGACGGGGCGAAAATCACTACGGAACCCATGCTTCCCCCGCCCTCTTCGGCTTTACAACTGGAATCGTGGCCATGGTTACCTCTTCCCACCGGAATCCTCCGGCCGTCGTTTCGGACAGGTCACCCCAATATACTAAGCACACTTAGCATGCGCCTCGTTGACGGGAAAGGGTGGAGTGCCCGACGGCGGCGCGCTGCGGGCGGCGCAGACCCTAAAGCCGTGCTCGCTGCTGCCTCGCTCGCTCTGGCGGCAGTTCCTGTCACCGTGGCCGGCCCTGCCCAAGCCGCCGTCCCGTCGATTTTTGCTTGCAGCGTCACGCCGTTGAAACCCACCTTCGCCGGCTTCAGCTCGAGTGGCCAGAAGCTTACGGATTACCCCGTGAGGGTCTATTGCACGAAGGCTCGGTCCCTGACAGTCCAGCACAGGATCTGGGAGGTGGACGTACCCGGACCTAATCAGCTCATCCGGGATTCCTATAAAAGCTTCTTCTTAGGCGCAGGCCAAGCCGTGACCCTTCACAATGTCCGCCCTCCCATTAACACAGAATGGGGCTCTGAAGAGGTCTTTCACCAGGCCCGCCACCTGGAAGGTCCCTCATCGATACTTCCGCTTTGGAGCGGCTGGAAATCCACGTCAATCTTCATAATGCCTTGAGGGCCCGGCTCTGAAGCCGCAAGGCGGAGCCCACGCATAACCTGGTCCTACTCGGCGATGTCCTCCGCCCACAAGTCCGGGTTGTTGTCCTGGAAGGTGCGCATCATGTCCACGCACCGCTGGTCATCCAGGACCACCACCTCAACGCCGCGTGATCGCAGAAGTTCGAACTCGCCGTCGAACGTGCGTGCTTCACCGACCACCACGCGGGGAATCTTGAACTGGATGATGGTTCCGGTGCACATGGCACACGGGGCGAGGGTGGTGTAGAGCGTGGTGTCCCGGTAGGTCTTTTGCCGGCCGGCCGCGCGAAGTGCGGACATTTCCCCGTGCGCAATGGGGTCGCCGTTTTGAACTCGTTCGTTGTGTCCGCTCGCCATGACCTCGCCGCCACGGGCTAGAGCGGCTCCGATAGGGATACCGCCTTCGTTGAAGCTCTTCTGGGCGGCTTTGAAGGCGGCTTCGAAAGCGAGGTCATGCGCTGCATGTAGCGCCGGGTTGGCGGTGGACGGCGGTTCGTAGGTCATGCGGTATTCTCGCATGCCACAAACCTCGGGGACGTGCGTTTCCATGCTGTGCCCGGCGATTAGCGCAAAGGTCCGGTCACGCCTTGCCGCGCGGCAGTACCAGCATGTAGCCGGCCGGCATATTGCTGCTCCAGCGCCGCGGCTCACGGACGACGAGCTGCGTGGCCAACTGCTCGGGGGTGAGCAGGGCGTTGGGCGCGGGCGACGGTCCCCAGCGCTGATCGCCGTAGGGATAGAGCGGATCCTGCACGCGGATGCCGGTGACCGAGAACTTCGGGAACTTGGCGGGATCGCCGAGCGACTGGAAGCCGCTCATCACCCACACGTGGCGGCCACGCCACATGACCAGCCCCACCGGCCGGCCGGTGTCGGCGATGGCACGCGCAGCAGTCCGCAGCGCTTCCTCATAGTCGGCGATGCTGACCACGGTATACGGCCCCATTCCGACCTCGTTCAGCACCTTCGCCCATCCCAGGGGGTTGGCACCGTTGAACGAGTTGAACGACCGTGCCCGTGCCATCTCCCACAGCTCGCCCTGCTGAACACGATCGGCCCACTTCCCGGTCCCCGTATCGTCGATGAGGTTGTGCATGATTTGGATGCTCGCCGCCACGCACCACTCAAACGTGTACTGCGGAACGAAGTCCCCCTCCTGGTACAGGTTCAGGGCGAACGCCTTGGGCGCCGGGGCCGGCTTTGGCGCCGGGGGCGGCTTTGGCGCCGGGGGCGGCGTTGCAGCCGATGTCGGAGTGGGGGAGGCTGTCCGGTGCGGAGCGGGGACATTGTCGCGTGCAGCTGCCGGGGCGGAGGAGCTCTGGGCCGGTCGATCGGTGGCGACCTCATCCAGTCTCGTGGCGGGTACGCAACCCGAGATGAGGGTCGCCAGGCTGACGAACCAGGCCAGAAGACGGAGCTGGACACCCATCATGACCGGTCCAGTTTATCGTGATGTGCTGGGAATGCGTCGAGCAGGGGAGTGCCCGCACGAGCTTCGTCTGCAGGGCGGTATTGTGTCGCTGACGACAGTGGAAGAGAAGAGTGTGACCGTATGAAAGAACGCCGGGAAACAGGGACAGCAGGGCTCGACGACTTCTCCCAGGGAGTGGCTGCCTTAAGCTCATGGATCGATCAGGGAAACGTTGGCAGGCATCCCGAAGCCGCGACCTGGGCGCGGCTTTCGAAAATTACGGAAGAGGCGGGCGAAGTTGTCGCTGCCTATATCGGCGCGACGGGGCAGAACCCCCGGAAAGGCGTCACGCATACGGCCAGCGATGTTGAGGAGGAGCTGCTGGATGTTGCGCTCACGGCGCTGGCGGCGCTCGAACATCTTCGTGGTCACGACGCACGCTCCGGAGCGATGCTGGCCGACAAGCTCTCCAGAACCCTGGAACGCGCAGGTCTCCGTTTATGACGGACTGGGCCGGTTGGGCCTATCTGTTCAGCCCGAAGAGTGATCCTGCTGGCAGGTGGATCCAGCCCTCCTCACGGGCTGCAAGATCCTGATCGGGGCCAGGAAACAGGGTTGCCCGACGGGCCGCAGCGCGGGCTGTCAGGGATGCGATAACCGAGTCGAGCAGATCATCCGAGCCGGTCAGCTGGTCGCGGTAGGCCTCAAAGTCCAGCCAGGGCGCCGCGGCGGCGAGCTGGCCAAGAATGCCTGCCCGGACTACGGATTCCGGCGTACCGCGCCCCTTGTACCTCCGGGCAGAAATGCCCCAAATCCGGAGCGACGCTGCGGGGTAGACCTCGACAAGACGCCCCGCCCCGTCCCGGCGTTGAACGCCCCAGACGCGGGCGATCTTGGCCTGAATGACTGCGCAGCGCATGGCCGGATGCGCCAGCCGGTCGGCCGAGACGCTCAGCGGGATCATGCCCGTTTGCTGCGTGACAAACCGGTCGGTGGCCCGGTAGGCAAGCTCCCGGCGTCCGGCCAACCCGTCATGACGAAGCACCGCATCCGGATCCTCCCGGAAATGACCCAGCAGGAATGAAAGGAAGGGCCGGGGCCAGCCAAGAGGGCAGTCGATCCCGGTAACGTCTGATGCTCCGAAAAGCTCGACGACGGGTTCGTCACCTACGCCGAGCGCCAAGTGGACAAGCCGGGCCTGCCCGTCACGCCATTCAATGACGGCAGCAGCAGTTCTCTTTGGATCAGCAGCCAGGTCAATGCCCAGGGTCTTCACGCTGCTACTCTAACCACGCCTGAAAAGGACGGGGCTGGGCGCGGCCCAGTCATAGGCGGCGAGGACCCGGCTGCGGTTAGGTCAGAATGCTGCTACGAGGGCGTCAAAGCGGGCAGCAACGAGCTCTTCGCTGTTGCGCGGCGTGAAGAGCGCGGGTTCGCTGCTCTCTTTCGCCTCGGCGTCGGTCATCCGCTTCCCGTCCGGCGTCTCGTACGGTTCCTTATCCAGGTACACCAGACGGTGCAGGCCGGTCATGTTGAACTCTTCAATGCAGGAAGAGCAGATGGGCAAGTCCCGGATGTGGGCGTGGTTAGGATTCGTCCAGCAGACGTCGCAGTAGAGTGTTTCTTTAAGCATTTCGGTTCCTAACTGACGATTGATGACCGGATCTCACGTTCACCACACTGGTCAAGGGAAGCGCCTGGACATCCGGGCGCCGCGACGGAATCCGTACTGAACTGCAGGTTGTGACCTCAGGTACCGGGTGACAGGTGCGCCGCGGCCGTTCAGTATGGCCATCGCTGGGTTGAACTCCTCTCTTCAATTTTGCCAGCCGTCCATGCTAAAGACGGCATGGGGGACCTGTGAGATTCGCCATGAGGCGATCACCCCGGGAACGAGTATGAGCCCCGTCCTTTGGGGGACGGGGCTCATACTCGTTTATGCGTTGGTGGTGCCGCTGACTAACTGATTGGTGTGGGCGGCTGCTCGCCACGGAGCACGGCGAGTGTGTTGTCGGCGGCGAGCACAGCCATAGCCGTGCGCGTCTCGACGGTGGCCGAACCGAGGTGCGGCACCAGTGTCACGTTCTCAAGGTCCAGCAGGTCAGGGTGGACCTGCGGTTCCTTTTCGAAGACGTCGAGCCCGGCACCGGCAATAACGCCGTCGCGCAGCGCGGCAGCGAGTGCCGCTTCGTCGACGATCGGTCCTCGTGCGGTGTTGACGAGGTAGGTCGAGCTCTTCATCGCAGCGAGCTGCTCCGCGCCGATCAGGTGGTGCGTGTTCGGGCCGTAGGGGCAGTGCAGCGAAACGACGTCGGAGACGGTCAGCAGCTCGTCAAGGTCGACCCGGCGGGCGCCCAGTTCCGCGGCGATCGCGGGGTCGATCTCGCTGCGGGACTGGTAGACAATCTCCATGCCGAAGGCCTTGGCGCGGCGTGCCGTGGCCTGGCCGATGCCGCCCATGCCGACGACGCCGAGGGTCTTGCCCTGCAGGCTGGAGCCGAGCAGGAAGAACATGCCCCACTTCCAGGGCTGGCCGGCGCGGATGAGCCGTTCGCCCTCACCCAGCCGGCGGGTTGCCATGAGGATGAGCCCGAACGCGATGTCGGCGGTGGCCTCGGTGAGCACGCCGGGGGTGTTGGTGGCGACGACGCCACGGGAGGTGCATGCCGGTACGTCGATGTTGTCGTAGCCGACGGCGACGTTGGAGACAACCTTGAGCTGGGGGCCCGCGGCGTCCAGCAGTTCGCCGTCGATGCGCTCGGTGAGCAGGCTCACGATGGCGTCGGCGCCGGCGACGCGGCGCAGGAGCTCCTCGCGGCTGATGGACTCCGGGCCGGCCCAGGCATCGACCTCGTGCTCAGCGCGGATCTTTTCGAGGGCGGCGTCAGGAATCCGTCCTGTGACGACTACGCGGCTCATGCGGTCTCGATCCATTCGCGCAGGCGTCCCAGACCCTCGCGGATATCTGCCGCTTCGATGCCCGAGTAGGCGAGCCGGATGTACTGCCGGTCCTCGCCGGGCAGGCGACGTCCGAAGTGCTCGCGGGTGCAGAAGGAGACTCCGGTCTTGTACAGGGCATCGCTGGCGAAGTCGCCCACTGCCGTGTAGCCCAGGCGCTCCATGACCTCGGTGACGTCCGGGAACAGGTAGAACGTGGACTGCGGCACGGCGACGTGCATGCCGGGGATGGAGTTCACGAGCTCGCACGCGGTATCGCGGCGCGTCTGGAGGATGTCGAGCATCTGCTGCACGGAATCCTGGGGGCCGCGGAGTGCTTCGATGCCGGCCCACTGCACGTAGTGCGTGGTGCAGGACTCGTCGTTGGTGTTGAGCGTGCTGAGCACCTGGGCGATCTCGCGCGGGGCGACGGCGCAGCCGAGGCGTGAGCCGGTCATGGCGAACTTCTTGCTGAAGGTGTAGAGGATCACGGTGCGCTCGGCCATGCCGGGAATCGAGGTGATCGAGCTCGAGACTCCCTCATAGCGGGTTTCGAAGTAGGCCTCGTCGGAGAGGACCCAGAGGTCGTGTTCGATGGCGAGCTGCGCAATGGCCTCACGCTCGGCCGCCGTTGACTCTGCCGAGATGGGGTTCTGCAGGTCGTTGTAGATGATGGCGACCGTGTTCGGGGTGATCGAGGCGCGGATCTGCTCCAGGTCGATCGCGAAGCCCGTGCTGGTGGGCACGTAGCGGTACGGTACGGCCGTGCCGCCGAGGTACTCGATCTGCGATTCATAGATCGGGAAGCCGGGGTTGGGGTAGAGCACTTCCTGGCCGGGGTTCATGACCGCCTGCAGGAACTTCGTGATGACGGGCTTGCCGCCGGTCATGACCACCACATTCTCGGGGGAGAATTCGATACCGCGTCGCGAGCCGATGTCGTCAGCCAGGGCTTCACGCAGCTGCGGGATGCCGGGGCCGGGGCAGTAGCCCGTGTAGCCATCTGCGATCGCCCGGTTCATCGCTTCCACGATGTTCGGCGCGGTGGGGATGTTGATGTCGCCCAGGTGGAAGGGGTACACCAGGTTCCCCTTCGCCTTCCAGGCCGCGGCGGCTTGCGCGACGCTGAAGGCGGTTTCGGTGCCTAGGCGTTCGAGCCGGTGCGCGAGTTGCTGCATGCTGTTCCACTCCTCATCGAGTTGACGATTGATCCTCCGAGAACTTCAGATCCCATGTGGAACTAATATATATCAGAGGACGAAACTAATATATCAGACACGCCCTGTTTTGGGGCGGAAAATTTTTGCCGGACCTGCCGGCACCTGCCGGGACGAACTATCTACCACCGCGGGTGCAGGCGAGCCTAGCTGTCCGCTGGCCGCATGGCAGCCAGCGCCGTATACTTCAGCGCATTGCCGCGGGCGAGTTCGACGGGGTACTTCTGCGCGTTGATACCGATTTTGGCCCGGAGGGATGATTCGAGGTCGATGTCCAGGACGTCGGCGAGCCGCAGGAGGTAACCAAAGATATCGGCCATCTCATGCTCCACGGCGGTCCTGTTGGCCGGGTCCTCGAACCATTCACTGACCTGCTCGTCCCGTAGCCACTGGAAGAGCGCCAGCAGCTCGCCGGCCTCGCCGCTCAGGGCCATGGCCAGGTTCTTGGGCGTGTGGAACTGTTCCCAATCGCGGTCCTGGGCAAAGTGGCGCAACTGGGCGGTCAAGGACTCGATACTCATGGAGCCAGCCTAGGCGAATCTCCTCAGCGGGGCAGGTGCCGGGACCAGGTCCAAAGCCTGCAGAAAAATTAGCGCCACGGAGAGTATCTCCGCGGCGCTGTTTGCCAAGGAATTGCCTGACTTAGGAACTGCTCGTCTGCATTCGGCTGCGTTCCGAAATGTGCTCCACCAGTTCGCCCACGCGCTGCTCTGTGTAGTTGCGCGCGATGTCACCCTGGCTGATGATGCCTACCAATTTGTGGTCAGCAATGACGGGGAGCCTACGGACCTGATACTTCTCCATCATTTCGATGGCGGCGTCAACGTTGGCATCGGCTTCAATCCAGTGGGGCCTGCCCATGGCGAGGTCACGGGCCAGCATCTCACGTGGATCGCGGCCAGTGGCCACACACTTCAGCGTGATGTCACGGTCAGTGATCATGCCCTTCAACTTGCCGTCGTCACCACAGATCGGCAACGATCCGCAGTCCAGATCCAGCATCATCCGTGCAGCATCTACGAGGGACTGGTTCTCCTTAATACACTGCGCATCCGTAGTCATGAATTCACGTACAGCACTCATTGGTCCTCCTTCATCGATTGAGGTATCGACGCAGGGTCACCGGCCACATGCGCCGATGCTGTCAGCCTACGCCGGGGCCAGCGCTGATGTCGACGGCGGTTTTGAACCTTCTAATCCGGCCGGCCGACGACGACGTGGGACGGGCTGTGCGTAACGTAGCCGGTAACCCAGGAGGAGAGCGCGCGGATTTTCTGCTGGGTGCCGGGGAGCAAGGCGAGGTGGACACCGAGCCATGAGAGGAACGCCAGCGGCCCTTGCAGTTGGATCCGCTTGCGGCCCAGTTCGGCGACGGCGGCCCCGCGGCCGACCATGGCCATGTAGCCTTTGTCCCAGTAGGCGAAGGGCTGCCGTGTGCCGCCGGTCAGGTCGGCGTGAATGTTGCGGGCGGCCCATTTGCCGGACTGCTCGGCAACCGAGCCGAGCTGGGGGAGTTTGGCGCCGCTGGCATCGGTGATGTTGGCTGCGTCGCCGAGCACGTAGACGCCTTCGGCGCCGGGCGCGGTCAGGTCCGGCAGCACGTCGATGCGTCCGCCCTTCCCCTGCGGCAGTCCCGATTCGGCGACAACTTTCCCGGCCTTCAGGCCGCCGGCCCACACCACGATCTGCGCGGGAATGACCGTCCCGTCCGCCAGTGTCACGCCGTCGTCGCGGACCTCGGTAACACCCTGGCCCATGTGCAGCTGGACCCCGAGCTTCACCAGCCGGTCGCGCGTGTACTCCTGTGATTTCTCAGAGAACGCCATCAGCACGTTCGGCACCATATCCACGAGATGGACTCGGCACCGGGCCGCAAGGTCCGGCGAAAAGTACTTCGGCACGAGGTACTTGATGTTCTCGGCGAGTGCGCCCGCGGTCTCAACGCCAGTCGGGCCACCGCCGACAACCACCACGTCGGCATTGCCTGAATGTGCGCGGTCTGTCTCATCCAGGACAGCAGTGAGGGCAGCGCTCAGCCGCGTGGCGTCGGCCACGGAATACAGCGGGTAGGCATGTTCTTCGGCGCCCGGAGTGTTGAAGAAGTTCGGCACCGCGCCTGCGGCAATGACGAGGATCTGCGCCTGGTAGCGGGTCCCGTCGACCGTGGTGACAGTGCGGGTGGCGGAATCGATCGCCGTCACTTCTGCCGTGAGCACACGGACGCCTTTCGAGCCGCGGAAAACCGAGCGCAAGGGCCGGGCCACGGCTGACACCCCGATCTGCGACGCCGCCACCTGGTAGAGGAGGGGCTGGAACTGGTGATAGTTGTTAGCGTCGATGAGGAGTACACGGATGCCCTTGCGGCCCAGGTGCTCGGCCGCGGTCATGCCGGCAAACCCTCCGCCGACCACGATGACCTGATATGTATCGTCCATTCGTGCAACATACCCTGCCTGGCACCGGTGCAACAGGGCACGGATGTCTTCAGTGCTCGGGTCTTGCCACTTCATGGCCACCCAAGGGGCCCGGCAGAGGCCGGACAGACGCCGGAGCGCATCCCTTCGCCGGTTGCTACTGGCAAAGGGATGCGCTCCGGGGCTGCGGCTGCGGTTACACCGTGCCCATTATTTTGGCTGGCTCCTGCGTGGTGGACTGAGCTGCCGCCTCGACAGCCTCGACAGAGTCCGGCGAGGGATCTGTTGCGGCTGCCGCTGCGTGCTCGGCGAGGACGCCGGTCTGGTGCCTGATCTTCAGGCGGTACAGCAGGGCCCCGCCTGCGGTGACGGCGGCGACGAAGATGACTCCGCCCCACTGCAGGTACCACTCGAACGGCGGCACGGAGTTGTAGATTTCCTGGCGCGGCCAGATCAGGTTCACCGTCATGGCGCCGCCCCACAGGACCGCGAGGATGTTCACGGGCAGGCCCCACCGGCCGAGGCTGAACCCGGCCTTTCCGTGGGTTTCGTCGGACAGCGGCCATTTCTTCAGGAAGCGCCGCCGCAGCAGGGGCACGGTAACCAGCAGGTAGGACAGGTAGATGAGCACGATGCTGATGCTGGACAGGATCGTGAAGATCGCAGGCTGGGAGACGTTGACGATCAGCGGAACAATGGCGATGACTCCAATGGTGATGGCCGCCACGGTCGGCGTCTTACGCTCGGGATGGACTTTGCTGAGCTGCCGGCTGAAGGGCAGGTTGTTGTCCCGGGCCATGGCGAACATCATCCGGATAGCGGCGGCGTGGACTGCGAGGGTGCAGACGAACACGGCAACAACGATGCAGGCCAGGAAGGCCTTGCCAAACGGCCCGCCCAGGACCGACAGCACGATGTACTGCAGGCCGCCGTCTGCAGAGCCGAGCTTGGGGTCGCTAAGGTCCGGGGCCGCAAGGATGCCGAACAGCAGGATCAGGCCGCCGAGGATGAAGGACGCCGTGATTGCCCGCAGGATCGCCTTGGGAGCGGTCTTCTTCGGGTCCTTGGTCTCCTCACCGAGGGAACTGGCGGTGTCGAAGCCGTACATGACGTAGCCGGAAGCCATCGCGCCGATAAGGAAGACTCCGAAGAACCCGAGGTCGTGCCCCTCACCGAAGCCGGCCGTGTCGAAGAGGACCTCGGGGCCACGGACCACATGCCAGCCGAGGGCAAGGATCAGCAGCACGGCCGCGGCAAGCTCCACGAAGACGCCGATGCTGTTGATTTTGGTCATCAGCTTCACGCCGAAAGCATTGATGAGGGTGGAGATGGTGATCATGATGCTCGCCAGCAGGACGCCGTTGAGGGCGAAGTCGTAGGTGCCGGTGCCGTCGCCGATGATCTGGAAACCGGACCAGATCTGGGGCAGGGTGAGCTGCAGCGCCAGGGCGACGGCGCCGAGCGCCACCATGGAGGAGATCAGCAGCAGCCAGCCGGCCAGCCATGCGAACGTCCCTGACGAAAGTTGCTTGGCCCAGTTGTAGACCGAACCGGCCACCGGGTAGCGGCCTGCCAGTTCGGCGAAGCACAGCGCCACCATCAGCTGGCCGACGAAAACGATGGGCCAGGACCAGGCGTACGCCGGGCCGGCCATGGAGAAACCAAAGTAGAACAGTTGAAAAACACCGGTGAGGATGGAGATGTAGCTGACCCCGGCGGCGAAGCTGGCGAACTTGCCGATGCTCCGGTCCAGGGTCTGGGCATAGCCGAATTCGTCCATACCGCTTGAATCAGTACTCTTGCTGGGTTCCAACATCTGAACTCCTAAGTCAGAAAAGCACGTTGGTGATTACCCGCGGCCTCCATTGGACGCAGATTAAATCACACTGCTGAAATCGACGGCCGGGCACCGCGCTGCAGCGCCCGGCCGTCTTCCCCCAATTGCTGGTGACTAGCTGCTGAAAGTTATGGACACACGCCGCCGGACTCCATTGTGTGTGGCGTGGATCATACTGAGCAGGTTAGTCGATGCTGAACATGTGTTCAAGAGCTGTTATGAACACGTGTTCAGTGCTCGTTACGCCTGCTGCCGGCGCATGAAGCTCCCGGTCAGGCGAGGGCTGCGCTGAGCTCCGCCTCCGCCGCCGCTGATTCGCCGCTCCGGCTCGCGCGGATGAGGTCCGCGCAGCGTTCGCCGATCATCATGACGGTGATATTGGGGTTGACCGTGACGTGCTCCGGCATGACGGAGGCGTCGGCAACGCGCAGGCCGGTGACGCCCTTGACCTGCAGTTCGGCGTCGAGCGGCGACATGACGTCGTCGTCCGGCCCCATCCGCACGGTACCGACGGGGTGGTACACCGTGTTGTGCGTCTTGCGGATGTAGTCCTGCAGTTCCTCGTCGGTCTGCGCCTCGATGCCGGGGGAGAGTTCGCGGCCGGTCCATTCAGCCATGGCGGGCTGGGCGGCGATCTCCCGTGCCTTGCGGATGCCGGCGACCATGACGCGCATGTCGTGGCCCTCGGGATCGGTGAAGTACCGCGGGTCAACCATGGGCTTGTCGCGGAAGTCGCGGCTGCGCAGCCGGACGGTGCCGCGGGAACGCGCGTGCGTGACGTTGGGGGTGAGGCTGAAGCCGTTCTCCGTGGTGGGGTAGCCATGCCGCAGAGTGTTCATGTCGAACGGGACGGACCCGTAGTGCATCATCAGGTCGGGGCGGTCCAGGCCGTCCTCGGTGGGGGTGAAGATGCCGATCTCCCACCACTGCGTCGACGTCTCCACCATCGGCTGCCTGGCCTCGAACTGCACCACGCCTTCGGGGTGGTCCTGCAGGTGCTCGCCGACGCCGGGGGAGTCGACCAGGACCTCGATGCCATGCTCCGCCAGGTGCGCGGCCGGGCCGATGCCGGAGAGCATGAGCAGCTTGGGCGAATCGATGGCGCCGGTGGACAGGACAACTTCGCAGCGCGCGGAGAGCCGGTGGGTCCTGCCGAATGCCGAGTCCACAACATCGGCGCCGGTGCACCGCTTGTCTGCGTCGAACACCAGCTGCCGGGCGCGGAGGCCGGTCAGCAGAGTGAAGTTAGGGCGCTCCATGATCGGGTGGATGTACGAGACTGAGCTGGAGGAGCGGGTGCCATCCGCGCGTCGGTTGATTTGGAAAAAGTTGGCGCCGTTGATCACGGTGGTGCCGTCGTTGAACTTCGCGCGCGGAATGCCTGCCTGTTCACAGGCGTCCAGGAGTGCGACGCCGGCGGGGTCCAGCGGGGGCACGTTCATCAGGTGCACGGGGCCCGAGTCGCCGTGGTGTGGCGCGTCCGGCCCGGCGTCCTCATTGGTCTCCAGGCGCTGGTACAGCGGCCACGCGGCCTCAGCGTTCCAGCCGGTGGCGCCGTACTTGGATTCCCACTCATCCAGGTCCTCGCGCGGGGCCCAGAAGGCGATGCAGGAGTTGTGGCTCGAGCAGCCGCCCATGACTTTTGCGCGGGCGTGCCGCATGAAGGAGTTGCCGTTCTCCTGCGGTTCGATCGGGTAGTCCCAGTCGTAGCCGGATTCCAGCAGTTCCATCCAGCGGTCGAGCTGGAGGATCTCGGGCAGGTTGCGGTCGTCCGGGCCGGCTTCCACGAGGGCGACAGTAACGGCCGGATCCTCGCTTAGCCTCGCGGCGACTGCTGCGCCGGCGGATCCGCCGCCGATGACGATGTAGTCGAATTCCCGGTCGTTGAGGTTCTCGATGTTGTCGGTATGCATCTAGTTCTCCTTGCTGTGGTCAGCGAACCAGCCGGTCACCTGGGGGCTGGTGTTCTGGTAGATGTGCTTGGCTTCCTGGTACTCGGCCAAGCCGCTGGGGCCGAGTTCGCGGCCGACGCCGGACTGGCCGAAGCCGCCCCACTCGGCCTGGGGGAGGTAAGGGTGGTAGTCGTTGATCCAGACGGTGCCGTGCCGCAGCCGGCCTGCAACGCGCTGCGCCTTTCCGGCGTCCTGGGTCCAGACGGCGCCGGCCAGCCCGTAGATCGTGTCGTTGGCGGTGGCCACGGCCTCATCCTCGGTGCGGAACGTCTCAACCGTTACCACCGGCCCGAACGCTTCGTCCACGACGACGGACATTCCCTTGCGCACGCGGTCCAGGACGGTGGGCTGGTAGTAAAAACCGGCGTCGTACTTCTTTTCAGTGGGTGCGGCGCCGCCGCACCGCAGCCGCGCGCCCTCCTCCACGCCGCGCTGCACGTAGGCGTGGACCTTCTCGCGGTGGGCCGCGGAGATCAGCGGCCCGGTTTCGGCGCCCTCGTCGAACGGACCGCCAAGGCGGATGTCCTGCGCGCGGCGGACCAGCTCGCCAACAAAGCGTTCGGCGATCGATTCCTCAACCACCAGCCGCGCCCCGGCAGAGCAGACCTGCCCGGAATGGACGAACGCACCGTTCAGCGCATTGTCGACGGCGGCGTCGAAGTCGGCGTCGGCGAACACGACGTTGGGGTTCTTGCCGCCCAGTTCCAGCGCCACCTTTTTCACGGTCCCGGCAGCGGCAGCGGCGATGCGCTTGCCGGTCTCCAGCCCGCCGGTGAAAGAGACAAGGTCGACGGCGGGGTGCTCCGAGAGCGGTGCGCCCGCCTCCGCGCCGGGACCGGTCACCAGGTTGGCTACGCCGTCCGGCAGGCCCAGGTCCTGCAGCAGCTGCATGGTCAGGATGGCGGTGGACGGGGTCAGCTCGGATGGCTTGAGGACGAATGTGCAGCCGGCGGCCAGCGCCGGTGCGATCTTCCACGCTGCCTGGAGCAGCGGATAGTTCCACGGCGTAATCAGGCCGCAGACGCCCACCGGTTCGTAGGCGATCCTGCTGACGACGGCGGGATCCCCGGCGTCGACTATGCGGCCCGCCTGCTGGCCGGCGAGCCTTCCGAAATATTCGAAGCAGGCGGCGACGTCGTCCATGTCGATCCGGCTTTCGATGATCCGCTTTCCGGTGTCCAGCGACTCGGCGCGGGCGAACTTCTCGCGGCGTTCGCGCAGTTCCGCGGCGACCTTGAGCAGGAAGGCGCCGCGCTCCGGTGCCGGGACCGCGGCCCAGACACCGGAGTCGAAGGCCGCGCGGGCCGCAGCGATGGCGCGTTCGGCGTCTTCCCGCCCCGCCTCGGACACTGTGGCGACGAGTTCGCCGTCGGCCGGGTTGCGTATCTGGCGCACCGCGCGGGACCTGGCCGGCTCCCACGAGCCGTTGATGAACAGGGTGGATGCGGAATCGGTCATAGTGTCTCCTCTGGTAGTACGGCGACGGGCTTGCTGGTCGGGTTCCCGCTCGGCATTGGGCGGGACGCCTGCGACGGATGGAACGGCCACACTGCACCGGGCTGGTGTGGCGTAGGTCATAAATGCAGACTAGTAGAAGTTGAACAACTGTTCAAGGGTTCGCATGAACAAATGTTCAAGATTGCATTTAAGACTGCTGCGGCAGAGGGCTCCGAAGGGATTGGAACGGGCTGACACAGGGGTGGCCGCTGCCCCGGGCGGGGCGGGCTTAATGCGCCGGTGACGTACTGGCGGTGGTAAATGACCTACTCACTCGGCAGGGGCGAAGGCGATCTGCTCCGTGCGGGCGATACTTCTCTGGATGGCTGCGTTGTCTATGCCAAGGAGCGCAGTCAGCCACATGCCGTTTTGTATGACGACGATATCGTCTGCGCGCCGCCTGCATTCATCCCAGGGCAGCTCAGGCTTTGCGTTCCCAATCAGCGCCGCAAGCCCGTCGAGGTACCGGTCGAACGCGGCCGCGTTGATCTGCCCGAAATCCTCGTCGGCTTGCGCGAGCGCCCAAAGATGGAGGCGCAGCGACAGGTAGCGCGTGGTCAGGAGGTCGGCGGCGGCTACCCGTTTCAGGGCCTTGCGGAGCTGTTCGTCCGGGGGTGAGCTGGGGTCGGGCGCGACGAGCATGAGGTCGTGCTCGTCCATCCGGTGCAGCGCGGCGCGGATCAGGCTGGACTTGTCTTCGTAGTAGTAGTTCACCAGCCCCAGGGCGACGCCGGCCTCCCGCGCCACGGCGCGCATGTTGACACCGGAAATGCCGTGGCGCGACAGCAGGTCCAGCACGGCCTCAAGGATGCGCGATTGCCTGCCAAGCTGTTCGCCGGAGTTCACGGTGCTTGTATCCACCCCGCCAGACTATTGGGAAACCCGACCGAGTGCATCTCGCTGACCAGCGAAGTCACAGACCCGGGACGATTTCCCGTGCAGTCTGACGCGAAGAAGCCAGTTGTGCTTTAGTAAATCCATGGCCGCTCCCATTGAGGACTACGCACTGCTGTCGGATCTCCAATCCGGGCCCCTCATCTCCCGATCCGGCAGCATCGACTGGCTCTGCTTCCCGCGGTTCGACTCGCCGTCGTTGTTCAGTTCCCTGCTCGGGATAGAGAACCACGGCCGCTGGCTGCTGGCGCCGCGGCAATCCGAGGCGGAGGTGGTGGGGTGGCGCTACGTCGAGTCAACCTTTGTGCTGGAAACAGTCTGGAAGACGCCGACGGGGCAGGTCCAGGTAACGGACTTCATGCCGGTGGCGCACACGGGTTCGTCAATTCTGCGCCGGGTCACCGGACTCGAGGGGCGCGTCGAGATGTACCAGGAGCTCATTATCCGCCTGGGGTATGGCACGGTTGTGCCTTGGAGCAGGCGGATCCAGTATGGCGCCCCTCCGGGTGGAACAGTGCTTCTGGCCATGGCGGGACCGGACGCTGTTGCACTGCGTGGACCGCACTTGCCGGAGGCCCACGCGCACGGGCACTCAGGGGAATTTGCCGTGGAGCGGGGACAGGTTTTCGACTTTGAGCTGACGTGGTTCCCTTCGCACCGGCCCGTCCCTCCGGCGGTGGACATCGACGCCGCACTCGAACAGGCGATCGATTATTGGACGCGCTGGGGCAGCCACTGCCGTTCGGATGGTCCCTACGGAGGAGCGGTGAAGCGTTCACTGCTGGTGCTCAGGGCGCTGACCAACTATGAAACCGGTGGCATCGTTGCAGCGCCAACCACGTCTTTGCCGGAGGAATTCGGCGGCCCCCGGAACTGGGACTACCGGTTCTGCTGGCTGCGCGACGCGGCTTTGACCCTGGAATCCATGCTTACCCACGGCTACGAAACTGAGGCGCTGCAGTGGCGCAACTGGCTCCTCCGGGCCCTCGCCGGCGACCCCGAGGATCTGCAGATCATGTACGGCATCGGCGGGGAACGTGAGTTGCCGGAGCGCGTCCTCGACCATCTTCCCGGTTATCTGGACTCACGGCCCGTCCGCATCGGAAATGCTGCCGTGGCACAGTTCCAGGCCGACGTCGTGGGCGAAGTGATGGTGGCGCTGGAAAGACTCCGCATGGCAGGAGGCAAGGAGGACCACTTCTCCTGGACGCTTCAGCAGATCCTGCTCGGTTTTGTTGAAAAACACATCGAGGACAAGGACTTTGGACTCTGGGAGATGCGCGGGGACCCGCAGTTCTTCACCCACTCGCGGGTGATGATGTGGGCTGCCTTCGACTGCGGCATCCGAGCGGTCCGGAACCATGGCCTGGACGGACCCGCTGACCACTGGGAACAGCTGCGCGAGAGGCTGCGCGGGGAAATCATCCGTGAGGGATTCGACCAGAACCTTAATTCCTTCACGCAGACCTATGGCGGGCAGCAAACCGATGCGGCCTTGCTGGTCATGCCCCAGGTGGGGTTTCTTCCGTATAACGATGAGCGCATGCTGGGAACCGTTGCCCGGCTGGAGGAGGAACTCCTCACCGAAGACGGACTGTTGCTGCGGTACCGCACCGAGACCGGCGTTGACGGACTGGACCCCGGCGAACACCCCTTTCTCGCATGTTCCTTTTGGCTTGTTGAGCAGTATGCGCGCACCGGCCGCATGTCCGAGGCGAAGGACCTCATGGACAAACTCGTGGGCTTCGCCAATGAACTGGGGCTGCTCAGTGAGGAGTACGCCACGAAGGCGATGAGGATGGCGGGCAACTTCCCGCAGGCGTTCTCACATCTGGCACTCGTCCGGGCCGCCGACGCCATGCACGGAGTGGATCTGCTCAGCATGGCCGCTGAAGCGAAAGTCTGACGCTGGGTACCTTACCGACCCAAAAGGGTAGTTAAAACTGTCCCGAATGAGTGTTTTGCGCTGCCGGGAAAAACAGGACGATGGATGTCAGGCCCACCCTTTGGGGGAGGGAAGTGCATTCCAATAGCGGCGAGTAGCAGTAGAAAGGTACATCCAATGAGCAAAACCTTCCAGCCCACAGAACTCTTCAAGGGGAAACTGGACGAGGCCCCGCTCGGCCCTCCGCTGGCCGAGGTGCTTGGTGACGAGATTCCCACGCGCATTGGCATTCCCTTTACCAGCGAGGACTCCCGCATCCTCTCCGGAGTCTGGGAAGCGGAACCGGGCCTGTCGCGGTGGGAATTCCTGGAGCGCGGAGAGGTGATTCACGTCCTCGAGGGACGCATGGTGGTCACCGAAGACGGAGGCGAACCGGTCACCCTGGAAGCTGGCACTGCCGGCTTCTTCCCGATCGGCTGGCAGGGAACCTGGGACATCCAGGAGCGGATCCGCAAGTTCTTCGTCATCTTCAACGCCTGACCGTGCCTGGTCAGGCACTGCGCACGCCGCGGGTCTGACTAGGTTGCACGTGGTGAGTTTCCCGCCACGGCAGCGGGGACCGGATTTTCGGTATTTTCTGGGGGTATACCGAAAAGTTCGGCCCCCGCTGACATCCACCAGCGCCCCGTGGTTGTCAGCCCCGCGAGGCCGCCAGGCGCGGCTTCTTCGACCGAGTGTGGACGGGCTGGGGGCGGGTGACGGCCAGGATCACGCCGATGCCGGCCAGCGATGAGACCATCGCAGAGCCACCGTAGGAGATGAACGGCAGGGGCACGCCAATGACGGGGAGCAGGCTGTGGTGACCATGGCGATGTTCACCACAGCCTGGCCGGTGATCCAGGTGATCACGCTCGAGGAGACGATGCGGGCGAACGTGTCCTCGGTTCGCGCAATAACCTTGAAAACAGCGACTGCCAGGACCGTGAACAGCCCCAGCACCATGAGCGTTCCGGCCAGGCCGAGTTCTTCACCGAGGATCGTGAAGATGAAGTCGTTGTGGGCCTCGGGGATCCAGTTCCATTTCTGCCGGCTCTGCCCCAGCCCCACTCCGAACCAGCCGCCCGAAGCCAGGGCGTACTGGCCGTGCAGCGCTTGGTAGCCCACTCCCTGGGAATCGTCCGCCGAGCTAGCGCCGAGCCACGACGAAATGCGGGACACCCGGTTACCGCTGGTGGCTGCCAGGATCAGGGCTCCCACTGCGGCAAGAATGCCGGCGACGCCGAAAACCTTCATCCGCACACCGCCGTAGAACATGACGGCGGCAAGGATCATCATGATGATCATGCTGGTGCCAAGGTCATGGCCAAGCACCACAAACCCGATGATGATCAAGCCGCCGGGCACGAGCAGCGGGACCACAGCGTGCTTCGACTCGTGCAGCAAACCCTGCTTGCGGGACAGGACGGCCGCCGCCCAAACAATGAGGGCGAGCTTGGCGAACTCGGACGGCTGGACCGTGAACCCGCCAAAGCTTAGCCAGTTCCGGTTGCCGTTCACCGTCATGCCCAGGGGCGTGAACACCAGGCCGAGGGCTACGACGGCGGCCCCCAGGAGCGGCCAGGCAAGCCACCGGATGTGCCGCGTCCTGAGGCGGGCCAGGCCAAACATGATGCCCACCCCGGCTGCCGTCCACATCGCCTGCTTCAGCGGGAGGTCGTACGGATTCTTTCCGGCCGCCACTGACTCCACCGACGAGGCCGAAGCAACCTCGATCAGGCCGAGCGCTGCAAGAACCAGCACGACCGCCAGGATGACCGGCCGGGTACGGTCCCCGGACTCATCTCCCAGCCAGCGCCCGATGCGAAGCAGGACATCGTCGCGCCGCACCGCGCCGCCCAGAGGAAGCTTTGCGGTCATTTGCTCATCACTGTTTCCTTCCCTCGGGTCAGCCCTGCTCCGGGCCGTTCCGGGAAGGAGAAACCCACCGGGGAAGAATCATACGTGCTGCCTGGCGGGATTTGATGCTTTGCCGGCTGAGGGGGTCATCCCCAATAGAGATGCCGGAGCCGCGGCTGCCTGACCGGGGGAGTGGAGCAGAACTGCTGAAGATCGGCCACCAGCCGGAAGTACCGCTCGGACTCGAGGGCCGTCAGCGCCGTATCGTATGCCGCTTCATACGCGCGCTCATTGGATTGCGGCTGTCCGCGGACAGGGGCGGAGTGGCTGAGCGGACCCAGGGCTTCGGTGAGCCACGTCAGCTCCAGGCGGAGCTGGTCCACCGCACTCCTGTCGAACAGCCTGCGGTCACCGAGGACTGACCAGACCCGGCCCGCGGCGGCGCTCATGGCGCTCGAGGCGTTCTGTTCGCCGGAGCGCACGCTGGGGTCGTAACACAGCAGCGCCGCCACCTGGTCGATCAGGAACGGTGGCGCGGGCGAATCGGCTTGGTGGGTGGCTTTCTCCAGAGCTTTCAGCATTTTCTTGTCCCGACTGTCCCGATGCCCGGGCCTGGGGAAGGCCCGGATGACTTCATCGCCTTCGACACCTCCATGGTGACTGGGGCACCTGAGACAGCCATGAGAACCCTGTGAGGGTCTTCTCATGCGCAGGTACGATCGCTGCGAGGAGGAGAGAGCAATGACAGAACGTATGGGCAGGGTCGTCTGTGACATCACGGTCACGGCCGACGGGTACTCTGCCGGGCTCAACCAGACTGAGCAGCGCCCGTTCGGCGATGACGGCGGCGACGGCACCGGTGACGCGCTGCACGCCTGGATGTTCAAGACGCCCGACGAGAACCGGGCCGAGATCGAGAAAATTGTTGCCGCCAAAGCTTTCATCATGGGGCGCAACATGTTTGGTCCTATGCGCGGCCAATGGGACCGTCAGTGGAACGGCTGGTGGGGCGACGATCCGCCGTTCCACGCGCCGGTCTTCGTGCTGACGCACCACGCGCGCGAGCCACAGCCGATGGCTGGCGGCACCACGTTCTACTTCGTCACCGACGGCATCGAGGCGGCACTGGCCCAGGCACGCGCAGCGGCCGGTGACGGTGATGTCGCAATCAGCGGTGGCGCCGCCACCATCAACCAGTACCTCGCCGCCGGGCTGATCGACGAGCTGCGCGTGCATATAGCGCCGCTCACGTTCGGCGCAGGCACGCGGCTGTTCGACGGCGTCCCGCCGCTGAAACTCGAGCAGATCAGCTCACGGGCAGCGAGCCTGGTCACGCACGTGACCTACCGCGTGTTGTCCTGAACCGGCCGCGGCCGGCGAACTGAATGCATACAGGTCAGCTCAGGTATGCGTCGGACACGGACAATGCCTCGTCCAGGATTGCCAGCCCCGCTGCCGCATCTGAGTCAGTCACGTTGAGGGGCGGAGCGACATTGACGCGGTTGCCCTGGACCAGCGGCAACAGCCCCCTGTCCAGGCACGCCCTGGCGACTGCGGCCACCGGCGCGTTATCGGCGCCCTTGGCCCCGGCGGGCACCAGCGGCTCCTTCGTCAGCCGGTTGCGGACCAGTTCCAGGCACCAGAGGCCGCCGATGCCCCGCACATCCCCGACGGACTCGTGCTTTCCTGCGAGCTTCCTGAGTCCTGGCTCAAGGACATCGGTGCCGAGGCGGGCAGCAGCCGCCGCGGTGCCTTCCTCGTGCATTGCATTGATGGCGCCAACGGCTGCTGCGCAGGCGAGAGGGTGGCCGCTGTAGGTCAGGCCCGCCGGATAGGGGCGTTTGGTGAACATTTCGTAAATCGGGTCGCTGATCAGCACGCCGCCGAGCGGAACGTACCCGGAGTTAACGCCCTTGGCGAAAGCCATCAGGTCGGGTGACACACCATCGTGGTCCACGCCGAACCAGGCACCCGTGCGGCAGAAGCCGACCATCACCTCATCGGCGATGTAGACGATGCCGTGGCGGCTGCACAACTCGCGGACTCCTCGCAGGTAGCCGGGTGGCGGCACGATGACCCCCGAACTCCCGACGACGGATTCCAGGACCAGGCCGGCGATCGTCGACGGGCCCTCCAGGAGGATCACCTGCTCGAGATGGGCCAGCGCCCGCTCGGACTCTTCCTCGGCGGTTGCAGAGCCGAAGGCAGAGCGGTACAGGAATGGACCAAAGAAGTGGACGGCGCCTGCCGTTCCCGTGTCCGAGGCCCAGCGGCGCGGATCGCCCGTCAGGTGGATCGAGGTGGTCGTTGATCCGTGATAGGAGCGGTAGGCGGCGAGCACCTTGTGCCGTCCCGTATACAGACGTGCCATCCGCACCGCATGCTCGATGGCCTCGGTCCCGCCGGTGGTGAACAGCACGTGCCCGAGGTGCTCCGGCGCGACCTCCACAATCAGGCGGGCTGCTTCGCCCCGCACATCGGACGCATGGCCGGGTGCGAGTGTGCACAGGCGGTCAGCCTGCTCCTTGATCGCAGCGACAATACGCGGATGCTGGTGGCCGAGGTTGGTGAACACCAGCTGCGAGCTGAAGTCCAGGTAGCGCCGCCCGTCGACGTCGACGACGTGGCTCCCTGAGCCGCCGATCAACGTCGGCACATCGCGCGGCCCCTGCACGGTCCAGGGGTGGAAGACCAGATCGTCGGGATTCATGACATCCTCCGTTGCTTGAGTGCCGGACGGTTCACTCCACGGCTTCACCTTGGCACCTTCCGGCGGCAGATTCCAGAGCGCTTTCCGCAGGGCCGGGCACGATGTGCGGGCCCTTGAACCGGCCGTCGCCGCACGGATAGCATTGCGCGCACCGCCGTCGAAGGCGCAGTGTCCCGGCGGCCACCAGCGTCGATCAGAACGAGGAGACGGTCATGACTAAAACAACTTCCGGGAATTCAGCTGACCTGATGGTGGACCTCATCATCTCCCTGGACGGGTACGCCTCGGCGGAAGGGTGGCCCGGCTGGTGGGGCCTGGAAGGGCCCGAATACCTGGCCTGGCTCGAACAGGAAGGGCAGAAGGGCTACACGTTCCTCCTCGGGGCGAACACCTACCGGCTGATGTCCAGCATGTCAGGGGAAGCCGCGGCCGGGGACTCGGGGTTCTCCAAGGATGAGGGAGCCGCCCTGACCGGACTCGATGCCGTTCCGAAGGTGGTCTTCTCGTCCACCCTGCAGGCACCCCTCACCTGGCCGAACTCGGAACTGGTCACCGGGGACGCCGTCGAAGCCGTGAGGGAGATGAAGCGGACCGGTACCCGGCCCTTGAGCACCCTGGGCAGCCTCAGCCTTTGCCGGTCACTGCTGACCGCCGGCCTCGTGGACCGGTTCCGGCTGGTCGTCTTCCCGGTGATCACCGGCCGCACGGGCCGGGAACGGATCTATGACGGCTATCCCGACGTCTCTCTCGACATGGTGGACAGCCGGACCTTCGATGGCCGGCTCCAGCTGCTCGAGTACATCCCCACCGTGCTCAACGGCCCGCCGGGCGCAGGTCCCGGCCAAATCGATCGGCAGTAATCCCTGCCACCTGTCCCGCCTGCAGGTTTGGGATACGTTTGGCCGCTCGCCTACGATGTTTACCGTTATGGCGCCTTTCACAAGTACCTCCAAGCGGTCCGCGGTGCCTGCACCCGGCCCGGTTTTCCTTGACACTTCGGGGCGGAGACTGCGCCATGCGCGCGCTGCCGGACTCGTGGCTCTCGCTCTCGTGGCCGGATATGTCGTTCTTTTCTTCGTGGCCTTTTTCGGCGGCCCCGACATCGTGGCGCCGTATCTTCCAAAGCCTCCGGCGGCGGCGCCTCACGCCGAGAAGCCCGCACCAACTGATCCGCCGGCCTCCACCCAGCCCC
This sequence comes from Arthrobacter sp. NPDC057009, assembly GCF_042673905.1. NCBI lineage: Bacteria > Bacillati > Actinomycetota > Actinomycetes > Micrococcales > Micrococcaceae > Arthrobacter > Arthrobacter sp. NPDC057009. The sequence continues at coordinate 97,986 of NZ_JBHUSB010000017.1, forward strand.
CTGCGGAAGGCGCCGCCAAGCCCGGCAACGTCCCCGGTGCAGGGGCAATTCCGGCCGAACCAGCGGTACCGGGCAATCCCCCAGTGCCTGCAGAACCAGCGGCTGCGGTAGCGCCTGCAACTCCCGCCGCACCCGGCTCCAGTGCCCAGACCCCCACAACGGCCGGCAACACAGTCCAGGGCAACGCCGCCGCGGCGCCGGCACCCGCGGCTCAGGGCCAGGGCCAACAGACTTCGACCGAGCCCGGGAAATCCGACGCAGCTCCGGGGCAGACAGCCCGTCCGACTCCGCCCGCGCACCCGTGAGCCGGCACCGTCAATTAAGGGACGCCGCCGCGGTACGCGCGCACTGGCTGGTTCTTTCCGCCGTTCTCTTCGCCATTTCATTCGCTTTGGTGGTGCAGGGGTATATGCATCACCTCGGCGGCATCGGTGATGACTCCGTTCCGGTGTCCGGTTCAGCTGCCGGAGTGCCCGCCTCCGTTTCCAACGGGGGACCGGTCATAGACGCCCGCGGCGGGAACGTCCGTACCGTGGCTCCGCAGGACCGCACGCTGGCGCTGACGTTCGACGACGGCCCGGACCCGGTTTGGACCCCGCAGATCCTCGATGTCCTGAAGAAGCACAAGGTGCAGGCCACATTCTTCATGGTCGGTTCGGCAGCGGTCGAGAACCCGGACCTTGCCCGGCGCATTGTCGATGAGGGCCACGAGATCGGGGTCCATACCCTCACGCACGCTGACCTTGGCCGTTCACCGGACTGGCGCCGCCAACTGGAACTGCAGGGGGCCCAGCAGGTGATCATGGGCGTGACCGGGCAGGCAGCGTCTCTGCTGCGCCCCCCGTTCAGTTCCGGAAACACCGCCGTCAATGACTCGACCTGGTCCTCTATCCGTGCTGCTGCTGACGAGGGATATCTCACCGTCCTGAGCACGAAGGACAGTCAGGACTGGAAGCAGCCAGGGGCTGCGTCCATTGAGCGGAACCTTGCCCTCTCGGGAAACCGGGGCCAGGTGCTGCTCATGCACGACAGCGGCGGCGATCGCAGCCAGACTGTCACGGCACTGGATTCATTTCTCTCCCGGATGGACGCGCAGGGCTACCGGGTGACCACGGTCGGCAAAGCCATTGGCGTGTCCAGCACCCGGGAGGCCACACCCGTCGAACAAGCCAGCGGAACTGCCTTCGTCTGGGGCATCCGGCTCAGTGATTGGCTGGTGACCGCAATTTCGTGGGCGCTGGTGGCAAGCGGGGTTGTGACCTTCATCCGGGCCGTCCTCGTCATGGGCGCCGCAGTGCGGCACCGGCGCCAGGCACGGGGCAAGCAGGCGGCCAGCCGCGCCCCTGGTGGCACGGCAATCACGGAGCCCGTGACGGTCATCGTCCCGGCCTACAACGAAGCGGCAGGGATCGGGGCCGCCGTGCGGTCCATCGCCGCCTCGACCCATCCCGTGGAGATCATTGTCGTGGACGATGGCTCTACGGACGGCACCGCGGACATCGTTGAGGCCCTTGGACTCCCAGGCGTGACGCTCATCCGCAAGGAGAACGGAGGCAAGCCGTCGGCGCTTAACGCCGGACTGAAGGCCGCTACCCACGACCTCGTTGTCATGGTGGACGGCGATACTGTTTTTGAGCCCGACACCGTCCGGGCGCTCATTCAGCCGTTTGCCGATCCCAGGGTGGGCGCAATCTCGGGGAACACGAAAGTGGCCAACCGCGGCGGGATTCTCGGGGCATGGCAGCACATTGAATATGTGGTGGGCTTCAACCTAGACCGCCGCCTCTTCGACGTCGCCGAATGCATGCCTACCGTGCCGGGGGCCATCGGCGGCTTCCGCCGCGACGCGCTGCTCCGCGTCGGTGGCGTAAGCGATGACACCCTCGCCGAGGATACGGACCTGACCATGGCGCTCTGCCGCGACGGCTGGCGCGTCGTGTACCAGGACGACGCCCGGGCCTGGACCGAGGCTCCGGCGACGCTCGGCGCACTGTGGAAGCAGCGGTACCGCTGGTGCTACGGGACACTGCAGGCCATGTGGAAGCACCGCGGCGCGATCGTGCAGGGAGGACAGGCCGGGAAGCTCGGGCGCCGGGGACTTGGCTACCTGCTCGTGCTCCAGGTGCTTCTTCCGCTGTTCGCGCCGGTCGTGGACGTCTTCGCCCTCTACGGGCTGATCTTCCTCGACCCGGTGCGCATCGCCCTCCTGTGGCTGGTTTTCCTGGTGGTTCAGGTGCTGATGGCCGCCTACGCGTTCCGGCTCGACAAGGAACGCCTGGGCCCGCTGTGGACGCTCCCGCTCCAGCAGTTCGTCTACCGCCAGCTGATGTACCTTGTGGTCATCCAGTCGGTCGTCACAGCACTGGCAGGCGTGCACCTCCGCTGGCACCGCATGGAACGGTACGGGAGCCTCCGCGTCCCGCCGGCGGCCCGGAACAGCTGAGCGCGGCACCCCGCCACTACTGTGGAGCCCCTTCGGCGAACGAATTTTTCGACCCTTGACGGCCTGACCCGGGCTTGGCATCGTGGATTTTGGATGGAGGAGGCGACCAAAATGCAAGAGAAAAGCTGGTCGGTGAACATCGCCCTCGACGAACATGATGGCCAGACGCGGGCCACCGCGCGGCTGCAGGCCGGAGGCCGGCCCGCACTGGAAGGCGTCGGGATGGCCAGGCTGAATCCGGCAGATTCCGACGTCCCCGAGATTGGGGACGAACTGGCGACCGCCCGCGCGCTGGCTGACCTGGCGCATCAGCTGATCGAGGTCACTGCGGGCGACATAGAGAAGGCCACCCAGGCACCGGCGCACCTGCGTGCCTAGCCCCCGCCAGCGGCTGGGGGCAGGTTGGCGGCACAGCACCGCTACGGCTGGAGGCAGGACTTTTTTGTGCCCGGCGCGGGACGGCTTACTCGCGCTCCAAGTCAGCCCGCCCAGCCGCGGACCAGCCGGCCGGTTCCCGTTAGCCCGGCCCGTTCGCCACGCTGACGGTGCGGGGTGCCTGGAAGGACAGGAACCGGATCCAGTCCGGCTCACGGTCCTGCAGTTGGACGGTGGGCAGCGCCGTTGCGACCTCTTGGAGCATGACGGCGGCCTCCAGTTCGGAGAGCTTTGCGCCGAGGCAGCGGTGGATGCCCGAACCGAAGACGAGGCCGGTTGATGCGCCGCGCGCAGAGTCCCGGAGCGGCGGCGTATCAGGTCCCGCGCCCGCGGTGATCCGGTTGCCGGACAGCTCAAGGAGTATCTCGGTTCCGGCCGGGATGAGGTGACCGCCGAGTCGCGCATCGTGCGCCGCGACGCGCCGCCAGGTGGGAACGGACGATTCAGTGGCGAGCACATGCCGCACCGCTGCCCGGGCGCCCTCATCCGTGCCGGCTTCCTTCCAGCCCACCGGCCCGGTTCGCTCCAGCAGCCTGAACATGATACTGCTGATCAGTTGCGTGGTGGTCTCCTGTCCGGCGATCAGCAGGAAGTAGCCAAGCGAACACATCTCTGTCCTGGACAGGCCATGGGCGGACAATGATTTGAACAGATTGCGCCCGGGCGCCGCCATGGACTCGCCGACTAGCCGGCGCAGCCATACGTAGAACTCAGCCGCGCTCCGGGCCAGCTCCAGCTGCCGGTCCGCGTCGGGCCAGCCCCAGAACAGCTCCATGGAGTCCAACCCCCACCGCTTGAGGTCCTCAAGGTCCCGCACGGGCAGCCCGAGGAGTTCAAGCATCACGACGGCGGGCGGAAACGCCGCCACCGTCTGCACCAGGTCCGTCCGGCCGGACTCAGCGAGCTGCTCCCCGGCTTTCGCCGCAGCCTCCCGGGCCAGTTCCCGGATGCGGGGTTCTGTGGCGGCGACGGTGGCAGGAGTGAAGAAGCCCGCCACCACCTTGCGGATGCCGCCGTGCGTGCCGGTGTCGTTGCTGGCCAGTACCGGAGGCAACGCAAAGCCCACGCGCTGCAGCACGCGTAACGCCGGCCCCTCCAGCGGCGTCACCGCCACCAGCGCGTTGGCCGGGCTGAAGTCGGCAGGCCGGTGCAGGACATCCCGGACAGACTCCGGATCACGGACCACGAGGTACGGGCACGCGGACGCGTCGGGAGCTTCAGCCCCGGCCATTGGCGCCAGAGCTCCGCCGGGCAGCGGCATCATGCCGGCACTCCGTTGAGCCAGGCTACTGCGCCTGCACCGAAATCAGCGGGTGACAGCGCGGCGGCCTGCTCCGGAAGGGCACCAAGCAGCGGAACCCGCAGGGAACCGAGGGCCCGCCGGTTGCTGTGGTGGACGGCGCCGGGGCTGAGGGGCCAGCTTCCCAGTACGACGCCGAGCACGTCCAGTCCGCGGGTGGACAGCGCCTCGAGCGTGAGGGCCGTGTGGTTCAACGTGCCGAGGCCGGGCCGGGCGACAATCACAAAGACTGCGCGCAGCAGCGATCCGAGGTCCGCCAGCGTGCCGCCGTCGGAGTCCAGCTCCACAAGGAGACCGCCGGCGCCCTCCACCAGGACGTGGTCATGCCTTGCCGCGAGATCACGGATCCGCTCTGCATGCGCAGTCACCGCGGGCAGCCGTGTCCCGTCGATGGCGGCAGCCGCGACTGGCGCCATTGGCTCCTGGAGCACGACCCCGGCCTCAGCGGTTATGGCGCCGGCGAGCCGGACAACCTCCGCGGCGTCGGAGTCGCCGTCGGCGGCGCCCGACTGGCATGGCTTGTAAACCGCCACGCTGCGGCCCATGCCGCTGAGGACGGCGGCGAGTGCCGCCGTCGTGATGGTTTTTCCGACGCCGGTGTCCGTTCCGGTGACCAGAACGACGGGGGACAGGCTCATTGAAGTTCCTCCAGGATGCCGCGCAGCACTGCGCAGCTGTCTTCGATTTCTTCGGACGTGAGGGTGGCACGGGCGGTGAGCCGCAGCCGCGGGATCCCGTCCGGAACCGACGGCGGCCGGAAGCAGCCCACCCGGACGCCCTGCCTGCGCGCCGACTCGGCGGCGGCCAGGGCAGCTTCCGCGGAGGGCATCGGAAGCGACTGCACCGCGCCGGCGGTCCGGTCAGGGGTGGCGCCGAGCCTCGCAAGGGCCGGGGCAAGCCCGGCGGCCAGCGCCGCCGCGTTGCCCCGGACGGAGCCCGCCCGCCACGGTTCATCCCTGATGATCCGCACCGCCGCGAGGGCTGCCGCGCCGGCGGCCGGTGCCAGGCCTGTGTCGAAGATGAAACTGCGGGCCCTGTTGAGGAGGTGCTCGCGCAGCAACGGTGACCCCAGGACGGCACCGCCCTGGCTGCCGAGCGCCTTGGACAGCGTGGCGGTCACGATCACATTCGGATGCCCGGCAAGGGCGGTTCCGGCCACCGAGCCCCGGCCCTGGAAGACGCCGCTGCCGGTGACGCCGAGGCTGTGGGCCTCGTCGATGAGGAGCATGGCGTCATGCTGCCCGGCCAGGGCGAGCAGGCCGGCGAGGGGTGCCTCGTCGCCGAGGACGCTGTAGACGGATTCGACGGCGATCAGCGCCCGCGGTTCGCTACGGCCGGCGAGCAGGCGGCCGGCTTCCTCGACGCTGTTGTGGGTGAACGATTCGGTGCGGGACCGGCTGAGCCGGAAGCCGTCGATCATCGAGGCGTGGCAGTGTTCGTCCGCCACGATCAGGGTCCCGGGGCCGCCCAGTGCCGTGATCACGCCGATGTTGGCCAGATAGCCGGAGGAGAAGACCAGCGCCGTCTCCATCCCCGCCAGCGCGGCCAGCTCCTGCTCGAGGTCCAGGTGCAGCTGCGTGGTTCCGGCGACCAGGCGCGAGGAGGTGGCCCCCGCGCCCCACTGTGAAGCCGCCTCAGCCGCTGCCCCGGCAACCCGCGGGTCCGTTGCAAGGCCCAGATAGTCATTGCTGGCCAGGTCGATGAACTGTTCATGCGCGGCGCGCGCGAGCGGGCGGCGGACCTGGCCGCGGCGTTCCCTGACGGCGGCCTGGCGCTCAAGCCACTGGGTCATCGAGGCGCTCATGAGCTGCTTCCGGAGCGGGCCGGAACCCGTTCGTGGACCTGCGTTTCGTGGACCCGCATTTTGAGGACCCGGGCTTCATGAACCTCGGCCACCGCCGCCACCATCCCGGCGGTGACTTGTGCAATATCGGCCCGGGTGCTGATGTACGGCGGCATCGTGTAGACGAGGTTCCGGAACGGGCGTACCCAGACGCCGTGCCGGATGGCTGCGGCGGTGACAGCGGTGACGTCGACGGCGTCGTGCAGCTCGATGACCCCGACGGCGCCGAGGGTGCGGACATCCCGCACAGCTTCCAATTCCAGGGCGGGAGCGAGCCCGGACGCCAGCCCGGCGCCGATCCGGGCCACATCGTCCCGCCACCGGCCGGCCTCAAGAATGCCGAGGCTGGCATTGGCCAGGGCACACGCCAGCGGATTGCCCATGAACGTGGGGCCATGCAGGAGGGCACCGGCCTGGCCGCCGGACACGGCTGCGGCCACCTCAGCCGTGCAGAGCATGGCGGCGAGGGTCAGGTACCCGCCGGTCAGGGCCTTGCCCACGCACATGATGTCAGGCACGACGCCGGCATGATCGGCCGCGAACAGCTCGCCGGTGCGGCCAAAGCCCGTCGCGATCTCATCGAATATGAGCAGCAGCCCGTGCCGGTCCGCCACTTCGCGGAGCAGGGCCAGGCATTCGGCCGGGTAGGCGTGCATGCCGCCCGCGCCCTGCAGCACTGGTTCGACGACGATCGCGGCCAGTTCCGCGGAGTGCTTGGCCGCGAGGTCCGCCACGCCCGCTGCCCACGCCTGTACCGTTTCCGGTGTTGCCGACGCCGCCGCCGGCGGGCGCGGCGCAAAGACGTTGCCGGCCAGCAGTCCCGGGAAGGCCGAATGCATGCCGTCCACGGGATCGCAGACCCCCATGGCTGCAAAGGTGTCGCCGTGGTACCCGCCGCGGAGGCTGAGGAACCGCTGCCGCCGCGGCCGCCCGCCCGCGGTCTGGTACTGCACCGCCAGCTTGAGCGCCACCTCGACGGAGACCGAGCCCGAGTCCGCCAGGAAGACCCGCTCCAACCCTGGCCGGCCGGGGGCGGCAGGGGCCATGGCCGCCAGCCTCTCGGCCAGTTCCACGGCCGGGGCATGGGTGAGGCCACCGAACATCACGTGGCTGAACTTCGCCAGCTGCGCGGCGGCAGCGGCGTCCAGGGCCGGGTGGCGGTAACCGTGGATCACCGACCACCACGAGGACATTGCGTCGATCACCTCATGGCGGCTGCCGTCTTCACCCCGGAGCCGCAGCCGCACGCCGTCGGCCGCCTCCACCTCCCACAGCGGAAGGTCCGGGGACGCCGGAGCGTAGGGGTGCCACAACCGTGCACGGTCCCGCCGGATGAGGTCCCTCTCCTGCCTCACGGGACCAGCACCCCGTGGCGGGAACATTCGGCGGACCAGCCCAGCGGCGTGATCTGGACCTTCATCCGGCGCCTGCAGCCGGTGCAGTAGCGGGGTGGTTCCATGGCGAGCCGTTCGCCGCACTTGAAGTGGGCGTGCCCCCGCGGCCCCCCCCCCGCCGCCCGCACCCCCCAGTGGCCCCCCAAAAACGGGCCGGCGGAACCCGGGGGCCCCCCCGCCCGGGTGCCGGGGCCGGGGGCCCCCCCCCCCG
>NZ_JBHUSB010000017.1:105619-119619 GCF_042673905.1 Arthrobacter sp. NPDC057009
GCTGTGGGGGGGTGGTTCCTGGGCGCCCCGTCCGCCCAATTTGTGGGGGGCGCCCGCCGGCGCCCCGCCGCCGGCGCACGGCTCACCGCAGTGCCCGCAAAAAACCGGGCCGGCGAAACCTGGGGCCACGACCGCAGGGTTCCCTGGCCGTGGGCCCACGCCGGCGAGGGCCCCGGCCTGAGCTTGCGAAGGCTGGGAGCCGGTGGGGCCTTGCGAGGTTAGGGGGCGGTTGGGGATCACAGCGTCTTCTGGAGTTCCTTGATGGGCATGTTCAGCTCGACCAGCAGGTTCAGGTCGGCTGTCGCCGGGCGCCCCAGGGTGGTGAGGTAGTTGCCGACGATGACGGCGTTGATGCCGCCGAGGAGGCCGTCGCGGGTGCCGAGGTCGCCAAGGGTGAGTTCGCGGCCGCCAGCGTAGCGCAGGACAGTTCGGGGCATGGCCAGGCGGAACGCGGCGATGGCGCGCAAGGCATCCTTGCCGTCCATGATGCCCTGGTTTTCCAGCGGGGTGCCGGGCCGGGGGTTGAGGAAGTTCAGCGGAACCTCGTGCGGTTCCAGGGCTGCGAGCTGGGCGGCGAGTTCGGCGCGCTGTTCAAGGCTTTCGCCCATGCCGATCAGCGCGCCGCAGCACAGTTCCATGCCGGCTGCCTTGACCATGTTGCAGGTGTCCAGCCGCTCTTCATAGGTGTGGGTCGTGACGACTTCCGGGAAGTAGCTGCGGGCCGTCTCCAGGTTGTGGTTGTAGCGGTGCACGCCCCATTCGGCCAGCTGGTCCACCTGGCGCTGGGTCAGCATCCCCAGCGAGCAGGCAATGTTGATCTCGACCTCTTCGTTGATGCGGTCGATCGCGAACTTGATCTGGTTCATGAGCTTGATGTCGGGGCCGCGGACGGCGGCGACGATGCAGAACTCGGTGGCGCCGGTGGCGGCGGTTTCCTTCGCGGCCTTGACCAGTTCGGGGATGTCCAGCCAGACGCCGCGGACGGGGGAGTCGAACAGTCCGGACTGGCTGCAGAAGTGGCAGTCCTCCGGGCAGCCGCCGGTCTTGATGGAGATGATGCCCTCCACCTCGACGTCCTCCCCGCAGTGCCTGAGCCGTACCTCGTGGGCCAGTTGCAGGGCCGCGGGAAGGGCATCATCCGGAAGGCGCAGCACCTCCTCGAGCTGTGATTGGGTGAGCCCGATGCCCTCCTCGAGGACCTGCTGCCGGGCGGTTTCCAGGATGGGGAAGGTGCCCGGGATGGTCGCGTGGCTTGTGGTCTCGCCCGCGTTTGCCTGAATCGTCATTGATGGGTCCTTTGCGTGTGATGGCTGCGGATATTCCTCCGAACCGACGCTAATTCCCTACCGGGGGCAAGATTTTGTGGGGTCCCAACAAGGGGGCCGGCGGGACATTGGCCGGGTCCCTACATAGGGGGCACCGAACGGGGGGAGCCGCCGTCGCGGGTGGCGAGGGCGGCTCCTGTGTTGCGCTGTGGGGTCAGCCGTTGATGACCTGGGGGACGCCGAGGTGTTTGAGGCCTTCGACGCCGAATTCGAGGCCGTAGCCGGATTGTTTGGCTCCGCCGAAGGGGACGCGGGGGTCGACGGCGCCGTGTTTGTTGATCCAGACGGTGCCGGCCTGGATGCGGGCGGCGACTTCGCGGGCGGCGGGGAGGTTGGGGGACCAGACGGAGGCGCCGAGTCCGACGTCGAGGGCGTTGGCCATCTGCACCGCTTCGTCGATGGTGGTGTAGCGGATGATGGGCAGGGCGGGGCCGAACTGTTCTTCGGTGACCAGGGGGTTGGTGTTGTCGATGTCGGCCACGAGGGTGGTGGGGTAGAAGTAGCCGGGCTGGTCCGGGTCGGGGTTGCCGCCGGTCAGGATCCGGGCGCCGGAGTCCTTGGCGGCTTGGACGAGGTTGGCGACGATGTCGTATTGGGCCTTGTTCTGCAGGGGGCCGAGGACGTTGTTCTCGTCCAGGCCCACACCCATGGGCATGGCCTTGGCGACGTGGGTGAGTTCTTCGCAGACGGCGTCGTAGATGGTGTCGTGGACGTAGAGGCGCTTGAGTGCGGCGCAGGTCTGGCCGGTGTTGAGGAAGGCGCCCCAGAAGAGGTCGGTGGCGATGGTTTTGGGGTCGGCGTCGGGCAGGACGATGCCGGCGTCGTTGCCGCCCAGTTCCAGGGTGAGGCGCTTGACGGTATCGGCGGAGGAGCGGATGATCGCTTTGCCGCCGGCGGTGGAGCCGGTGAACATTATTTTGCCGACGGCGGGGTGTTCGGCGAGGCGGGCGCCGACTTCGCGGTCTCCGGAGATGACGTGCAGGACGCCGTCGGGGAGTTCTTCGTTGAGGACCTTGATCAGGGCCAGGACGGAGAGCGGGGTCATTTTGGAGGGTTTGACGACGGCGGTGTTGCCCATCCGCAGGGCGGGGGCGATCTGCCAGATGGTGATCATCATGGGCCAGTTCCACGGGCCGATCGCGCCGACGACGCCGATGGGCTTGTAGTGGAGTTCGGCGTAGGTTTCGCCGTCGTCGACGACGACTTCGGGGGTGAGTTCGGTGGCGGCGGTGGCGCGGAGCCAGGCGGCGCAGGCGCCGACTTCGAAGCGGGCGTTGGGGCCGTTGAGGGGTTTGCCCTGCTCGTGGGAGAGGAGTTGGGCGAGTTCTTCGGCGGAGCGTTCGACGGCGTCGGCTGCCTTGAGCAGCGCGGCGGACCGGGCGTCGTGGCCCAGGGCGGCCCAGGCGGGCTGGGCGGCGGCCGCTGCCGCTACCGCGGTTTCGAGGTCTTCGATGGTGTGGACCGGCGCCTCGCCGACCACGCCGCCGGTAGCGGGGTCGAGGATGGTCCGGCTCTCCTGGCCGGGACCGGCGGCGACGGACGCGAGGAGGGCATCGTAGGTTTCCAAGAGGTACTCCTTAGTGCTTGTGGTTGTCGCGCGGGTACTCGGTGCTGTTAAGGACCGTGAGCCGGGAATTGAAGGGCAGCACAACGGGCTCGGCCGCTGGTTCGTCCCAGCCGAACATCCGTCCAATTGAGCGTTGCTCCCTTAGGTCGATGAGCAGGACCGCCTCAACTGTCATGACCTTTTCGGTCCAGAAGAACAGGTAGAGGTCGTCGCCGACGTCGAACGTCATGCAGCGGTCCGTGTCGGCGAGGCCGGCCTCACCCCCGCGCAGGCAGTGCCACGTGAAGGTGCCCGCGTTCAGGTAAATGTGTTCGTACGTTTCAACGTCGCTGTAGCGGTAGTAGATACGCTTGCCCACCAGCCCCGTGGAACGCGCGTGAAGTGCCGTTGAGCCCTCCGCGTTTCCGTGGCTGAATCTGGTGGTGCTGCGGATCTTGCCCCCTTCCCCGATGAAGGAACTGACGGCTGTTGTGACGGCGCCGGTGTTGCTGTCGAGGACGATGGTGACATTTTCGGCCCGGTGCCCTTCACCCGCGACGAAGTCGATGATGAAGATCCCGGGACGTGCCTCAATGGCCTTGTACCTGGCTGCGCCGGCCTCTTCCCCCTCGCGGCCTGCAGCGGTCCACGTCAGGGAATGTGCATCATGGAAGCTGTATACGGTTGTCTGGGCTCCGTCAGCGGGCAGGCGCAGTACCTTTCCGGTCAGGGCCGCGGATGCGGGCAGGGTTTGGTCTCCGAATCCGTCGAGCATGGTGGACACGGAGGGCCACTCGTTTTCGGGTACAAAATCCTGAATGTCGGTTGTGGTCATGGTATTCCTTTGGCTGATGGCGATTCTGGCTGAATTGGCTGGTTAATGCGGCGGGATTACTGGCGTCAGACGATCTCGGAGGCATAGTCGATTGACGGTTTCCGGGCGCCGCGGGCTATTCCTGCAATGAGGACGAGTGGGATGCCCAGGAGGAGCCAGCGGGCAACACCGCCGGCGCCGCCGAGGAGGGCATCGTAGTTGTCCAGGGTCAGGTACCCGATGACGATGAATGAAACGAAGGACAGAACGGGCGCAATGACGGTCACCCACAGGTTGTCGCGCATCTTCTGCTTGGCGAAGAAGACGATGATCGCGGCAGATGTCAGCAGGAGGATGCTGATGAAACCGGCGGTCCCGAGGGCGACGAACCAAGCGAAGACGGTGGTGATGGGGTCGGCCCCCGTGATCAGGAAAGCGCTGATGATGGCCAGGACCACGATGCCGTTGATGAACCCTGCGAAGGTCGGTGCCCCGGTCCTGGAGACTGATGCCAGTTTTGCCGGCAGCGTTCCGGCGCGTCCGAGGGCGAAGAGGTACCGGGCAAACATGTTGGCCAGCCCCAGCATCATGGCGATGAAGCTGGTGACGACGAGGATCTGCATCGCGAGGCTGAGCCAGGAACCGGCACTGGTTTGGGCGAGGTCGAAGATCATGCCCGCCGGGTCAGCCGTGGCTTCGTTCTGGACCCGGTCGATGCCGATCGCTCCGCTGATGGCCCACGTTGAGACCAGGTAGAAGAAGCCGACGAAGGCGATGACCAGATAGGCCGCGCGCGGAATCGTCTTTCGCGGGTTCACGGCCTCCTCGGCGAAAACCACTGTGGCTTCGAAGCTTGTGAAGCAGGCAAAGGCAAACAGCAGCGAGATGCCGAGCCCTGGCCCCACGATGCTTTCGCTCGTGAACCCGTCGAAAGTGAAGATTCCGAAGCCGTTCTGGGCGACAAGGGAGACGACAAGTGCGGCCACCACAAGGGTTTCGCCCATGATCAGTACGCCCAGCACTTTCAGGCTGGCATCCACCCCCTTCATGGTCAGGGCAGTGGCCAGCGACAGCACGACGACGATCCAGAAGAATGCTTGCAGGCCCAGCCCCGTCAAATTCTCAACGAGTTGCTGGGCGAACACGCCGAACTGCGACCAGAGCCCCACCTGCAGGCTGACGTAGGTCAGGATGGCGATTCCCGCGCCACCGGTGGCCCACTTCGTGCCAAGCCCCCTGGCAATGTAGGCGACGAATCCGCCGGCGTTGGTGATGCTGTGGCTCATCCTGAGATACCCCACGGAAAACAGGGCAACGAGCAGTGCCGCGATGACGTAGATGACAGGGGTTCCCGGTCCGCTGGCCGCGAAAAGGACCGGGCTGGCCCCGACGACGGCCGCCATCGGGGCGGCAGCAGCGATGGCAAAGAAGGCCACCGCCATGACACCCAGCTTGTTCGGCCGGAGGCGGGCAGTGCTGACAGTGGTTTCCTCGTTGGCGGGGATCTGTCCGGTTTGTTGATTCATGATGTGGCTCTTTCGCCAGGGCAGGGACACAGAAAGTCATGCCTCGTGAATACGTATGTGTTCCGGTTGGCGCGCACCCCCTCGTGCGCGTCTCCCGGTGGAAGTGATGGTGATGAGCGGCACGTGAGCCGTATCACGAAGAAAACTATACAAGTGTTTAGTTTGGAGCGTCAAGGCTCCCGGAACGGCCTTCTGCCGGGGCTAGAATCGGGTTATGAGCCTGGAGTCCCAACGGTTGCCTTACGGTGATGGCCGCGACGCCCTGCTGGCCGCCGTCGTCGACGTTGTTGCGGAGAAGGGCCTGCGGGGCGTTACCTACCGTTCTGTTGCCGGGCGGGCGGGGGTGAACCACACGCTGATCACGCACCACTTCGGTTCGATCGAAGGTTTGCTGGCAGCCACACTTGAGTGGGCCGTGCAGCGGTCCATTGATGAGACCGGGCTTGCGCGAGTGGCCGATTTCGATGAGCGGTTCGCTGACGCCCTCCTGGACACGGTGTCCGCCGAGCCGGAGCTGCAGCTATTCCAGTTCGAGATGCTTCTTGAGGCGCGGCGGAAGCCGGAGCTCAGGGCACTTCTGGACCGTCTTTACGACAACTACATCTCCACTGTTGAAGCGGCCCTCCGCGCCCGTTCGCTCGATATGGATGAGGAACTTTCCCGAGCTATTTTTGCCGCGCTCGACGGACTGATGCTGCAATTCCTCACCTTCGGGAATCCTGCAAAGATCCGGGCCGCCGTCATTCAGGTCGGAAGGCTCCTTGAACGCTCGGCCACGGCCAGCGGCGCGAACGCCGCCGGCCCTTAGTGGCTGCTTAAGGCGGCGGCTAACTGCGCGCGTTCACGATGCTCCGGGCTGCTTCCAGCCCGCTTTCAATGGCGCCGTCGATGAAGCCGCCCCAGCCGTTGGCGTAGTCCGAACCTGCGAACAGGAGGCTGCCGCGCGGCTGCTGGAAGCTTCCCAGCGACTCCGTCAGGAAACCCGGCCGGTGCATCGGCCACGTCTCGCCTGAGAGCGGGTCACTGGTCCAGTCGTGGCTCGCGGTGTCCAGGACTTCGAGGTCCGGCGCGAGCAGGTCGAGGGCGGCCTGGACCTGCCGAAGATCGGTGGCGTCAAGGCGGGAGGTGTCGGGTCCGAAGGCGACGAGGATGGTGCTGCCGTCCTGGCCGTACTCAGCCTGGGCGAAGTTCAGCGGCCACTCCGCGGCGCCGAGGGCAACGAACGGTTTGACCTCCCCCTTGACGGTGATCCAGACCTTGATGCCCTTGGAGACCTGTCCCTCACCGATACCCCTCTGTGCGGCGGCGGGCAGGGGAGGGTCGAATGCGATGGCGCCCATGGCTCCGAGGGGAAGCGTGCAGATGACATGGTCGGCGTGGAATTCCTCGCCGTCGCTGGAGATGACGGCAGCGGTCCCCTCGGTGGACTTGACGGTCGAGACAGTCTTCCCGAGGCGAACGCCTGTTCCGGCCGCGATGGCGTTGATCAGATTCCTGGTGCCTCCTTCGATCTTGAAAGTGGCGCAGGCTTCGAAGTTGACCATCCAGTCGCCGTTGGTGAGTGCCACCCAGCGCAGGGCCTGGGTGAAGGCGGCGTCGTCGATGGGGCCATTGAAGTTCAGGGACCAGAAGGATTCCAGGATGTCCCTGGAGTAATCCGTGATCTGCAGGCCTGCGATTTTCTTGGGCAGGGAGACGCTGTCGATCTCCTTGATCCGGGGGCTGGCCAGCGGCGCGAACGGTTCGGGGAAGTATTTACGGGATTGTTCCACGAGCTGGCGGTTTGGCCCGTCGATTTCGTTCAGCAGCTGGTCGGGTGTGCCCGTGTGCCGGGCGCCGTCCGCCCACCAGTAGGCCATTTCCGGGACCGGACTTTGAACGGTGCCGATCCCGTAGCGCTTCATTTCCGCCCAGACGTAGGGCTGGGTCCAGTGGACCCACGTGCCGCCCATTTCCAGCGGACGGCCAAGCCTGTCATCAAGCCAGGTCCGGCCGCCGATCCGGTCCCGGGCCTCAAGAACGATTACGGACAAACCAGCCTGCCGCAATTCCCGGGCCGCGGTCAGGCCGGCGAATCCGGCGCCAATAATGACGACGTCGGCCTGCCCGGCGTTGGGGGTGGTGTCACTCACGATGCATCCTTCTGCGTTCAGGTTTTCGGCGTGTCAGGAATAGACGAAGAACTCGGTGGTGTCTTCGACGACGGTCCAGCGTGTCTGCGCACCCCTGTTGAAGGAAGCGGCCGAACCTGGTTTGAGGTCGAAGCTGTCACCGCCCTCTACCTCGATGTGCAGGTGCCCTTCGATGATGTGGATGGTTTCGTCGGCCTCGATGAGCAGGTCGAACGGTTCCGGGGCTTCTTCCGTGGTGACGTGCCAGAAGCCGGCGGACAGTGCGGGACGGCCTCCCTCTCCGGGCCGCCGCACCCACTGGACCTGGCCCAGGGCGAACGGCTCGTATTTCTGCGGGTCATGGGCGTCGTGGACGGTGAATTCGACGGCGTTCGTGGACGTGGGCATGGATCCTCCTCGGCTGGGGCAACTATGCATATGCTTAGTTGTGTGATGCCTCACAGCTAAGCATCTGCTGAGGTTTGAAGTCAATACCGCGTCCCCGGCGGCTACAATCGGTGGCATGAGCGGGCAGAGACACAGCGGATACGGCACAGGGCGGGAAGCCTTGCTGGCTGCGACCGTGCATGTGGTGGCGCGCAAGGGGCTGCGTGGCCTGACGTTCCGTGCAGTTGCTGAACAGGCCGGCGTCAACAACACGCTGGTGGTGCACCACTTCGGCAAGAGGGATGCCCTCATTGAGGCCGCACTCGAATGGTCCGTGCAGCAGTCGATCGGGCTGTCACGGCTGGAAGCGCTGCCTGCAACCGAGGACGAGTTCTGCCGGAGCATCCTGTCGCTGATCGAGGACAATCCCGACATCCAGATCTTCCAGTACGAAATGATCCTGGAATCGCGGCGGCGCCCCGAACTGGCAGGACCGGTACAGCAACTCTACGACAGCTACATCCAGGCGCTCTCCGACGGCCTGGAGCGGATCGGCTTCGGCGGGCAGGAGGGTGCTGCCCGGGCTGCCTTCGCCGCGTTGGACGGCCTGGTCCTGCAGCTCCTGGCCGGGGCCAACGCCAAAGGCGTGGAGGCAGCCATCCGCTACCTTTGGGCCGCTTTGGGGGGACGCGTCAACAACCCGGCGGTCAACGCCGGCTGATGTCGGATGGAGTACCGCATGCGCGTTCTGGTCGTGAATCACGTCAGCCTCGACGGCGTCCTGCAGGGGCCGGGCCGCCCCGATGAAGACACCCGTGATGGCTTCCGGCATGGCGGCTGGGCCCTGGAAGCCAACGACCCGGCAATGATGCCGGCCATGGGCGAGCGGATGGGCAAGGACTTCTCCTGGCTGTTCGGCCGCCGCAGCTACGACGACATGCTCACGTACTGGAACCACGCCGGCGGCCCTTTCAAGGACGGCCTCAACGGGACACGGAAGTACGTCGCGTCCTCCAACCCCGAGACCGACCTGCCATGGCCAAACTCCACGCTCCTGAGCGGGGACGTCCCGGCCCGGGTCGCTGCGCTGCGCGAACAGCCCGGGGGCAACCTCGTGGTCATGGGCAGCGGCCAGCTGGTCCGCTCTTTGCTCCCGCACGGCCTCGTCGACGAACTGTTCCTGATGATCCACCCGGTGCTGCTCGGCTCGGGCCGCCGGTTGTTCGGGCCTGAGGATGAACTGCACCGGCTGCGGCTGGTTGAGTCCATCCCCACCGCGACCGGGGTGCTGATGGTGACATACCGGCCGGCCTGACGGCTTTCCTCCCCGTGGCATCGGTCCCATACTCGATCTAAGGGTGGCCCGACACGAACAGCTGGCAGGATCATGACCGACACGAGCAGCCGCAGGGTTGACCTGCCCCTGATCGATCACCACAGCCACGGTGTGGTTGACGCCGAACTGAACGACGACGAGTTCAGGAGCCTGGCCACAGAATCCGACTGGCCGGCGCCGGAGGGCACGGACAGCCTCGAATCACCCTTCGGGCTGGCGGTGCGCCGTTGCTGCGCACCGGTCCTCGGGCTCGAGCCGCTGGCACCGATGGACGAATATCTCGCCCAACGCAGGAACATCGGGGCCGCGGAAGCAAACCGGCTGCTGCTCGGCAGTACGGGGACATCGGACTATCTCCTCGAGACAGGCATACCGGATGCCCGGCTGCTGGACCCCGCCGCCATGGCTGCCTGTGCCGGTGCCGGGGTTCACGAGATCGTCCGGATCGAGCGCGTAGCCGAACTCCTGGCGGCCGAATCCACGGCAGCGGGCTTCGTTGCGAAGTTCCCGGAGGCGCTGGCTGCCCGAGCCAGGGAAGCCGCGGGGCTGAAATCCATTCTTGCCTACCGTCATGGCTTCGACATCCCCGCGGAACCGCCATCCGGCCGTGAGGTGCTTCAAGCCGCTGACGAGTGGTTCTTCACCGCGGAGAAGACCGGAACCTTCAGGGTCACTGACCCCGTCCTGTTGCGGTTCGGGCTCTGGGCCGGGATCGGGACGGGCCTTCCCATCCAGCTCCACACGGGGTACGGCGACGGGGATGTTGAGCTCTTCCGGGCTGATCCGTCCCGGCTCACTCCGCTCTTCCACACCACCAGGACGTTGGGCGTCGACTTCATGCTCCTGCACTGCTATCCCTTCATCAGGGAAGCCGGGATCTTGGCCCAGGTCTTCCCGCACGTCTACCTCGATGTGGGCCTGGTCTCGCATTACCTCGGTCCCAGTGCCGGCAGGGCCATCCGCCAGGCGATGGAAATCGCACCCTTCAGCAAGATCCTCTACTCATCAGATGCGTACGGCCTTGGCGAGCACTACGCCGTGAGTGCCGCCAACTGGCGAACCGCCGTGGCGTCCGTGATGGACGAATGGGTTGCAACCGGGTGGGCAACAGCGAACGACGCCGACAACATCGCCAGCATGCTTGCCTCCGAAAATGCCAGGCGTGTCTACAAGCTGAACCCCGAAGGCCCAATGCCGATCGCATAAACAGTGCCGAGTGCGTGACCAATGCCGGGCGTGAACAAACGAAAGGAAATGCTGTGACTTCAAATCCAAAGGCGGACATGGATCTGCAGCATGTAAGAGCACTTGTCATTTCCTGTCTGGACAATGCGGGCGTTTCACGGGTCAAAGTTCTCCCGGGCCCCAAAGTAGAGGGCGCCTTCACCAATGGCTGCGGCGTCTCGGTCAGTGTCGGAGTCCTGCTGGCTGCTGACGACCACGTCACCCGGTCATCGCAGATCGATCCGATCGTCGGCGACCTGCGCGGCATGCCGGACCGCTCAGCCGTTGCCGTCGTCGACAAGGCAAGCGGCCTTGCCTGGGCGCCCGCCGACCTGGTGGACCTGCACGGTGTCCCTTATCCGACCTGCCCGCGCACAGCACTCAAGCGTGTTGCTGCAGAATGGGCAGCAGCCGGACTGGAGGCTTCGGTCGGCTTCGAGCTGGAATTCACGGTATTCAGCGGCAGCCCGGAAGCACCGGTTCTGGCGCACGGCGGCCCCGGCTATGGAGCGGCCGCATTCCTTCAGCTGGAAGCATGGAACCTGGAGGTGCTCACGGCGCTGGTGGACGCCGGCGTTCCGGTTGAACAGATTCACCCCGAGTATGGCCAGGGCCAGATCGAAATCGCCCTGGCCGCGCGAAACCCGGTCCAGGCCGTGGATGACTACCTTCTGGCCCGATTCATCGTCTCCCGGGTTTCCCGCCGGCACGGACTGCAGGTTTCCTACTCGCCCATGGCGGATTCCCGAACGGCCACCAACGGATGCCACATACATTTCTCCGCCCGGAACACGGACGGCAACCTCTTCAGCGATGCGGCGGCCGCCACGCGGATGGGTCCTGCAGGCGGGAGCATGATCGCGGGCGTCCTCGGGAAGCTGGCCGAAAGCGTGGCATTGCTGGGCGGAAGCGCGCTGAGCTTGGCCCGGCTTCAGCCGCAACAATGGGCGGGCAGTTTCATCTGCTGGGGTACGGGCAACCGGGAGGCTGCCATCCGTTTCGTGCCGGGACTGAAGGGCTACGAGGACCAGCAATCGAACGTTGAAGTGAAATGCTGTGACGGTTCCGCCAACCAGTACCTTGCAGTGGCAGCGATTCTGGCGGCGGCATTGGACGGGTTCAAACGACAGCTCAAACTGCCGGCCGAGGTCACCGTGGACCCCGGAACCTTGAACGAGGCCGAGCGGGAGCGCCTGGACATCCGGGCGTTTGTTCCGGACATGTTCACGGCCTTGGATGATCTGGAGGGCAGCAGTCTCCTCCGCACAGCATTGGGGCATGAACTTCTGGAGGCTTATGTGGCAGTGCGGCGCGGCGAAGCCGAGAGGTTCGCCAAGCTTGACCGTGACGCCGTGATCGACGCGCTGCGCTGGCGGTATTAGCGCTGGTTGTATTTGTGGTGATCAATCAGGAATCGAGAAGCCCGTCCGCCACCCTGCACGTAGGGTTTGGAGTGCGATCAGTCATCATGTGAAGAACCAGGCACCAGGAGGGCGCATGCCATACACCGTAGACTTCCAGAACGTATCCACCGTGGGTCTGGAGCCGTCCCCGGTGGCGGAAACCCTGGCCGGACTGCGCGCCAACGAGGCGCGCTACTACATGAACAAGTACGGCCACGTCTTCACCGTCCAGCCGGCAGGCGACGCACCGGACACCCTTGAGTGGGTGAACCGCATCCTCGCCGAGGAGCGCAACATCGTCATCTCATCCCGTCCGCTGGAGGTGACGTCCTTCGAGGTGGACGGGTTCCGGATGGCCTACGTGTTCTACGAATCCGGGCTTTCCATCAACGTGATGTACGGCCTTGAGGAGGGAAGCAAGCGGGCAGTGGGATTCAAGCTCTCAGAGGGCATGGAAGTCCCCGAGGAACTGGCATCAAACTTCAAGTTCGCGCGCCAGAAGTCGAAGCTGGCCGGGGTGATCCGCGGCTCCTACTTCGTGATCAAGGGCGAGTACTGAGGTGGCGAGTACTGAATAGGCGAGTGTCAGGCAGCCAAGCACCCGGCAGTCCAAGGCAACCGCCCGCCGTCGTACTTCCGATCACTAACCCGCGGCGGGCGCCTTGGCGGCCTTAGCGGCGGCCTTGGCAGCCTGCTTGCTGGCGCGCACCTTGGTCAGCGACTCGGGGTCCACGATGTCCGCAACAGAGAGGTACGCACCCTCCTCGCCGTAATGGCCGGCGGCCTCGCGCCAGCCCGGCGCCTGGAGCCCGCACTGCTTGCCGAGCAGCGCCAGGAAAATCCTGGCCTTCTGATCACCGAACCCCGGCAGGGCCTTCAGCCGGCGGAGCACTTCCTTGCCATCCGGCTCATCCCGGGTCCAGATGGCGGTTGTTTCGCCATCCCAGTCGCTCTGCACAGCCTCGGCGAGCGCCTGGACGCGGGCGGCCATGGAGCCGGGGAAGCGGTGCACTGCCGGGCGTTCCTTGAAGACTTCAACGAAGCCTGCCGGGTCATATTCGGCGACGGCGGCCGGACTGATGGAGCCGATGCGCGTACGGATTTTCTCGGGGCCGGCAAACGCGGACTCCATGGTCACCTGCTGGTCCAGCAGCATGCCGGTGAGCAGGGCGAAGGCGTCATCGCTGAGCAGTTTGTCGGCGGCGTCGTCGCCGGTGATGTGCAATTCCATGGGCCCATCCTCCCACTTTCGCCCCGTGTTACGGGCACGGTGCGGTGAATCCGTGTCAGGATCAGTCATGGTCAACCGCCTGATGCTGCTCGACACCGCCTCCCTGTACTTCCGTGCCTTCTACGGGCTGCCGGACACCATCCGCCGCGCCGACGGCACTCCGGTCAATGCCGTGCGCGGCCTGCTCGACATGATCGCGCGGCTCACCACCGACTACGGCGCCACGCATCTGGTGGCGTGCTGGGACGACGACTGGCGTCCGCAGTGGCGGGTGGACCTCATTCCGACGTACAAGTCGCACCGGGTGGCGGAAGCAGTGGCCGGTGCGGCCGATGTGGAGGTGGTGCCGGACGGGCTGGAGGCGCAGCTCCCGCTGATCCGCCACGTCCTGGATCTCGCCGGGATTGCCGTTGTGGGCGCACCCGAACATGAGGCCGACGACGTCGTGGGCACCTACGCCAGCCACGCGGACCTTCCCGTGGACGTGGTGACGGGGGACCGGGACCTCTTCCAGCTGGTCGACGACGCCCGGCAGGTCCGCGTGATCTACACCGCCCGTGGCATGAAGAACCTCGAGATCATGACTGACGCCGCGGTCGTCGGGAAGTACCGGGTGCTGCCCCAGCAGTATGCCGACTACGCAACCCTCCGCGGTGACGCCTCGGACGGGCTGCCGGGCGTCGCCGGCATCGGCGAGAAGACCGCCGCCGCCCTGCTCCTGGAACACGGCACCCTCGAGGGGCTGCTCGCGGCGGCGGCGGATCCGGCAGGCGGCGTGTCTGCCTCGGTGCGGTCCAAGCTTGCGGCCGCCGCCGGCTACCTCAAGGTGGCTCCCGACGTCGTCAATGTTGTGCGCAACCTGGAACTGCCCTCGCTTGAGGAGGCTGGCGCCGAACTGCAGCCGGTAACCGGCGAGGCACGTGCGGAACTCGAGCAGCTCGCCGCTGATTGGAACCTTGGCGGGTCGGTCCGGCGGCTCCTGGAGGCGCTGGACCGCCGCCCCTAGGAGCGCGCTGAATATATCGTCACGGTCTGGCGTGCCTGCCGGGTTTTCGGGGCCGGTGATTAATGCTGGTGTCATGCAGGGTCGCGAGGAT
>NZ_JBHUSB010000018.1:0-10350 GCF_042673905.1 Arthrobacter sp. NPDC057009
TCGGCTTTGGCGAGTTCGATTTCCTGCCGGATCAGGGTGGACAGGTCCCGGGTGACCTCACCGAGGAGGTCGCCCAGGGACGTGGTGTCGGCCTTGGCGTGCGCGGCCGTTGGCGGTGTATCGGGTATCTGGCTGCTCACAGGGGACGACCTCCACCCTCGGTGTACGGGTCATCCACATCCCGCAGCGGAACGCCGGAAGCAGAGTTTCCCGGCAGTGACTGCGTTGAGGCCGGACCTGTGGTGCCGCGGCGCGTGGGCTCTCCGTACCCAGGCTCGCCGATCCCTGGCTCTCCGTACCCCGGCTGCCCGACTGCCGGTTCACCGTAGGCCGGCTGCCCGGTGGCGGGTTCGCCGTAAGCCGGCTGGGTGTAGGCGGGTTCGCCCAGTTCCGCGCGGTCATAGAGCGGCGCGCCCGCGCCGGCGTCCAGGGTACTTTCCGTTGCCGGCGGCTGAACAGGGTAGGGCGGAACGGTTCCGGCGGCTCCAGCCCGGGTTGTGGTTTCGGGGGCGCCGGCCTGCAGGCTGCGGCCCAGGCGTCCGGCGAGCAGGCCCGCGCCTGCTGCGAGGAGCAGGAAGGTGCCGGGGCGCTGGCGGGCGAAGGACTTGACCTCATCCAGGAGCGAGCCCGGGTCCCGGTTGTCCAGCCAGGAGGCGACGGATTCGGAGCGGTCGGCGGCCTGCCGGATCAGGTCCGAGGCCACGCCCTGCTGGTCCGGTGCGTCGGCCATGGTGCGCAGCTGCGAGGAGATGGTACGGATGCCTTCGGCGGCCTTCGTCTGCTGGGTGCCGGCCTGGCTGGTCAGGTCCGACTTCGCCTGGTGCAGCAGGTCACGGGCGCTGTTCTTGGCCTCGTAGGCGACGTTCTTCGCCTCGGACTTGGCCGTCTCGGCGACATTCTTGGCTGCGCCCTTGGCCTCGCCTGCGACGTTCGCGGCCTCGTGCCTGGCCACATCCTTCTTGGAAGCATCGTCCTGGTAGGCCGTGGCGGAGCCGCCCGTGCCGTAGCCGGCACTGTCCGCGCCCGTTGTGCCGTAGCCGGTGGTGCCCGCGTTGTAAGCCGAGTTCTGCGTGGCCGGGGGAGTCGTAAGGCTTTCATCCTGCGGCCATTGATTCTCTGTCATCTTCGCTCTCTCTTTCCGAAAGGGTCAGCGGCTGTTCAGAACCAGCAGTGCTGGCATGCAATGGTAAGCATGTTTACTAATAAATAGTAAGTACCCTTGTCATTCTTTTCGTACTGTTGCCCGTATTCGTCAGGTTTCCGGCCGGAAAAATCGCCCGAATGCGCAGTGCGGTCCCCGGTCCGCCGTGGCCGGTCCGAAGAAAAAAGCTAAGTAGGCTTGCCAATCTGATAGTAAGCATGCTTAGGGTATAGATGCGAGGTTCGAGCATCGGCCTCGGCCACGACGGCACAACAGCCGGCCACGGTGGGCAACACCTACCAGTCGGGCGGCAGCGCCGTCGTCGGCCTCAGCGTGAACAGCCAAATGTGAACATGAAGTCAAACTCCAAGGAGACAGCATGCTGACCAAGGAACACATCGACGACCTGCTCAACAAGAACGGAAACATCGTCTCCGCAGACGGAGACAAGATCGGCTCCTTCGGGCAGGTTTATGCGGATGATGCCAACGGGCAGCCCACATGGGTGACGGCACGGACGGGCCTTTTCGGGACCTCGGAGTCCTTCATTCCCCTGGAAGGGGCGCGGCTCGAAGGAGACGACATCGTTGTCCCGTACAGCAAGAACCAGGTAAAGGACGCTCCGCGCGTGGACGCCGACGGCCACCTGGACCCGGCAGAAGAAGACCGCCTTTACGAGCACTACCAGCTAAACGGCAACGTGACCTACTCCGAGGCTGCGAACGGGCACAGCGCTGACTCCCGCCGGACAACGGAGCAGTCCGCTGCCAGCCGTACAGCCACTGACCGGGACGCGGGGTTCGCGGCCGCAGGCAGCGGCGGAACCTACAGCGCGGCGGATGACAGGGCCGGCCGTGGCACGGCAGGGCTGGGCGACGATGACGCCATGACGCGTTCGGAGGAACGCCTGAACGTCGGCACGGAAAGGCAGGCTGCCGGCCGGGCGCGCCTGCGCAAATACGTGGTGACCGAGAACGTCACCCAGACGGTTCCTGTGCAGCGCGAGGAAGTTCGGCTGGAACGCGAACCGATCACCGAAGGAAACCGGGGCGAAGCGCTCAACGGCCCGGACATCAGCGAGGCCGAACACGAAGTGGTGCTCCACGAGGAACGCCCCGTGGTGGACAAGGAGGCCGTGCCCGTTGAGCGGGTCAAGCTGGACACGGAAACCGTCACCGATGAGGTGACAGTGGATGAACAAGTCCGCAAGGAGCGCATTGAGACCGACGGCGTCGAGGACACCCGACGTTAGTATGCCTAACGCCGGGGCCGGGTTATCCGGCCCCGGCGTTGCCGGCATTTGGGGCTGGCCATGGTGCCAGCACGGGCTCAAAGGGGAAAGAAGGTCTAAACCGATGGTCCCGAATCCTGACGCAGACCAGTGGGGCCCTCACCAGCTGCTGTCCATGGCCGCCAGGCTTGTCCAGCGCAGGCAGGACCAGGCCCTGGCCGAACTCGGGCTCACCCACGCCGCGGTCATCGCACTGCAGGGCCTCCTCGACGGCCCGCTGAACCAGGAACAGCTGGCCTCTGACATCAAAGTCCGCAGCCAGTCAATAGGCCGGGTGCTGTCGCGGCTCGAGGCGGCAGGTCTTGTGGTTCGTGAGTCCAGTTCGCTGGACAGGCGGCACAACGAGGTTTCCATAACGGAAGCGGGGCGCCAGGCACTGGAGGCGGCCCGGAAAGCCGAGCAGGAGGCATTGCCCCCTGATGTCGTCGGAGGAACCGTCCTGGGCAGGGAGCTGGCACGGGTCATCAGCTACTTTCCCGGCCGCGCTAAAGCCGGCTCGACCAAGCCTCAGGATACATCCGCCGGAGGCGAGCCGGGTGCGGGGGAGAACGTGGATGGGGGCGCTATGGAAGGGGGCCCTGCCGTAGCGGGCGTGCCCTCTGAAGGAGCGCCACTCGAAGGTATTCAGCAGGGCTCCGGCACAGATACATCTGCGGAACCCGCCTTGCAGGCACCCGTCGCCGCAGAAGAGAATGCAGCGCAGGACGCCATGCCGGCGCCGCAGGACCGGGCCGGTGTCATACCGAAGCCGCACGGGAAGGGCGACTCCGCCCCCGTATAGGCGGGGTGATTGAGCAGGGATAAGTGCCGCCGCGCCACCGCGCGGCGGCACTTTCCCTTGCCATCCGCCCCGGTCACGCGGCCGGATGGCACCGTAGCTTCGACCAGATGGCACTGTAGCTTCGCCTGGATATCCCTAGCAATGCCGTCGCATCGGATCCGGCCAGTTGCCGATGAGACCGGACATCGGATCCGGCCAGTTTCCAATCCGGCCGCGCATTGGGTCCGGCCAGTTTCCGATCCGGCCCTCGCCGGTTGCGGACTGCAGACGGGATGGGCGGTGGGCGGCAGACAGCGGGGCGTGCGTAGACATGACATATTCTCCTGACTGAACTGGTGGTCCATGCGCAGGGCTGCGCAGGTGGTCGTTTCTGCCCGGAAGGTGGGCAGGGGTGACCTGTTCAGTCGGGGGAGCACCCCGGATCAAAGGCTGGGCTGGCGGGAAGGTACAGGCCGGCGTCGAAGACCCGGGCGCCGGCATGCATAAGGTCACGGTCCCATCCGCCGGCCACATCGGCGGCCTGGGCGCCCGAGCCTTCGAAGCCTGGGGAGGAGCTCCCCGACGTTCCCTCACTTACGGCGAAGGGATGGAGCAGGCCCGCTCCGGGCCATTCATGGACGTGCAGATTGCGGGTGGCAGGGCTGGCGGCAGCCGGCTCCCGCCGTTCAGGCGTCGTCATCCGGAGTTCAGCCAGCGAAAGGCCGGATCCGTCGACAGGCAGGGCTGCGCCCGCAGCCGGCGCGGCCCTGTCTGCAGCATTCGACGCCGGCCTCACCGCCGAGGGCGGAACGTCATGTGACGGCACGGCAAGATTTGGCTGGTTGCCCATCGCGCCGCGGTGCGGCGCCGTCCGCATGACGTCCGGTGCGGGATCCGCTGGTTGTTCCTGCGCCGGCACAGAAGGAACAGTTACTGAAGGAACAGGCACCCGCGGGACGGACACCGACGGAACCGGCAATGAGGGCGCCGGGGCCGCCGGAACAGGCACCGCAGGCGCGATGGGCAGCGGCGGCACGGACGCGATGACGTTCTGGGCCGCCGATATGAGGCTGTCCGTCTTGTTGAGGACGGGAGCAGCCGTTGCGGTGACAGTCCTGGTCACTGCGGAAACCGCCTTCGGCGCCCGGTTGACCACGGTGCCGGCGGTGTCCGCCACGATGCCGGCGACAGGCGACACCGGCTTGGTGACAGCAGCCGGGACGCTGGCTACCGCCGGCAGTTCGGGAATTGCCGGCAGCAGCGTGGCGACCGGAGCCACCTCGGAGACTGGGGAAGCCAGCGGAGCAGGCACTGCGGATGTAGCGATGGCAGCCACAGGGGCTGTGTCCAACGAACCGCTACTGAGCGAACCGGTAGTTAGGGAGTTGGTACTTAAGGAACCGGGGTCCAGCGGGCTGGCCGAACCGGTGTCCCCGGATACTGCACCGGCGGATGCTGCGCCCCAAATAATCCAGGCCAACGCGAGGACAACGGGCACCAGGAGGGCACGCACAAGGGCAGCCTTGAGAAGGCGCAAGCTGTTGCCCATTGAAATCACCCCCCAGCGCAATGGGAGACCAGAATATGCCCGTCATGCGGTTCCGTCCAGAGGAAAAATATTCGCCTGAGAGCGGGCGCCTTCAATCGCAATAAAATTGAAGCAGAAGGTGCTCAGAGGATGTCTGGATCGATCGTCGTCGTCCTTGTGCTGCTGGCCGCAATCGCCGTCGTCGCCATAGTGGCAACGGTGCGGGCCGTCCTGCGCGACGGCCGCGGCGAAGGCCGGAGCGAACCGTCAGAAAAGCCGTGGACTGCCGGCAACCTGCCCAGTGAGCCGTATGCCCGGATCCGTTTCTAGTGCAGGGAAGGCTATTCCATCCCGGCCGCGCCTTCCTATACTTGCGCCATGGGAACCTCCCTCCTGTTCGGCGCGGTGGCTTCTAGTGCACTTGTTATAGGTGCGCTAATTGGTGTCCGTTTTGAGCTGCCAAAACGGCTGCTGGCAATCCTGCTGTCGTTTGCCGCCGGCGCGCTGATCACCGCCCTGGCGTTCGAGCTGTTTGAGGACGCCTATCAGCGCGGCGGGATTGTGCGTGCCGCGCTCGGCCTGCTGGTCGGTGCGGTGGTCTTCACCGCCTTGAGCGCGCTGCTGGACCGGTGGGCGCAGCCCGGATCCAGGTCGGTGCCCGCCGATGAGTACCGGGGCAGCGCCAAGCTGGATACGGATGCTGCCGCCGTCGAGAAGGCCCCCACAGCAGCCTCCACCCGGGGTGCCGCCGGAATGGCGCTGCTGGCAGCTGTGACGCTGGATGGCGTGCCTGAAAACATTGCCCTGGGTGTTTCCCTGGGGGAGGGAACCGGGGGCCTGGCACTCCTGGCCGCGATCTTCGTGTCCAACTTGCCCGAGGCGCTGGTGGGTGCCTCGTCGATGCGCAGCCAGGGCCGTTCCGCCGGGTCGGTCATGGGACTGTGGGCCGTCTGCGCAGTGTTGCTGGTCGCGGCAGTGGTCCTTGGCGCAGGTCCGCTGTCCGGCACGAGCCCGGAGACCATCTCGCTGCCGCTTGCCTTCGCAGCCGGGGCGGTCATCGCCTCCCTCGCGGACACCCTGATGCCGGAGGCCTATGAACACGGCGGTCCGGCCGTGGCGCTCAGCACGGCGGCCGGGTTTGTGCTCTCCTTCGTGCTATCCCTGGCGTAGGTTGCTGTCCCTGGCGTAGGTCCGTGGCCCAGGGCCAACCCCGGAGCGCCGGCGAACGGGCACTGTCCGCACAAAAAGTTGGTGCAGACGCCCATGACTTTGCGTGGCCGCCTGCACCAACCGGTAGTACGAATACTCAGATTAGATATCTATTCATTCGCGGCTCCTAGTTCCCGGCGTTCGCGTTCCGGGCTATTTCCTGTCCTCGACCGGATGCCGTGAGAACATCCAGCCACAGGCAATCATCAGCACGCCCAGCACCATGTGCGTCCAGTTGTCCAGCATGTTCAGCGACAGGAAGTTGGCCGCCGAATCCACTCCGACACTGAGCCCGTAGATGCTAAGGACGACGTACAGCGCACCGGCGCCCAGAAGGAACCTCCGCGCACCCATCTCGCTGCGTGACATGGCCCAGCCGGTCGCGCCAATGACCAGCTGCACGATGTTGAGCAGCATGGACACCTGGAACAGGCCGAGGAACATGGCGTGCGAATTGGGGCCAAGGAACATCAGTTCGCCGTACCGTGCGGTGATCCCCGGGATGAATCCCAGAACACCGACCACCATCAAGACAATACCTACACCCATGCCGGCGTTCTGGACGTCAGTCCTGCCAAAGTGGACGCCGTGCGCATGTGGGGATGCGGTAGTCATTTCTGCCTCCAACCACTGAATGCGGACAAGCTAATTTTACGTCCGGCCTTCCGAAAAAGCGCTCGCCGCCGAACGTGCCGTATACCGGAGCGGGTGCAGGACCGTTCGAGTTTCCGGCCCTGTTGAGCCTGTCGAAGACGGGTCGGCGGGGCGCCGCGTGGCACGATGGAGGCGATGAAACTGCGTGCTGACCAGACCGGAGACCGTGGGCTGCCCATGCCCTTGTGGCTGCAGGGCGGCCTTGAGTCCGCGCAGGCGGCCTTCATCTCGGCATTGCTCGTCGTCGTGCCTATCGTTGCGGTGTGGGCCACCTCCGGTTTCGGAAGCGCTGGCCTCGATGTCCTGGCCCGGCTCGCCGGCCAGGCCTGGCTGGTCATTCACGGGGTGCCGCTGTACCTCACCACCGTGGGGGAAGGCGCCGCAGCGAGGCCCGAGGCCGGCACGCTGTGGCTGCTTCCACTGGGCCTGACCCTCATCCCGTTCCTGCTGGCCTGGCGCGCGGGCAGACGCCTGGCCCGGGCCTCCTACACTGACCAGCTGTGGCAGGCGCTGCTGGGTTCGTGGCTGGTCTATGCGGGTTTTGGCATCGCCACCGGCTTTATCTGCCGGACCGAGGACGTTGGGGTCTTCCTGTGGTGGGCAGGTCTTTTCCCGCTGGTTCCCTTCGGCCTCGGGATGGTGATCGGCGCCCGGCGCGAGGCCGGTTCATGGAGCCGGCTGATCGGCGTCGACGCCGTGGACTGGATTGCGCGCACCAGCCAGCATTCGCGGTGGGCGGGTTCGTATCTGGCCTCCGCGGCCAAGGCCGGTTTCGTGGCGGTTATCGCGGCGCTCGCCATCTCGTCGGCGCTGCTGGCGGCGGACCTTTTCATCCACTGGAACCTGGTGGTGGCGGTCTATGAAGCGGTCGACGCCGGGCCCGTCGGGGGCGCGGCCCTCACCATTGCGCAGCTCGGCTTCCTGCCCAACCTCGCCGTCTTCGCGCTCGCGTGGCTGAGCGGCTCCGGGTTTGCGCTCGGCGCCGGGTCGCATGTGGGTCCGCTGGGGACGGCAGTGGGGCCGCTTCCAAGCATCCCTGTTTTTGCCGCGATTCCTGCCGGCCCGCTTGATTTCGGCTTCGTGGCGCTGGTGGTTCCCGTGCTCGCCGGGGTCCTGGCCGGCTGGTGGTTCCTGCGCGAAGGCGAAAACCACTTCGATGAATGGCTGTCCATCAAGCTTCACGTCCGCTGGCTGACCGCCGCGGCGTCCACGCTGTTCCTGGCGCTGATCGTCGGGACCGCTGCAGGCGTGCTGGCTGCCGCCCTCGCCTGGCTGGCGCGTGGCTCGGCCGGCATCGGCCGGCTCACGGACATCGGCCCGGACCCCTTGTGGACGGCAGTCTGGCTGGCCGCGGAAGTGGGCATCGGCGTCGTCATTGGGTACGCGGCGGGACCATGGCTGGAACGCCGGCAACTGCGGGATGCCGAGCTGGGGACTGCCCCGAGCAGCAACTAGCCCCGCGGACCTCGCCGGGCCCTTGCCGCTGTCAGCGGGCGGGCTGCTGAAGCGGACGGGGCAGCGAGTTCTCCAGCTGGACCCGGCACTCCGTGCTTGCCTTGCTGGTCAGCGCCTGGCGGGAGCACTGCTGGAAGTCGCGCACCTGGTTGAAGAACAGGGCCGAGGTCAGGACCAGGAGAACCATGACGGCGGCCACCACCAGGCCGGAAATCGTGCCGAACAGGACCAGCTTGGATTCCTTGAACCGGATGGCCCGGATGAGCACGATGATCCCCAGCACGATCCCCGCCGCGGTCAGGATGGCGGTGAGCCACAGGTAGGCGATGTCCAGCTGGAACACGAAGAAGGCGCCCAGCACCGCCACGATGAACATGCGGAACAGGTTGTGCGTCTTCTGGAGCGAGGCTTTGGCCTCCTCGCTGAGCGGACGCGCGGTCCGCTGCCGCCCCTGGGGGCCGGGTGTGGGGTTCATGTTTTCCAGCCTACGCGAGCAGCCGCCTAAGCTTGAGCAATGCGCATAGTAGTCCTCGTCTCCGGAACCGGTTCAAACCTCCAGGCCGTCATCGACGCCGTTCAGGCCGGGGACCTGGATGTCGAAATCGCCGCAGTGGGCGCGGACCGCCCGGGAACCTACGGTGTGGAGCGCTCTGCCGCAGCCGGGATCGACACGTTCGTGGTGGACTTCAAGGCCTACCCCGACCGCGCAAAGTGGAATGCCGCGCTGACAGAGGCCGTTGCCGCGTACCAGCCGGACGTGGTGGTGTCCTCGGGCTTCATGCGGATCGTGAGCCCCGAGTTCATCGATGCCTTCGACGGAAAATACCTCAACACGCACCCCGCCCTGCTGCCGTCCTTCCCCGGTGCCCACGGTGTCCGCGACGCCATGGCCTACGGCGTGAAGGTCACCGGCTGCACCGTGCACTGGGCCGACGCCGGGGTGGACACCGGCCCCATCATCGCGCAGGAGGCCGTGGCCATCGAGGACGGCGACACCGAGGAAACCCTGCACGAGCGGATCAAGGTGGTGGAGCGGCGGCTGCTGGTGTCCACCCTGGCGTCGCTGGCCGCCGAGTACGCCGCCGCCCGGGCCCCCAAGTAACCGACCCTTCCTCCCCACCCAACTAACTCGCATTTAATGTCGTTTTGAGCCCTCAAAACGACAACAACTGCGAGCTAGTTGGGTTGGCGGGGCGTTGCCCTGTGGATAACGCCCGCAGCAGGTTATGGGTTTGGGACCATGGTCCGGTGAAGACTCCTCAACCGCTTCCCGAGCCGCTTGCGCTGACGCCCTTCACTTGCCAGGAAGCGGCCGACGCAGGTGTCAGCCTGCGGCGGCTGCGGCACGGAGCGCTGTCCTCACCCAGCCGCGGCATCAGGGTGCCCAAGTATGAACGCCTCCCAGGGCCAGGACTGCCGGAGCTGGTCCGGCCCTTCACGAGGGTGACCGAGTTCTCGGCTGCGTCCCACGCCACAGCGTTCACTTTCTGGCAGTTTCCGGGTTTCCTCGCCGGCACAGAGGATCCACGGATTCACATCTCCCGCCCGGACAGGATGGCCATTCCCCGCCGCACGGGGGTGTTCGGCCACGTGGGTCAGTTCTTCGACGACGAAATCGTCTCTGTTGGCGGCCTGCTGGTGACCAGCAGGGTCCGGACGTGGCTGGATATCGCTCGCAGGATGAGCGTCGAGGAGCTGACCGTGGTGGCTGACCATCTGGTGCGAAATCCTCGGCCGGAGTTCGAAGTCAGAAGGGAGCCTTACGCCACCCGTGAGCAATTGGCCGACATGCTGGATCGGCACAAAGGCACCCCCGGCATCCGGAAGGCCAGAATTGCACTCGAGATGGCACGCGTCGGTGCGGACTCGGCACCCGAGACGCGCCTGCGGCTGGCACTGGAGCAGGCCGGCCTGCCGGAACCGGAACTGAACGTGCCTACTGAACTCCGTCCCGGCGTCGTACGCGAACCCGATCTCGGCTATCCGGAATACAAAGTTGCCGTCGAATACGAGGGGGAAGGCCACTCCGAGCCTGGCCAGATCGTCCGGGATATCGCCCGAGAAGAGGACTATAGTCGTGCCGGCTGGCTGCCGGTCAGGATCTCAAAGCGCCACATGCAGCATTACGCGCTGTCCGCGGTCGCCAAAGTCCGCGACGCGCTGCTTAGCAGGGGGTGGGTACCCAAGTAGCTCGCAGTTGTTGTCGTTTTGACGGCTCAAAACAAAAAAAAAAAACCGCCAACGGGGGGGTTAAGAGTTAGAGGGCGGGGTTTAAGGAAAATTTGATTAACCCCGCGAGGTTGTGGCCCCCG
>NZ_JBHUSB010000018.1:10360-112123 GCF_042673905.1 Arthrobacter sp. NPDC057009
GCGGCGCACAACCCCCCCCCGGCGCTGTTCCGGGGGGGGTGCTAACCACGGTTGCGCGCTGTGTTGGCCGTTTGCCGGGCTCAAAACGACAACAACTGCGAGCCAGGTGGGAGTTACAGTTAGGCTGGCCGGTGATAGCGAAGCTTGCGTAGACCGCGGATGGTTCGGACCCTCTTCGCAGCAAACCGCCACGAATTTATAGCGACGTGCGGGCGTTTCATCGGTGCGGCAGATGGAAGGGCAATTTTCCGTCTGGCTAGACTTTGTCGGACCACGAGGACTGTCCCGGCAAGGATGACCGTCGCCGCATAAAGCCAGTAATCGAGCGGACGTGGGGCAGGCTGGAGGAGCGCCAGAAGGTCCTCGCCAAACGCGATCAGCGCCGTGGCCGTGGTGACGGTAGCCACTGTCATTAGACGGGAAATAAACCTAACCCGCTGTTCTGCTGTTTCGAGAAGATCCGCAATGTGGGCAGCGG
Organism: Arthrobacter sp. NPDC057009; assembly: GCF_042673905.1. Taxonomy (NCBI): domain Bacteria; kingdom Bacillati; phylum Actinomycetota; class Actinomycetes; order Micrococcales; family Micrococcaceae; genus Arthrobacter; species Arthrobacter sp. NPDC057009. The sequence continues at coordinate 10,839 of NZ_JBHUSB010000018.1, forward strand.
CTGACCACTGCAGAGTGGCCGCAAGCTTGGAAGCGTCTTCCAGGGCATCCACGAGCTTACCCTCTAGGGCCTGAAGTTGCTTCTCTGGATTCGTTGCGTCGGCCGGTCTGGCTCCCGGCGCGACCGTCCAAGCGGTGTGCACCGGCTTCCGCTTGTAGTGCGTCGCTCCGGTCCGAGCACTTTTCTTTCGAGGAGCACGGTGACTATGGGCTTTATAGATGGCTTCTGCCGCTGCCGTTGGAGTGATGAAAGACAGTTTTGCGGCCCGGTCCGCCAAAGAGACATCGGCGTTGTGGCCCACAGCGGTCGCAACTGGAACAGGGGATCTGTGAATAGCCAAGGCGAGGTCGACGCGGTCATATCCACGTAAGTGACTCCAGGGACCCCCGCCCCGTATAAGTACGACGAGGTCCGTATTCGCCTGGTGAGCCTCGTCTAAGTGGGCTTGGATAGTTTGGATGCTGCTGTTATCCGTCCACGACAGAGCTCGGTATGCGATGTCGACGGCAGGAGACCTGACGTCTCGGAAGCGGTGCTTGAAGTCACCCACGCCCTTGGCCCCGGCCGGCGCCAAGACCATGATCCGGCTGGGCCTGCGATCCATGCCTTGGAAGACGGTCTCCGGATCGGCATGGACGAACAGCTCCCCAAGGCGCTCGCTAGGTACGCCAGCCGCCCGTAGTTCGGCCTTCGCCGCTCTGTCCGCCAAGTAGAGAGCCCCTCGTCGGGCGAATTCAGGTTCGATCCCTGTGACCCTAACGGAGACCTTGCCGTCTTGTGCGAGCCAGGTGGTGCCTGTGAGTTTGAGGACCATCCCCGCTGTCATGGCTTGTTGGAGCGAAAGCCCCGCCCGCCGCAGCGAGTCTTCGATCCCGGGGGCTCTGTCCTCCCAGATGGTGCAGGACAGGACGCTCACGCCGTCCGCAGTCAGGGTGACGAGGTCGAAGTTCCATTTCGCGCCCGACTGAACGGGTGCGACGCACTCTCCTTGAATGCCCCACTCACGCTTGGCGATGGCCTTCCTGACTGACCTCCTGACTTGGCTGACCGAGACATGCTCGGTAGCAAGGGACGGAGTCTTGGCGGACGTAGTCATGGGCCTCCCAACCGGCTGGAGACGGTCCCCAGCGTTCCTGCCAGAGCCTAGCGCCGCCATCGGACATGACCCGTCAAACGGCCGGATCTGGCGCCCAAGTAACTCGCAGTTCTTGTCGTTTCGAAGGCTCAAAACGACAACAACTGCGAGTCAGTTGGGGGAACCGTCCGGTTACTCGAGGCGGCGCTGGCGGGTTTCGGGGGAGAAGAACGCCATCCACAGCACGGACAGGACCACCAGGCCGCCGGCGAGGGCAAACGACGTGGCCAGCCCCAGCTGCGGCCAGAAGTAGTTCGCGAAGATGAGCGGGCCGAACCCTGCCCCCAGCCGTGAGAACGTGGACGCCCAGCCGAAGCCGCTGCCGCGCAGTTCCGTGGGGTACAGCTCGGACACGTAGGCGTAGAGCACCGGGATGGCCACCTGCACCACAAACCCGAACACCAGCAGCCAGAACACCGCGGCGGTGGGCACATCCACCACGAAGGCCACCACCACCAGGATCAGCGCCGACAGCGGCCCCGTGATGGCCAGCAGCCACTTGCGGCCCAGGCGCTCCACGAGCAGCGCTGCCGCGATTACACCCAGAAGCCCGACGGCGGCCATCCCCGCCGTTGTCAGGAACGCCTTGTATTCGGCGAACCCCGCGCCGATCAGGATCCGCGGCATCCAGGTCAGGGACAGGTAGTAGACCAACAGGATGCTCATGAACAGGGCCCATGATGCGGCCGTGATCTTCCAGTTGAACTGCCAGACACCGCGCAGCTGCTGCCAGGCGCTGCCGGCGGAAAGCCGTGGCACGGCCTGCGGCTCGGGCAGGCTGTAGGCGCGGGGCTCGGCTCCAGTGGCCTCAACCAGGCGGTCAATCACCCGGGCGGCTTCGTCCCGGCGGCCCTTGCGGATCAGGAACAGCGGCGACTCCGGCACGCTGCGCCGCACCCAGAACACCAGCAGGGCGGGCAGCACCATGACGAGCATGGTCAGGCGCCAGTCGGCAAACGCGGCCACGAGCCAGGCGGACACGAAGCCGCAGAGCGCAGCACCCACGGGCCACCAGCCATCCATGGCGGTGAGGACCCGGCCGCGCTGCCTGCGCGGCGTGAATTCACCCACCAGCGCGTAGTCCACCGGAATGCAGCCGCCCAGGCCGAAACCCGCCATGAAGCGGAACACGCAGAACCAGATGAAGTCGGGGGAGAAGGCGCCAAGCACCGTGAACAGCGAGAAGATCAGCAGCGTGGCCGCGAAGGCCTTCCTGCGACCGATGGTGTCCGCGATGGTGCCCCAGATGAAGGCGCCGAGGGCCATCCCGATCAGGTTCGCGGTGCCGATCCAGCCGGCCTCGCCCGGAGTGAGGCTCCAGTGGCTGGACAGCAGCGGAATGAGGATGCCGTTAAGGGTGACGTCCCACGCATCGAACATGAATCCCAGGCCCCCGATCAGGAAGATCCGGCCCTGCACTTTCCAGCGCCACGGCAGCTCCTGGACTACCTGCTCGCCACTGGGGACAGCGGTGTAAATGTTCATTTCGGCCTCCTGCTTAAACCTTACGTTGCTAAAGGCACCGGAGCCCGGGTCTCCGCCCGGTCCCCGGGCCCGCCTTCACACTCTGCCGGCCAGCCGGACGAGGCGTGCCGACACGATAAACTGGCCGTATCCCCACCAACCGCGGCACATCAACCGCGTTATAAAGACGGAGACTTTTGTGACCCTGACGCAGCTTGACCGTGTTCCCATCCGCCGGGCCCTGATCTCGGTATACGACAAGACCGGTCTGGAGGAGCTCGCCAAGGGCCTGCACGCAGCAGGCGTCAAAATCGTTTCCACCGGCTCCACCGCCAAGAAGATCGCCGCGGCCGGCATCCCGGTCCAGGAAGTCGAGGAAGTCACCGGTTCCCCGGAGATGCTGGATGGCCGGGTCAAGACCCTGCACCCGCGCGTCCACGGCGGCATCCTCGCCGACCGCCGGGTCCCCGCGCACATGGAAACCCTCGCCAAGATGGAGATCGAGGCCTTCGACCTCGTCGTGGTGAACCTCTACCCGTTCGTGGAGACGGTGAAGTCTGGCGCCGCCCAGGACGACGTCGTGGAGCAGATCGACATCGGAGGCCCTGCCATGGTGCGCTCCGCCGCGAAGAACCACGCCGCCGTCACCATTGTGGTGGACCCGACGTTCTACGGTGACGTGGTCCGCGCCGCCGCAGAGGGCGGCTTCGACCTCAAGACCCGCCGCCGGCTCGCCGCGAAGGCGTTCGCGCACACGGCCAGCTACGACACCGCCGTGGCCACCTGGACCGCCAGCCAGTTCCTCGACGAGGACGGTGACGGCGTCATCGACTGGCCCGCCTACGCCGGCCTGGCCCTGGAACGCTCCGAGGTGCTGCGCTACGGCGAGAACCCGCACCAGCAGGCCGCGCTGTACGTCGACAAGGCAGCCCCGGTAGGCATCGCCCAGGCAGACCAACTGCACGGCAAGGCCATGAGCTACAACAACTTCGTGGACGCCGACGCAGCACTGCGGGCCGCCTACGACTTCGCCGAGCCCGCCGTGGCCATCATCAAGCACGCCAACCCCTGCGGCGTGGCCGTCGCCTCCGCCGGCGCCGCGGACCCGATCGCCGACGCCCACGCCAAGGCCCACGCCTGCGACCCCGTCTCTGCCTTCGGCGGCGTCATCGCGGCCAACCGCCCGGTAACCGCCGGCATGGCCAACACCGTCAAGGACATCTTCACCGAGGTTGTCATCGCCCCCGGCTTCGAGCCCGAGGCCGTGGAAATCCTCAGCAAGAAGAAGAACATCCGCCTGCTCGCCCTCCCCGAGGGCTACGGCCGCTACCCGACCGAAATCCGCCAGGTCTCCGGCGGTGTGCTGGTGCAGGTCACCGACAAGGTGAACGCCGACGGCGACAACCCCGCCAACTGGACGCTCGCCGCCGGTGAAGCGGCCGACGACGCCACCCTGGCCGACCTCGCCTTCGCCTGGACCGCCTGCCGCGCAGCCAAGTCCAACGCCATCCTGCTCGCCTCGAATGGTGCCGCAGTCGGCATCGGCATGGGCCAGGTCAACCGCCTGGACTCCTGCAAGCTCGCGGTGGAGCGGGCCAACACGCTCGGCGTGCAGGTTGAGTCCAATGTCGACGGTGCAGGCGGCGCCTCCAACGCGGACGCTGCCGGCGCACCTGCCCGTGCCCGCGGCGCGGTCGCAGCCTCGGACGCGTTCTTCCCGTTCGCCGACGGCCTGCAGATCCTGATCGACGCCGGCGTGCGGGCTGTTGTGCAGCCCGGCGGCTCCGTCCGGGACGAGGAAGTCGTCGCCGCCGCTAACGCTGCAGGCATCACCATGTACTTCACCGGCGCCCGCCACTTCTTCCACTAGTCCCCACCGCCTCCCTAACCTCGCTGCGCTCGGCCAGGGAACCCGGGCGGCGTGGGCCCAACCGCCTCCCTAACCTCGCTGCGCTCGGCCAGGGAACCCGGGCGGCGTGGGCCCAACCGCCTCCCTAACCTCGCTGCGCTCGGCCAGGGAACCCGGGCGGCGTGGGCCCAACCGCCTCCCTAACCTCGCTGTGCTCGGCCAGGAACCCGGCGGCGTGGCCCAAGCAAAGCCCGACAGCGGCTGCCCCCTAAGGGGACGGCCGCCGTCGGGCTTTAACTTACTTTTCTTCAGATTGGGGCTGGCTTTCCTCCGGTTCCGGCAACCGGATGTCCCGGGGGAGGGCTTCGGCCATCCGTTCCGGGGTCCAGTAGGCCAGGATTTCCTCGGGCGTCTGGCCGACGTTGTGGCCTACCGCGGTGCCGTCAGATTCGTCACTTCCTCTGTGCACTGTCGTAGACCTTCATGATGGTGGAACCCCAGAAGGGTCCGAACATGGTGGTTGAACGTGTTCCGTACCCGTAGCTGTTGACGGAGTTCTGGAAGCCGTTGGGACCGTCCGCCTCATCCGTGTCGCCCTGGACAAACCACGGGCCGCCTGAGGAACCGCCGGTCATGTCGCAGGAAATGCCCTGCGAATTGAACTGGGGGTTGATGGCGTCGTCTTTGGCTGTGCCCGTGCAGCTTACGAGCGTTTGCCCTGTGAACGGGGCCGCGGCGGGGTAGCCGTAGGACTTGTACGTCAGGCCGCGGGGCTGGCTGAATTCGACGCCGGACGCACCCACCACATCGGCGAGGGTCTTGCCTCCCACCCGGGCCACCACGGCGAAGCCGGTGTCGTACCTGATGTCGCCGCCCGAGGTCCATTTCCGTGCGGCGTGCAGCGACCGGGCAGGCCACTGACCGTAGGGGGCCTTCCCGCTGACGTAGCCCGGAACGAAGACCCAGTTGGTGGCGAAGGCGCCCGGTCCCTCATTGACGCAGTGGCCGGCGGTGGCCACCAGGCTCTTGTTGGCGGCGGCGACCGAGTTGCCGGAGCAGACGTAATTGGCCCCGCCAAGGGTGAAGAAGACCTTGCCGATGTGGCTCACCGGGGCTTCGTCTACATGCAGGGCGGTGGTCTGCGCCGTGGTGCCGGCGAATCTGGTCAACTCTCCCGACTCCACTTCAGCCGCGGGCCAAGGGCCTTTGTTGTCCTGCCGGGCCACGGCCTTGGCGGCGAGCACTTCCCCGGGAACGGCGGCGCGCATGCGCTCCGGTGTCCAGTAGCCCTGTGGGCTGGACACCGGAATGCTTTCGACCTGGAGTTGGGTCGAGTCCTGCGGCGTGGCAGAAGAGGCTGTTGCGCCGCCGATGGCGCTCGCGGCCAGCAGCAGACCAGTGGAGAGGCTCAGGAGGCTGCCGGCCAGAGTCTTTTTGCTCGTCATTGCGGTCCTACCTATCAGGTGGGGCGGGCCCCGCGAGGCACGCCGGGTGACTGATTGACCTACCCGGGGGATGACAAGCTCGGTTGGTGACGATTCAAGTTTTTGTTTGCCAGGTAGGGGGTGCTGATCTGCCCCTGCCGCAAGGGGTTCCAACTGACTTCAGCCGCCGAAGCGGTATTCGTTTATGAGAGAAAGATTAGGACTCATAGGCCCCGGGGACAATGGATAGTGTGGCGGAAGACACGGGAACGGGGTCATGCAGGGCCGCCGGGCCGTCCGGGTAAGGTTCAACCGGTACACCTCGGGTAAGTTAAAGGTTGGTGAAATAGCCGGAATACCAGATACAAGCCGACCTTCAGGGAGACGCCCGAGCATGGCCAAAATTATCTATACCCACACCGACGAAGCGCCGATGCTGGCCACATATTCGTTCCTGCCGATCATCGAGGCGTTCGCGTCCACGGCAGGTGTGCAGGTGGAGACCCGCGACATTTCGCTGGCCGGCCGCATCATCGCCGTCTTCGGCGACTACCTCACTGAAGAGCAGCGGATCGGTGACGCCCTGGCTGAACTCGGTGAACTGGCAAAGAAGCCGGAAGCCAACATCATCAAGCTGCCCAACATCAGCGCATCCGTGCCGCAGCTGAAGGCGGCCATCGCGGAGCTTCAGTCCCAGGGCTACAAGCTGCCGGACTACCCGGACAACCCGACGTCGGACGAAGAGACCGCCATCCGGTCCCGCTATGACAAGATCAAGGGCTCCGCAGTGAACCCGGTCCTGCGTGAAGGCAACTCGGACCGCCGCGCGCCGCTGTCGGTCAAGAACTACGCCCGGCAGAACCCGCACTCCATGGGTGCCTGGACCCCCGAGTCCAAGACCAACGTGGCACACATGGACGCCAACGACTTCCGCTCCAACGAGCAGTCCGTGGTGGTCCCGGCCGACGGCACCATCGAAATCCAGCTGGTCCGTGAAGACGGCACGGTCAAGGTCCTGAAGAAGGCCTTCCCGGTCCTCGCCGGCGAAGTGATCGACGGCACCGTGATGCGCGCCGCCGCCCTCGATGAGTTCCTGGCGGCACAGGTAACCCGCGCCAAGGAAGAGGGCGTGCTCTTCTCCGCCCACCTGAAGGCCACCATGATGAAGGTCTCCGACCCCATCATCTTCGGCCACGTGGTCAAGGCCTACTTCTCCGAGCTGTTCGACACCTACGGCAAGCAGCTCGCCGCGGCCGGCCTCAGCCCCAACAACGGCCTCGCCTCCATCCTCAACGGACTGGACGAGCTGCCCGAGGACGTCCGCGAGGGTGTCCAGGCCGCCATCAAGAAGGGCCTCGAAGAGGGCCCCGCGCTCGCCATGGTCGACTCCGACAAGGGCATCACCAACCTGCACGTCCCCAGCGACGTCATCGTGGACGCCTCCATGCCCGCCATGATCCGCACCTCCGGCCACATGTGGGGCCCGGACGGCCAGGAAGCCGACACCCTGGCAGTCCTGCCGGACAGCTCCTACGCCGGCATCTACCAGGTTGTCATCGACGACTGCCGCGCCAACGGCGCCTTCGACCCCACCACGATGGGCACGGTTCCGAACGTCGGCCTCATGGCCCAGGCCGCCGAGGAATACGGCAGCCACGACAAGACCTTCGAAGCCCAGGTCCCCGGCAAGATCCAGGTGGTCGACGGCTCCGGCAACGTCCTGATCGAACACGAAGTTGCCCCGGGCGACATCTGGCGCGCCTGCCAGACCAAGGACCTGGCCATCCGCGACTGGGTCAAGCTGGCCGTGAACCGCGCCCGCGCGTCCCAGACCCCGGCAGTGTTCTGGCTGGACGAGACCCGTGCCCACGACGCCAAGCTCATCGGGAAGGTCCGCGAGTACCTCCAGGAGCACGACACCGAGGGCCTGCAGATCGAGATCCTCTCCCCGGTCAAGGCCACCGCCTTCACCCTGGAGCGCATCCGCAAGGGCGAGGACACCATCTCCGTCACGGGCAACGTGCTCCGCGACTACCTGACGGACCTGTTCCCGATCCTGGAACTGGGCACCAGCGCCAAGATGCTGTCCATCGTTCCGCTGATCAACGGCGGCGGCCTCTTCGAGACCGGCGCCGGCGGTTCGGCCCCGAAGCACGTCCAGCAGCTCCTGAAGGAAAACCACCTGCGCTGGGACAGCCTCGGTGAGTTCCTGGCGCTGGCCGTCAGCTTCGAGCACCTGGCCAACACCACGGACAACGCCCGGGCCCAGGTCCTGGCCGACACCCTGGACCGCGCCACCGGCACCTTCCTGCTGGAGAACAAGTCCCCGAGCCGCAAGGCCGGCGAGATCGACAACCGCGGCAGCCACTACTACCTGGCCCAGTACTGGGCACAGGAACTCGCCAAGCAGACCGAGGACGCCGATCTCGCGGCCTCCTTCGCGCCGGTGGCCGAGGCGCTGACGTCCAACGAGGACGCCATCGTCTCCGAACTGCTGGGCGCCCAGGGCCAGCCGGCCGACATCGGCGGTTACTACCACCCGGACGCCGAGAAGGCTGCGGCAGTCATGCGGCCGTCCGCAACGCTCAACAAGATCGTTGCCAGCCTGGGCTGATTCTTCGGCCCGCCGCCAGGCACCAGAAACGCCCCGCCACTCGCCTGAGTGACGGGGCGTTTCTTCTTGTCCTTGCCGTGCCGGCTGCCGCCGGTCTGGGCGTTGGCCTACCGGTCGGGAATGTCGTCGCGGCGGGTGTCGGTATGCCGGGTTTCGTTGCGCGGCTCACCTGTGCCCTCATCCCCGTAAGGGGCGTCGACGGCGAGGTCCGGGTCCGTGCTCACCGGCCGTTCCGTGGCCGAGGCGTCGTAGGCGTCACCGGATTCGTAGCTGCGTCCCGGGACCGCGTCCATGCCGGCACCCTCGGAGTAGCCGGTGCTTGCGCCCGGGTCCCCGTCACCGCCGGCCGCCGTGGCCCCCCAGGTGCCTGTCTCCCTGCTCGCTCCGGCACCGGCCGCTCCGGTTCCGACGCCGGCACCCGCCGCCGTCGTACGGGCGTCACCTTCCACCTCGCCGCCGCTCACGCTCTCACGCCAGGCGCCGGTTTCGGTGTCACGTTCCTCGATGAACTTCTTGAACTTCTTCAGGTCCGAGGCGACCTGCCGCGAATCGAGGCCGGTGGCTGCGCCGAGCTTCTCCACCGCGGATTCCGGCTCCCAGGTCAGCTCCACGTTCACCTTGGTCTCGTTGGCGCCGAGGGACTCAAACCACACGGTGCCCGAGTTGCGCGGCTCATTCAGGCTCTCCCACGTAACGCGCTGGTCCGGTTCCTGGACGGTGATCTGGGCGTCGTACTCGCGCTTCACACCCGCGATGCTGGTTTCGAAATGAACAGTGGTGTCATCGAGCTGGCGGACGGCGTCCACGCCGCTCATGAAGTTGGGGAAATCCTCAAACTGGGTCCATTGGTTGTAGGCCTGGCGTACGGGGACATCGACAGTGATCGATTCCTGGACAGTTGCCATGCTTGGTTCACTCCTTCAGCGTACGGGGGGGATGGCCCGTGGTTCTGATTGCCCTTGTTCGGATGGAACACCTCCAACGTAGCGGGAAGCACGCGGCATTTGAAGAGAGAAAGTAAGGTTGCTGACTATGACGCGCGCAGCGCCCGGATGACGGCCCACGGTTGTGGGCGGCGGCCGGGTTTCGTAGGGTACTAAGCAGGCTTATCTTTCGGCCCGCGCGCCCAGCGCCGGTGGCCGAGTCCGGTTAGGCCGCCGTTTCGGAAAGGATTATCTCTGTGCCCGAAGAATCAGCAATCAACATCCCGGGAGCACCGGCAGGCGAGCAGCCCGCCGTCGTCGAGCCCACCACCCCAAGGGAACCTTTGCCGCCCAAGCCGGACCAGCAGGGGCCGGAGGCAGTGTCCCCGACCGGCAGCCCCACCGGCGCTCCGGAACACGCCCGGGCCCAGTCCGGGCAGTACCTGACCACCGCACAGGGCCTCCGGCTGACGGATACGGACCATTCGCTTAAGGCCGGTCCGCGGGGACCGATCCTGCTCCAGGACCACCACCTCCGGGAGAAGATCACGCACTTCGACCACGAGAGGATCCCGGAGCGTGTAGTGCACGCCCGGGGTGCTGGCGCCCACGGCGTGTTCCGGTCGTACGGCACGGCCGCCAACATCACCCGGGCGGGCTTCCTTGCCAAGGACGTGGAAACTCCCGTATTCGTCAGGTTCTCCACCGTCCTCGGCTCGCGCGGCTCCGCCGACACCGTCCGGGACACTCGGGGATTCTCCACCAAGTTCTACACCGACGAGGGTGTGTACGACCTGGTGGGCAACAACATCCCGGTGTTCTTCATCCAGGACGGGATCAAGTTCCCGGACATTGTGCACGCCGCAAAGCCGCACCCGGACCGCGAGATCCCGCAGGCCCAGAGCGCCCACGACACGTTCTGGGATTTCGTGTCGCTGCACACCGAGGCCCAGGCGCACACCATGTGGAACATGTCCGACCGCGGCATCCCGCGTTCTTACCGCACCATGGAGGGCTTCGGCGTCCACACCTTCCGCCTGGTCAACGCCGAGGGTGCCACGACGCTCGTCAAATTCCACTGGAAGCCGAAGCAGGGCGTGCACTCGCTGGTCTGGGAGGAGGCCCAGATCATCAACGGCATGGATCCGGACTTCCACCGGCGCGATCTGGCGGACGCCATCGAGGCCGGCGCCTACCCGGAATGGGAGCTGGGAATCCAGACGTTCCCGGACACCGAGGACCAGATGTTCGAGGGCATCGACCTGCTGGACCCCACCAAGTTTGTGCCCGAGGAACTGGCTCCCGTCCAGCCGATCGGCCTGATGACGCTCAACGCCAACCCGGTCAACTACTTCGCCGAAACGGAGCAGGTGGCCTTCCATCCCGGGCACCTGGTGCCCGGCATCGACGTCACCAACGATCCGCTCCTGCAGGTCAGGCTGTTCTCGTACCTGGACACCCAGATCTCGCGCCTCGGTGGGCCGAACTTCGCACAGATCCCCATCAACCGGCCGCAGGCCCCGGTGAACGACATGCTGCGCGACGGCATGCACCAGACCGCCGTCCACACCGGCGTGGCTCCCTACCGGCCCAATTCCCTCGACGGCGGCTGCCCGTTCAAGGCCGGCGCGGACCTTGGGGCCTTCGTTGACGTTCCGGAAGCTGTGGCCGAAGCCATCAAGCAGCGCAAGAACCCCGCCTCCTTTGATGATCACTACAGCCAGCCGCGGCTATTCTTCCGGAGCCTCACTCCCGTGGAGCAGGACCACGTGATCCAGGCCTACACGTTCGAGCTCGGCAAGTGCTACGAGAAGCCCGTCCGTGAGCGCCAGCTGCTCGCCCTGGCAAACATCGACGCCGAACTGTGCGCCGCCGTTGCCCGCGGCCTGGGCATGCCCGCTCCGGAGGCCACCGAGAACGTGCCCGAGGCCCAGCCCAGCCCTGCCCTCTCCCAGCTCGGCAAGACCTGGCCGGTGGCCGGCCGGGTTGTCGGGATTGTGGCGGACGAGTCCAGCGACCTCGAGGCAATCCGCGATGCCCGCAAGGCGCTCGACGACGCCGGCATCCTGCCGCTGGTGATCGCCCCGTCCGGCGGGACGCTCGGGGGAGAGGCCGACGGCGGGATCCCGGTTCAGCGGACCTACCTCACCGCCCGCTCCACCGAGTTCGACGCGGTCATCCTGGCAGGATCGGCGGAGCCGGCGGACGACGCCGAACAGGGCCTGGACGCGAAGGCCGGCGAACCCGGTGTCTCGCTTGATCCGCGCGTGGTGCTGCTGTTGTCGGAGGCCTTCCGGCATGTCAAGGCCATCGGGGCGTGGGGCTCGGGCGCAGCCGGCGTGGATGCCGCGAGCATTCCGGATGACGCGGCCGGCGTGGTGCTCGGCGACAGTGCAGGGCAGGTGGTTTCGCAGATCCAGGAGCTGCTGGCCGCCCACCGGGCGTGGGAGCGCTTCCCGGCAGCGACCTCCTGACGGTCGTGCACGGGCAGAAATTCTCCTGACGGCTAAAAAACAAGGACTGCTCCCAAGGTGGGACTAGTCCTTGTTTTTGCCCGCCCCCTTGTTTCCTTCCGAACTGCCCTTCCCGGAGTTGTCCTGGGGTCCACCGTTTGCCGGAGCCGGTGCAGGGACGGGAGCCGGGACCACCACCACGGGGGAGGGAACGGGGGAGGGTTTCGCAGTTGCCGCGGCCTTAGTGGCCGCGGCCTTCGCAGCGGCGGCCTTGGCGGCCGCGTCCGCAGCCTTCTTTTTGGCGGCCTGTGCGGCGGTAAGGTCGGCCCGGACGGCGCTGATGGCCGCAACGATGCTCCGGTGGCGCTTGAAGGAAACCTGCCCGGCGGCCGCCGCAGCATCCAGCTCGGCAGACAGCCGGTCCAGTGACGTCAGGGCGGCAGCGGGATTGCTGCTGGCTGCAGACCGGGTGACCTCCAGGACCCGCTGTTGGAGCTTTGAGGCTGTGTCTGCTTCCAGTTCCGGGGCGGCACCGGCGCAACCGGCCAGTCCGGCTGCAAGCATGCACCCAGTGAAAACTGTCATCGCCCGGCGCCACGCGGCCTGCGTCCGGCGTGGGCTCATGGTTCAACACTCCTTTGCAGCTCTTTGAGATGGTCGCCCAAGGTGCCGCTGACGCTGGGGTAGGGAACGACGTCGGGCGTTGCAGGTGAGTTGGCGGCGACAGTCAGCGCGGCTGCTCCGCCAAGCAGAGCGGCGGCGGCAAGCCCGGCGCCGATCCGGAAACGTCGGCGTCTCTTCGCTGCGCCAGCGCGGGCGCTTGGGCCTGGCAACGTTTCGGGTGCCGGTGACGGGTGTGCTTGAGTTTCGGCTGTTGATTGCGGCTCGGATGAACCGGACGGAAGTATCGACGGCGGCCGGGAGGGCAGGGCGGGAAGAATGCGGGTGTGCTCCTCTGCCAGCTCTCCGGGAGCGGAGTCGGGTGACACGAGGGCATGCCGGAGGGCCACTTCCAGGTCGGCGGCGGAGGGCCGCTCCAAGGGTTCGAGGGCGGTCATGGAAGCGAGCAAGTGCTGCCATTCAGTGGGCAGGTCGTCGGGTACTTCCGGGGCACGGTGCAGCCGTGCCACCGCTGATTCCACGGCGCTGCCCGGGTATTCGACAGTGCCTTTGATGCATTCCAGCAGCACGAGGCCAAGCGAATAGATGTCCGAGGCGGGAGAGAGCGGGGAGCCCATGGCCTGTTCGGGGCTCAGGTAGGCGGCCGTGCCCACCATGGTGCCGGTGGCTGTGAGCCGCGTGCCGTCCTCAATCCGGGCGATGCCGAAGTCGGTCAGTTTGGGGCGGACCGGTTCGCCGGGCCGGACCTGGACGAGGAGGATGTTGGCGGGTTTGATGTCGCGGTGGATGATGCCCAGCCCGTGAACGTAGGCGAGGGCATCGGCGATGCCGGCGCCGATGACGGACAGTTCGTCGAGCGGAACGCGGCTGTGGCGGATCCGGCTGCGCAGGTCCTGGCCCTCCACGAGTTCCATGGTCAGGAAGGGCCTGGGCTGGTCCGGTATGCGGGTGTCCACGCCGGCGTCGAACAGGGTGACGAGGCTGGGGTGGTTCAGGGTTGCAAGGAGCCGGATCTCGGCTTCCTGCCGTTTGAGTTCGTCGGCGTCGGCGGCCTGCGGGGCGAAGAGCTTCAGGGCGACGTCCCGGCCCAGGTTCTCGTCGGCGGCTGTGTAGACCGAGGACATGCCGCCTCGTCCGATCACTTCACCCAGCCGGTAGCGCCCGCCCAGTACATCCGTTGTCACCCCGACGGGCGTTTCTTCCAACACGTTGCCGTCCTTATCCGCTGTGGCTCGGTGTTAAGGATAATACGTGTACTTATTAAATTTTGCCGCGGGCTGTGGCTGGCGGACCGGTGGGCAGGTGCTGCGCGGGATCCTGCCCCGCCGCCTGGTGCCCGGGGGCCTGGCCCCTGCGCCTGTCGCCGGCGCCTGTCGCTCAGACGAGCACGGCTTCGCCGGCGGTCCGGCATCTGGGAGTCTTGTGAACTCCATTGCGGCGGACCGCCGACGAAGGCGGCTATTCCTTTCTGACCGGGGTCTGGACCCTTAGGCCTTCTTCCTGCGGATCACGAGCAGTGCGCCGATGGCGAGCAGCACCAGGGCCAGGGGCAGCAGCCCGGCGTCGGCTCCGGTGTTGGCGAGCGTCTGCTGTCCGGTGGCCGTGTTTCCGTTGGCCATGCCTGCGTTCGCCTTGGTTGCCGTGCTCTCCGATGCTGCGGCGCCGGTGGTCAGCGAACCCGCAGGAAGGATGGCCGCGGCCGGTGCGTTGGTTCCGGTTCCGGTGCCTTCGGTGCCGGAACCCGCCGTGCCGGCGCCTGTTGCGGCTCCGCCGGTCGTATCGGTGCCGGTTCCGCTGCCTTCGGTTCCGGTACCCGCCGCGCCGGTGCCGTCAGTGCTGGTGCCGCCGGTATCTGTTCCATCACCGGGGGCCGTGCCGGAACCGGTTCCGTCACCCGGATCGGTAGCAGGCGGCGTGGTCTCAGTTCCTGTGCCCAGTCCGATTCCCAGATCAACGCCCAGGTCCACAGTCGTGTCGGTTCCCGTGCCGAGCCCGAGGTCGACAGTGCCGTCAGCACCGGTTCCCAGTGAACCTGTGTTACCGAGGTTGAGGTCGACGACGGCGGTCAGGTCAGGGATGGTGGTGCCGGTTCCCGTTCCGTTGGTGTTGCCGAGGTTGACGTCGACCAGGGCGGTGGCGTCAGCGGCAGGAGCGGTGGTGTCGGTTCCTGCTACCGGGGTGTTGCCGAGGTTGACGTCGACCAGGGCGGTGGCGTCAGCGGCAGGAGCGGTGGTGTCGGTTCCTGCTACCGGGGTGTTGCCGAGGTTGATGTCTGCGGCGGCCGTCACATCCGTAGCCGGAACGGTGGTGTCGGTCCCGTCCAGGGTGGTGTTGCCGAGGTTGACGTCGACTAGGGCGGTGGCGTCGGTGGTCGGAACAACGGTGGTGTCGGTGCCCGCCACGGCGGTGTTGCCGAGGTTGACGTCGACCAGGGCGGTAGCGTCCGTGGCCGGAAGGGTGGTGTCGGTTCCGGTCACGGTCGTGTTGCCGAGGTTGACGTCGACCAGTGCCGTCGCCGCCGGTGCCACGGCGGCAGTGCTGCCGCTTGAGGTTCCGGTGCTGAGGTCGAGGTCGGCGTTAACGCTGACAGTGGAAGAATTCGACGGCGCTGGGCCACCCAGCAGACCCAGCGACGTCGAAGCATTGAGGTCCGCCGAAGCGGTTTCGGCCGCGATGTCGACCGCGCCCGTGGCAGTGGTGTCCGCGCTCGCCGCGGTAGCGCCGAGGGCCAATAGCCCTCCGGCAAAGAGGGTGCCTAATAGGCCCCTGCGAACTGTCTGGTGCATTGTGATGTCTCCTGAAAAGTTGTTGTCAGGTGCTCATGGCAGCCTGATTGGCCGTGTGTCTGCCGCAGGGAGGCAGAAGGGGCCCAACTAGTCAGGACGGGAGCCGGGGTCGTTGGCCACCGGCGAAGGAACATGCTGAAGGGGTCCGCTGACGGGGACAAATCCCATGAGCGGCAGGTATTCGAAGGAGCTGTTTAGCCAGGCGGCGGAAGCAGAGGGGCCGCCGGAGGATGTGCCGCTGCCCGAGCCTGAGGCCGGAGCCGGAAGCAGCGCCTCGGGCGTTGGCGTGCGGTCCCCACCGGACGGTGAGTCTCCGCCGGCAGGAATCTTCGGGGCAGGCCCCGCTGGCGCGACCGCCTTTGGCGCGACCACTTGGCTGTGATGAGCCGGCGAGCCGAGGGCAGGCTGAACGGCCGGCGCAGACGCTGCAGAGGGCGCGGCGAGGCTGCCTGCGACCCCTGGGCTTGCGTAAATTCGGCCCGTTTCAGCGAGACCAGCTGCGGTGAGCCGATCTGGAACGGCGACAGTCCCTGTGAGGGCCTCCTCTAGCGGCTTAATGATTGGATCCGCTAGAGGAAGTATCTGCGTGAGCACGTCCGTGACCGGGCCAACGGGAAGCTCGACAGGCAGGGCGTCAGTGACCGGGCTCACGGCGTCGGTTACGGGTGCCACAATCCCGGCCACCGGCTTCAGGACTGTCTCGCCCGCGTCCGTTAGCGTTTCATCAGCAATGGCCATCACAGGATCAGTAACCCCGGCCACGGTGTCATCGGGAACCGCTCCTCCGAGCGGCAGGCCGCCCAAGGCGGCGTCGACAGGCTCAACAATGTCCGCCACCACCGGGGCAACCACGGCCACAGGCGTGGGCGCCGCAGGCGCGGCAGGGACGGGAGTCACAGCTGGAGGCGCAACAACCGACGGTTGTTCGGCCGGTGCCGGCGCTAGCGTCGCTGGCAAAGGTGCCGGGATGGCAGCCGGATCGACAGCCGGAGGCGGCGGCGGTGCTACGTCCGGCGTCTGCTGGGCAGCGGCGCGGGTTGCGTGGGCGGTGGAGGAGACCAGCGTGCCAACGCCGCCTGCCACACTGCCCGCACTGCCGTTGACCGAGGAGACAGCCGACGAAATGCTGCTGCCGAGGGAGTCAGATTGCGGGGAATTGTCGGCGTCCGCGGCTGGGGCGGATACAGCCAGCCATGCCACTGCAGCGGCGCCGGCCAACAGAACAGGACGCAAAGGGCGCAGCACAGACAACGACAAAGACGCGATGGTCATGCTTAACACCCCCCGAGCTCACCGAATCAATCGACGACCGTCTTCAGCCTAAGCCTGCCTCAAAGTGAGAGTCCAGAGCCGGAGGCAATAATTCTTTCGATTCGAGTAAGGTAGGCAGGCCTGTTCAGTGTGCATCATTGGGATACGCGACACCGAGCTGCGCGCGGACTCCATCGAACAGCCGCATCGTATTTAGCGAGTCCTCGAGGGGCATGACCGGGCTCTCGGTGAGGCCCTGCTGGACGCACCGCGTCACCTCACGAAGCTCGTACGTATAGCCCCGGCCCATCACCTCGAAGTGTTCCGTCCGCGGCGTCTCCTGCCCGATCCCCACCACCAGCTTCTTGGGGTTGTTGATCGAGCCGAGAGTCTGCAGGTACCCCAGGCTGCCGGCAACAGTCGCGCTGCGGGGGCCGTGCGCGAGCAGGGACGAAGTGAGCTGTGCCTGCGCGCCGTGATGGTAACCCAGGGTGAGCGCATTCTGGGCGTCCACGCCGTCGTCGTTCAAAGTGCCCATGGCACTGACCGTCTGCGGGAAACCCAAGGTGCCAAGGGCCCACAGCAGCGGGTAAACGGTGATGTCGAGGAGTGCACCGCCGCCGTCCTGCACAGCCCAGAGCCTTGCCGTGGGGGAGTAAGGCGCCGGAAAGCCAAGGTCGGCCGTGACCCACTGGACGGTTCCAAGTTCGCCGGAATGCGCGATCTCAAACGCCCTCTGCATGCTGGGCAGGAACCGGCTCCACACGGCTTCCATGAGGAACAGCTTCTTTTCGCGGGCCACCTTGATCAGCTCGGCAGCTTCGCGGGCATTGATGGTGAACGCCTTTTCGCAAAGAACATGCTTGCCTGCGCGGAGCGCAGCCAGGACAACCCGGTGATGCTGGGCGTGCGGCGTTGCCACGTAGACGACGTCCACCGCGTCATCGGCGAGGAGCCTTTCATAGCCGAGCCGTCCGCCGTCGTCCCCGTACGCCACGGCAAAGCCGAACTCGCCTGCAAACGCGTCCGCGGTGTGCTGCGCGCGGGAGCTGACGGCGTAAAGTTCCGCATCTTCCAGAAGGGCCAGGTCCTGCGACACCAGGGATGCGATCCGGCCCGTGGCGATGACACCCCACCGCAGCCTGCGGCCGGTGGCGGCAAGGGGATCCTGGTTGGGCTGGGTGAAGAGCCATGGCTTGGCGATCGGTGACGTCATGACGCCATCCTCTCACCCGGCTGAGGGAGGGTTGGGTAAAACACCGCGAGAGGTGAGGGAGGGTTAGGTAAAAACCTGCGAGAGGTGAGGGAGGGTTTCTGGCCCGCCCCCACCTTCCGCGTTAACCCCGACGGCGGTTCCCCCTGGACTGCGGGCTCTAGACGGCTGCCGGTTCTGCAGTGCGGCCGCGGACGGTTTCCTCCGTGAGCGTGCCCTGCTGCAGCCGGAACCTGCGGTCCGTCTTGTTGGCGAGCGTGCGGTCGTGGGTGACCACGAGGATGGTGGTGTTGTGGTCCCGGCTGAGGGAACTGAGCAGTTCGATGATGTGGTCGCCGGTCTGCTCATCCAGGTTGCCCGTGGGCTCGTCGGCGAGGATCAGCTTCGGCTCGTTGGCGAGGGCCCGGGCAATCGCCACGCGCTGCTGCTCGCCGCCGGAGAGACGGTTGATGCGGCGGCCGTGTTTGTCGGGGTCGAGCTGTACCTGCTCCAGCAGCGCCCGCGCCCGCTCAGCCCTGGCGGACTTCCGCATGCCGGCGAACTCCATGGGCAGCATGACGTTGTCCAGTGCGGAGAGGTTGGGGACCAGGTTGAATTGCTGGAACACGAATCCGATGTCCCGGCGCCGGTATTCGGTCAGCTTGCCGTCGGGCATGCCCGCCAGGCTGACGCCATTGACGACGACGTCTCCGCTGGTGGGCTTGTCGAGGGCACCCAGGAGGGACAGGAGTGTGCTCTTGCCGCTGCCGCTCTTGCCCACGATGGACGCCAGTGTGCCCTGCTCCAGTTCGAAGCTGACGCCGTTGACCGGCTTGATGGTCCGGTCGCCGGACCTGAACGTGCGGACAAGATCCTTGACTTCAATCATGGCTATTCTCCTCGGAGGACTTCGATGGGGCGGATGCGGGCGGTGAGCAGCGCCGGAACCAGCGCGCCGATGATGGCGACGCCGAACACTGCTGCGATGCCGGCGGCAAGGATGCCGGGGGACACGCTGGCCGTGACGGAGGTCAGCAGCTGGGACGTGCCGCCGAACGGGCCGCCCTGTCCGCCTTGGAACTGTCCGCCCGGGAATCCTCCGCCAGCCCCGGCGAACCCGCCGCCGCGCTGGCCGGCGGGGGCCGCAGTCGTGCTGGTGTTTGAGCTGACGAGGGCGGAGGCGATGCCGCCGCTGGCGAAGGAGGCGATAACGGCGCCCACCACGCTGCCGAGGGCCACCAGGACCAGGGCCTCGAGCACGAACTGCAGCCCGATGGTCCGGCTGGGTGCGCCGATGGCTTTGAGGACGCCGATTTCGCGGCGGCGCTCGCGGACCAGCATGACCATGATCAGCAGGATGATCAGCCCCGCGGTGCCCAGTGCGGCGATGAACGCCACCATGGAGATGTTCTTGACGCTGTCCAGGGAGGTGACGGCGGTTTCGAGGTTGCGCTGGCCCTGGGTGACGTCGGCCTTGTCGGTGCCGAGTGCGTTCTGGAGTGCTGTCTTGGCGGTCTCGACGTTCTCCATGCTGTCCACGGTGACGATCATCGTGGACAGTTCGCCGGGCAGCTCGGCCAGCGTTTGGGCCGTGGGGAGCGTGACGTAGAGGGCGTTGTTGCCGAACGCGGTGCCGGCGTCGAACAGGCCGGCGACGGTGAAGGTCTTGCTGTTGATCGTGAAGGTGGAGCCGACCTTGAGGTTGTTCTTCTCGGCGAGCGTGGTGCCCAGCAGCGCTTTGGCGGATTCCTTGGTGTAGTCACCCAGGCCGGTGCCCGAGGTCAGTTCCAGCGCCTTGCCGGTGCTGTCCACCTCCGCGCCGGTGCCGGTGGCGGTGATCGGAAGGGACCGCGCAGGCTGGGCGGTGCCGGTGGTTCCGTTTGTCCCGGTGGTTCCGGTGCTGTCCTGGTTGCGTGCGCCGAGCGTTCCGGCGTCGACGGCGGCCGTGAGGCTGGTGGTCAGCGTGGTGGTCTGGCCACCGGGGCCGCCGCCCTGCCCGCCGCCCGGGCCGGCCTGCGTTCCGGCCGCCGCCTGTGCTGCGGCCTCGGTTGCATTGCGCAGCCGCAACGCTTTGGTTCCGACGACGGCGGTCACGTTTGGAACGTCCGCGGCGGTTGCTGCCTGCTCGGCGGTGAGCGGCTCGCCGCCGCCTTCGAAGCCCTGGCCGCCGGCCGGGTTCACCGTCAGCACGGTGCCCACCGAAGCGTTCAGCTCCTGGACTTTGGCGCCGACCGCCTGGTTGGCCACCAGCATGGCCAGGGCCAGGCCGATCGCGACAGCCAGCACGGCCACAACGGCGGCTGTTCGGACCTTGTTTCTAAACGCATTGCCTACACTTCGGGCGAGGACGCTCACTGCACTCCTTGGGATCACATGCCGGGGGATTGGCCGGCTTCGGATTCCACACTGGTGCCCGCTGCTGTGCGGGAAACGGGCCGAACCTATGTTTCCGCTGTGAAGCCGTGGCGACGCGGGTGAGGAAGCGTGGGGGTGGGGGCGGCAGGACGTGAGGAAGCGTGGGGGTGGGGGCGGCAGGAGGTGAGGAAGCGTTGGGTGGCGGCAACGGAAGAGCCCCGGCCCTCCTTCGTGAACTGGTCACTCGGGGGAGCCGGGGCTCTGTGGTGTCTGCGGTGTTACTTGGTGATCGGGCCGAGAACCGGATCGTCCACGTAGGCCGTCTTGACGTTTTCCTTGGTCACGATGACCGGCTCCAGCAGGTAGGCCGGAACGGTCTTGACCTTGTTGTTGTAGGACTTGTCATCGTTGATCTCAGGCGTCTTGCCGGCCTGGATGTCCTTGACCATGACGATCGAGTGCTCAACGAGCTTGCGGGTGTCCTTGTTGATGGTGGAGTACTGCTCGCCGGCCATGATGGACTTGACCGATTCAACCTCGGAGTCCTGTCCGGTGACCACCGGAAGCGGCTTGCCGGCAGCCTTGACGGCGGTCAGCACCGCACGGGCCAGGGTGTCGTTCGGGGACAGCACGCCGTCCAGTGACGCGGAGGTGTAGCTGCCGGTCAGGAGCGTGTCCGCACGGCGCTGGGCGTTTTCGGCCTTCCAGCCCTGGGTGACAGCCTGTTCGAAGGACTTCTGTCCGGAGAGCACCTTCAGCGTGCCGTCGTCGATCTTCGGCTGCAGGACGCTCATGGCGCCGTCGAAGAAGACCTTGGCGTTGGCATCGTCAGGGGAGCCGGCGAAGAGCTCGATGTTGTACGGGCCCTCCGGCTTCTTGGCCTTCATGCCATCCAGCAGCGCCTTGCCCTGCAGTTCGCCCACCTTGAAGTTGTCGTAGGCCACGTAGTAGTCCACGTTCTCGGTGTTCAGCAGCAGGCGGTCGTAGGCAATGATGGTGGCGCCGGCGTCCTTGGCCTGCTTCAGCTGGGTGCCCAGCTGGGCGCCGTCGATCGCGCCGACGATGATGACCTTGGCGCCCTTGGTGATCATGGCGCTGATCTGGTTCTGCTGCTCCGAGACGCCGCCGTTGGCGAACTGCACGTCCGGCTTGAAGCCGGCCTCGCTGAGGCCGTCGTTGAACAGCTTCTCCGCCAGGACCCAGTTCTCGCTGGTCTTCTGGGGAAGTGCGACGCCGATTGAGGAGTCCTTGGGGAACGCCTCCCCGCCGCCGGTGCCGCCGCCCGTGGTTCCTGACTCGGAACGGCCGCAGGCTGTCAGCGCCAGTGCCGCAATGGCAGCCATTGCTGCCGCCTTTCCTGCCTTACCAATCATTCGCATTTGCTCGGTTCACTTTCTTTAGGGGTGGGAAAAACATCCGGGGAGCGGGCGGTGCTCAGGCTTCCCGGGAGATGGTTTCCTTGGTGGAGGTCACTTCGTCGGGCTGGAGCGGGGTGCCTCCGCTGGGGCGGTTGAAGTTCTGGGTCAGCATGCCGATGATGGAGCGCTTGCCCTGGCTCTTGTTGTAGACGTCGAACGCGACGGCGATCAGCAGCACCAGGCCCTTGATGATCTGGGTCAGGTCGGCGCCGACGCCGAGCAGCTGCAGGCCGTTGTTCAGGACAGCCATGACCAGGCCGCCGACGATCGAGCCGATCACGGTGCCCACGCCGCCGGTGACCGCGGCGCCGCCGATGAACACGGCCGCGATGGCGTCAAGTTCCCAGCCCACGCCGTCGAACGGTCCGGAGGCTGTGGAGCGGCCGACGAAGATCATGCCGGCGAGGCCGGCCAGGATGGCCATGTTCATCATGACCATGAAGTTGACCTTCTTGGACTGGACGCCGGAGAGTTCGGCCGCGTGGCGGTTGCCGCCCACGGCGTAGATGTGGCGGCCGACGACCGTCTTGGAGGCGATGAAGCCGTAGACCAGGACCATGACGGCCAGGATGAGGCCGGGGATGGGGAAGGACGTGCCGGGGCGGCCGGTGGCGAACAGGTAGGTGGCGTAGAGGATGGCGCCGCAGACCAGGATCAGCTTGGTGGCCACCACCCAGCCCTCGGGGACCTCCGCGCCGAGGGCCTTCGCTGTGCGGCGGTTGCGCAGTTCGCTGAAGACCACGAACGCGACGGCGAGCAGGCCCAGCAGCAGCGTCAGGTTGTTGAAGCCGGTGTTCGGGCCGACCTCCGGAAGGTAGCCGGAGCCGATGTACTGGAAGTCCGAGGGGACGGGGATGGTGTTGGACTTGCCGACGAACTGGTTGAAACCGCGGAACAGCAGCATGCCGGCCAGCGTGACGATGAACGCGGGGATGCCCACGTAGGCCGTCCAGAACCCTTGCCAGGCTCCGATCAGCGCACCAAGCGCGAGGCCCAGCAGGATGCCCGCGTACCAGGGGATTCCCCAGTCCCGGATGGCCAGGGCCACCGTGACGCCGACGAAGGCCGCGACGGAACCGACTGACAGGTCGATGTGGCCGGCAATGATCACCAGCACCATGCCGATGGCCAGGATCAGGATGTAGGAGTTGCCGTTGAAGAGGTTGATCACGTTGCCCGGCGTCAGCGTGCGGCCGTCGGTGGCGATTTGGAAGAAAATGATCAGCGCCACCAGGGCGAAGATCATGCCGAATTGACGGGTGTTGCCGCCAAAGAGCTTCTTGAGCGCGTTCATTTGTCAGTCCTTGTTCTGGAAGGGTCTGGAGGGTTCCAGAGGGTCAGGCGGCTTTGCGGTTGGAGGTCATGAGTTTCATGAGGCTTTCCTGGCTGGCCTCCTCCTTGTTCAGGACACCTGTGATGGCGCCTTCGAAGATCGTGTAGATGCGGTCGGAGAGACCGAGCAGTTCGGGGAGTTCGGAGGAGATCACGATGACGCCCTTGCCCTGGTTGGCCAGCTGCTGGATGATCCCGTAGATCTCGTACTTTGCGCCGACGTCGATGCCGCGGGTGGGTTCGTCCAGGATCAGCAGGTCGGGGTCGGTGAACATCCACTTGGCCAGGACCACCTTCTGCTGGTTGCCGCCGGACAGCTTGGCCACGCCCTCCTCCACGGACGGTGTCTTGGTCCGCAGGGATTTGCGGTACTGCTCCGCGATGGTGAATTCCTTGTTGGCGTCCACCACCAGGCGCTTGCTGATCTTCTTCAGCGCCGCGGAGACCGTGGTGGTCTTGATGTCATCCAGCAGGTTCAGCCCGAGCGACTTGCGGTCCTCCGTGACGTAGCCCAGGCCGGCGTCGATGGCCTGCCTGACGTTCTTAAGGTGGAGTTCCTTGCCGTCCTTGTAGATCCGGCCGCTGATGAAGCGGCCGTAGGAGCGGCCGAAGACGGACCGTGCGAGCTCGGTCCGGCCGGCGCCCATCAGCCCGGCGAAGCCGACGATCTCGCCGCGGCGGACGAAGAAGTTGGAGCCCTTGCAGACCAGGCGGTCCTGGACCTGCGGGTGGCCCACCGTCCAGTCCTTGACCTCGAACAGGACCTCCCCGATCTTGGGCTCGTGGTCGGGGAACCGGGATTCCAGGGTGCGCCCCACCATGCCCTTGATGATGCGGTCCTCGTCCACGCCGTCGGCCTTGACGTTGAGCGTCTCGATGGACTTGCCGTCGCGGATGATGGTGATGGAGTCCGCGATCTGCTCGATCTCGTTCAGCTTGTGGGAAATAATGATCGAGGTGATGCCGCGGCCTTTCAGGCCCAGGATCAGGTCCAGCAGGTGCTGGGAGTCGGATTCGTTCAGTGCCGCCGTGGGCTCGTCGAGGATGAGGAGCTTCACGGACTTGTTCAGCGCCTTGGCGATTTCCACCAGCTGCTGCTTGCCGACGCCGATCTCCTTGATCGGGGTGTCCGGGTCCTCGCGCAGGCCCACCCGGGCCAACAGCTCACGGGACCGGGTGCGGGCCTCGGCCCAGTCGATCACGCCCCGCTTGACCGGTTCGTTGCCCAGGAAGATGTTCTCCGTGATGGAGAGTTCCGGGATGAGGGCAAGCTCCTGGTGGATGATCACGATGCCGGCATGTTCGCTGGCCCGGATGTCCTTGAACTGCTGCACCTCGTTCTGGTACACGATGTCGCCGCTGTAGCTGCCGTAGGGGTACACGCCGGAGAGCACCTTCATGAGGGTGGACTTGCCGGCGCCGTTCTCCCCGCAGATCGCGTGGATTTCGCCGGCCTTCACCCGAAGGTTCACATCGGACAAGGCTTTAACACCGGGGAATTCCTTGGTGATGGAGCGCATCTCCAGGAGAACCGGTTCGCTCTGCGTGTTGAGGGACGTCATTTGCCCTTACGCCTCCAATGCATTGACTTCGTTGTCTCCCCTGCAAGTCACAGGGGCCGTCTGATGAAAAAAGTAGATGGAGCATGCCGTTGTCGTCAAGTCTTTAACGCAACGGCGGGATAACGAAACGCTACGTGCGCCGGATTCCTGCGTGCTGGAAGACCAGCGAGGCGGCGCCCAGGGCCTCGGCCCGGTCGTTCAGCGAGGACATGGTCAGGGTGGTGGTTTCCCCGACGACCGGCACGGCGTGCCGCACCAGCCCGCGCCGGATCGGGTCCAGGAGGATGTCGCCCAGCCCCGCCAGCGGACCGCCCACCACAATCACCTCGGGATTGATCAGGTTCGCCACGTTCCCCAGCGCGCGTCCCACAGCCAGGCCGGCGTCGTCCACTACGCGCAGGGTGGCGGCGTCCCTCGCGAGTGCTTTGCGGACGATGTCCTCGGGCGTGAGCGGCCGCTCCTCGCCCCGGCTCAGCAGTTCGATCATGGTGGTGGTGGAGGCGATGGTTTCCAGGCATCCCCGGTTGCCGCAGCGGCAGATCAGGCCGTGTTCGTGGATGGTCGCATGCCCGATTTCGCCCGTGATGCCGACGTTGCCGTAGAAGGGGTTGCCGTTGAGGATCAGCCCCGCGCCAATGCCCGAACCGATCTTCATGAACAGCAGGTTGCTGACGCCGCTGTGGGGTCCCCACGTGACCTCGGACAGGGCACCCAAATTCGAGTCGTTGTCGATGAATATGGGGAACTGGAACGCCTCTTCGAGGCGCTCCAGGATGTCGATGCCCACCCATTCGGGAAGGATTGCCCCCTGGGCGACAGTGCTGGTCCGGTGGTCGATGGGGCCGGGAATTCCGACGCCGGCACCCACCACTGCGCTGCGCTCCACCCCGCTGTCGGCCAGCAGTTTGTCCAGCAGTGCGACGGCGGCCTGGATGCCCTGCTCGGCCTGGTGGCCGAGGGGCAGGAGGACGGATTCTTCGGCGATGATGTGGTAGCTGAGCGAGGCAAGAACCACCCTCAGGTGCCGCCGGCCAAAGTCGATGCCCACCGCCACGGCGCCGTTGCTGTTCAGCCGGACGTTGAGCGCCCGCCGTCCGGAACTGGTGGTCGGCTCGGTGGATGCGAGCCCCGAATCCTGCATGATTTTGACGATGTTGGACACCGTCGCCGTGGAGAGTCCCGTCTGCCGCGCCAGTTCCGCCTGGGTCGAGGGGCCGTTCAGGAGACACTCGATGATGCGCTGCTGGTTCAGGCTCCTGAGGGCCGATTGCGACCCGGGGTTTTTGGTTCGGCTCCTCGTTGAGCTCGATGGTGAGGGCATGAAATGAACATTGCACCATTCCCGCCCTTGTAGTCAAGAAGTTAACGCAATACCCCGGCATCTGGACGAATAACTCGTGGCGGGCGATCCATCCCGCGGAGCGTGCGGGACGGTGCAAATGGACCGGACTGGGGGCCGCCGCCGCAGATACGCTGATGGAAACGGCGCCCGGTGCTGGGCGGGGCGTCCACGAAGACTTGAGGTGATCACGGTGAAGCTGGCGCTGATGCAGGCGAACTCCAGTGTTTTGGACATCGAGCGGAACTGCGCCGCCATTGACCGGGCGGCGCGGACGGCCGCGGAAGCTGGCGCCGGGGTGTTGCTGACCCCCGAGCTTTTCCCGGTGGGCTACGCCCCGCTGCGTGTCCGGGCCGAGCTGGACCCCGGGACCCTGCCCGGCCTCCGGCGGACTCTGGCAGGCATCGCCGCCAAGCACCGGATTGCCCTCGTCTACAGCCTGCCCGCTGTTGCGCCCGGTGGCGAGTGGCAGATCACCGCGACAGTCCTGGACCACGCCGGGAACGAATTGCTCAGCTACGCCAAGGTCCACCTTTTTGGCCCGGAGGAGCGCAAAGCGTTCAGCCCCGCGGAAGCAGCCCCCGCCGTCGTCGATCTGGGCGGCCTCAAAGCCTCGCTGGCCATCTGCTACGACGTGGAGTTTCCGGAGACAGTGCGCGCGGCCGCCGCGGCGGGCGCCGACCTGCTCCTTGTCCCCACCGCACTGGCCCACGGCTTCGATTCGGTTCCGCAGGTGCTGCTGCGGGCCCGGGCGCTGGAGAGTCAGCTGACAGTGGCCTACGCCAACCACTCCGGACAGGAGGACGGCTGCACCTTCCTGGGCGGGAGCGTCATTGCCGGACCGGACGGCGAACTGCTGGCCTCTGCTGGTCGCGGCGAGGAGCTTGTGTATGCCGAGGTCAGCGCCGAAGCGGCCCGCCGGGCGCGGGACGCCGTGCCCTACTTGCGCGAACGGCGGCCCGACGTCTACCGGGCCTGGGAAAAGCCCGGCGCCGCAAAGCCTTCGCAGGACTAAGCGCCGGCCTGCAGATCGTCCACGTACTGCAGCGCAATCCAGAGTTCGGCCCGCACCTGCGCCTGGTTCAGGTCGGTGTCCAACAGCTCGGCCACCGCATTGATCTGCCGGCGGACGCTGTTGCGGTGGAGGCCCAGCGCTTTGGCGGTGGCATCCCAGTTGCCGTTCTCGCCGAGCCATGCCTTCAGCACGGACAGCTGGGCGGTCCGGCGTTCGCTGTCCTGGCTGAGCACCGGCTCCAGCAGCCGGCCGGCCAGCATCGTTCCGGCCTCCTGGCCGAGCAGTCCGGTGACCGTCCACGTCACTTCACCCACCCGCGCGCTCTTGCCGGTGGTCTGGACGCGCTGCCGCAACGCCGTCACCCGCTGGTAGGCGCTGCTCAGGTCCGTGAGCTCGCTGGGGGCCCCGATGACCAGCCGCCACCCCAGCTTTTCGACTTCGGCCAGCAGCGCATCGTCCACCCTGAGCCGGGTGATCGCAGCGAACCCGTAGTCCGTGAGCTCCACGAGTTTGGTGTCGAACAGGCGGCGCCACTGCAGCAGCTCACGGACCGGGCTTTCGCCGGCGCGTCCGGCGGCCTTGTCCGGCCGGATGCCCTGCACGGCACCGGCTACCTGCGCCCCGGCGCCTTCCTGTCCGGTGTCTTGAATTCCGGCGCCCTGGGCTCCAATGTGCTGCGCTGCCCGGACTCCCTGCACAACGCGCAGCTGGGCGGACCGCGTGGAGGACGTACTCTGGGCCAGCAGGTCCCGGAGACCGTTGATGTGCCGCGCCCCGCCGGCGGACAGGCTGTCCGGGTGCAGCAGCAGGGACGTTGCCAGCTGGCTCGGCGCCAGCGATCCGCTGGTCCGCTGCCGGACCAGGAGCTCCAGGAGCCCGACGGCGGAGGAGACCACGCTGTTCTGCGCGGGCGTCAGCGGGGCGT
The DNA here is from genome assembly GCF_042673905.1 of Arthrobacter sp. NPDC057009. Lineage (NCBI taxonomy): Bacteria > Bacillati > Actinomycetota > Actinomycetes > Micrococcales > Micrococcaceae > Arthrobacter > Arthrobacter sp. NPDC057009. Next base: position 38,497 of record NZ_JBHUSB010000018.1, read on the forward strand.
CAGTGCCCAGCACCAGCGCGCCGAGGTTGGCATCGCGCGCACTCCGCAGCGGATGCCCGAACACGAGACCGGACCCCGGGCGGTCCAGGGAATCCATCTCCACACGGGGACCGCTTCCGCCCAGGAGCCGGCCCAGCAGCGGCTGCAGCGCGGCAACCTCGACGCCGGAGCCTGCCCGGGCGCGAACCCGACCGTCCGCGCCGATCAGCATGGCCCACACCGGAACCCGCTGGGCGAGAGCGGCGAGCAGTTCGTGTTCGGGCCTGGCGGACAGGACAGCACGCATCAGCTGCCGGTTGGTGTCCGCGAGGTGCCGGAACAGTTTGGCGTTGTCCGACTCGAGGAGCCGGGAAAACTCCAGGCCAATGGCGGCGAACGGGATGGTGCTCGGCACCTGCAGGAGGGTCAGGTTGTGCCGGACGCAGGCGGCCACCACGGTCTCTGGGACGGAGCTGAAGTACGGCTCGAGGCCGAAGCCGAGTGCCACGACTCCGGCCTTCACCAGGCGCCGGACGTAGGCGTCGACGGCGGCCGCGTCACCTGCGGCGCTCATCGCACCGTCACCCCCGGCGCCGGCTGGTACGGCACCCGCGGCGCCCATCGCACCGTCTTCCGTCCCCTCACTGGCCGCGCGGCCGCCTGCGCCCCGGTCCCGCATTCCGCCTGCGCCGCCCACGAAGGGCAGGCCCGCCGTGAGGAGGAACTCGCCGTCGAGCAGGTAGGGCGTGGGGTCCTCCAGCTCACTCGGCTCAACCCACCGCAGCACGCCAGAGCCGTTGCCGCCGTCGTGAACCAGCTCCAGCCCGGCGGGCAGCCGTGCCAGGAGCTGGTCGAGGGTGACACCGCCCTGATGTTCAGCGGCCGAACCGGCGGCGGAAGGGGTGTCGCCGGTGCCGCCGGGCGCACCGGCCTGTTGTGCATTACGTCCCATGCCAGAACACTCTAGGTCATTTTGCACAGCATTGAGAGGTGACTCACATGCCTAGTCTGGAACGACGGAAAGCCCCCAACTACTCACGAACGGACGTCAATGATGACTGTGCCCACCCAAGCAGGACAGCGGCCTCCACTACAGGCCGGCCGCCCCGGACTGGCAGCCCAGCTGCTCCGCCGCAAGCCGATCGGGCAGATCGTGCAGGAAGCCGAGACGGGCCATGGCGGAACCCGGCTGGTGCGCAGCTTCGGGGTCCTGCAGCTGACGATGATCAGCGTGGGAGCCACCCTCGGCACCGGCATCCTGGTGATCCTGGGCGAGTCCGTGCCGCTGGCAGGGCCGGCCATCTGGATCTCGTTCGCCATCGCTGGCCTCGCCGCGCTGCTGTCCGCCGTGTCCTACGCCGAAATGGCCGGCATGGTGCCTGCCGCCGGATCCAGTTATTCGTACACGTACGCCACCATGGGGGAGGGCATGGCCTGGATCTGCGGCTGGTGCCTCGTGCTCGAATACGCCGTCTCCGTTGCGGCGGTGGCCGTGGGCGCGGGACAGTACGTCAACGAAACCCTGGCGGTCTTCGGGCAGGTGCTGCCGGATGCGGTGTCACAGCCTCCCGGCGACGGCGGCCTGGTGAACATTCCGGCCATGGTGATCGTGGTGCTGGCCATGGTTCTGCTGGTCCGCGGCGCCAAGGAAAGTGCGTGGATCAACACCGCGATCGTGGTGGTCAAGGTGGGCATCCTGGTCTTCTTCTGTGCCGTGGCCTTCACCGCCTTCAACGGCGGCCACTTCGAGCCGCTGCTGCCGATGGGGGCAGCCGGCGTCTCCGCCGCCGCCTCGCGGGTGTTCTTCTCCTACATCGGCTTCGACGCCGCCTCCACCGCGGGCGAGGAGGCCCGCAACCCGAAGCGAGACCTGCCCAGGGCCATCATGCTCTCCATGCTGATCGTCACCACCATTTACGTGCTGGTTGCCGTTGCAGCCATCGGCGCCCGCCCGTGGGGCTGGTTCGACGGCACCGAGGCCTCACTAGTGAAGATCCTTGAGGAAATCACCGGACAGCCGTGGATCGCTCTCATGTTCGCCGTCGGAGCGGTCCTGGCCATCGCCAGCATTGTGCTCACCGTCCTCTACGGACAGACCCGCATCCTGCTCTCCATGTCCCGCGACGGACTGGTTCCCCGCGTCTTTGGCCGTGTCTCGCACCGGACCGGCACCCCGGTTGCCGGAACGCTGATCGTGGGAACCGCCGTCGCGCTCACCGCCGGACTGGTCCCGCTCGGGGCGCTCGCCGACGCCACCAGCATCGGCACCCTGTTCGCGTTCGCCCTGGTGAACGTGGCAGTTCTCTACCTCCGCCGCACGCAGCCGGAGCTCCGGCGGACCTTCCGGGTTCCGCTGTTCCCGCTGACACCGATCCTGGGCGCGCTGATGTGCGTCTACCTGATGGCCAACCTGGGCGCTGACACATGGGTGACCTTCGGGGTCTGGATGCTCGTGGGCCTTGCCGCCTACTTCGGCTACGGCAGGCGGCACTCGCGGGTAGCCGCGCTGGGGCAGGAGGAATACCGTGAACTATCCGGCCGTGATTTTTCCCCAGCACCTGCATCCGCTGACCAGACAACCTTCCACCAGTAAAAAACACGAGACCACGGAGACAGACCTTCCATGACAACCGCTACCGAACTGCCGGCCTCTGACCCGTCCAGCGTGACCACCTCGCCCGGCCTGCCCGGTGCCGGGGTGCCGGACCAGGCCCCGGTGACCATGCTGAACCCGGACTTCCCCTTCAGCTACGACCACTACCTGTCCCACCCGGACGGACTGGGATCGGTCCCGCCGGAACTGCACGGCACCGAGGTCGCCGTGGTGGGCGCCGGGCTGTCCGGGCTGGTCACTGCGTACGAGCTGATGAAGCTCGGGCTGCGTCCGGTGCTGTATGAAGCGGACCAGCTTGGCGGACGCCTGCGCACCGCCAGCTTCCCGGCGGCTCCCGATGTGGTGGCGGACCTGGGCGGCATGCGGTTCCCGGTGTCCGGCAAGGCCTTCTACCACTACGTTGACCTGCTGGGGCTGGAAACGCAGGACTTCCCCAACCCCCTGGCCCCGGCAACCTCCAGCACCGTGATCGAGCTGGCAGGGCAGAAACACTACGCCAACACCTCCGCGGACCTGCCGCCCTTCTTCCGCGAAGTGGCCGACGCCTGGAAGGCCGCCGTGAACGACGGCGCGCAGTTCACGCAGATGCAGGAGGCCATCCGGGCGCGGGACACGGCCCGGATCAAGGAACTGTGGAACGAGCTTCTCCCGGAGCTCGACGAGGAGACCTTCTACGGCTTCATCGCCAGCAGCAACGCGTTCCGGAAGGCCGGCTTCGCGCACCGCGAGGCGTTCGGCCAGGTCGGCTTCGGCACCGGCGGCTGGGACACCGACTTCCCCAACTCGATCCTGGAAATCCTGCGCGTCGTGTACACCGACGCCGACGACCATCACCGCCTCATCGCCGGCGGAGCGCAAAGGCTCCCGGAGGCACTGTGGCGGCACACGCCGTCGGGCATGGTGCACTGGCCGGAGGGGACGTCCCTGGCGTCCCTGCACTCCGGCTCGCCGCGCGGCGCCGTCGAACGGATCAGCCGCGACGCCGACGGCAACCTCCGCGTCCGTGAGCGGTGGGGGAGGGAAGCGTCCTACCCGGCCGTGGTCACCACCTGCCAGTCGTGGCTGCTGTCCACCCGGATCCATACGGAGGAGGCACTGTTCCCGGCCGAGCTGTGGACGGCGATCGAGCGCTCGCACTACATGCAGTCGTCCAAGACGTTCGTGATGGTGGACCGGCCGTTCTGGAAGGACATCGACCCGGAAACCGGCAGGGAGGTGCTGTCCATGACCCTGACGGACCGGCTCAACCGCGCCACCTACCTCTTGGACAACGGACCAGACCAGCCCGCCGTGATCCTGCTGTCCTACACGTGGAACGACGACGCGCTGAAGTGGCTGGCGCTCAACGCCGATGAACGGGTGGAGCTGATGCTGCACTCCCTCGAGCAGATCTACCCCGGGGTGGACATCGCCAGCCACATCGTGGGCCAGCCCATCACCGTCTCCTGGGAGGCCGACCCCAACTTCATGGGCGCCTTCAAGGCGAACCTGCCCGGCCACTACCGCTACCAGCAGCGGCTGTTCACGCACTTCAAGCAGGACAGGCTGCCGGAGAGCCAGCGCGGCATCTTCCTCGCCGGCGACGACGTCTCGTTCACCGCCGGCTGGGCCGAGGGCGCCGTGACCACGGGCCTTAACGCGGTGTGGGGCGTGGTGAACCACCTCGGCGGCTCCTCGGCACCCGGCAACCCCGGGCCCGGCGACCTGCTGGATGAACTGGGCCCGATCAGCCTGGACTAAGCCCGGGGCACCCAGCCAGGCAGCACGTCAGGGCGTTCCCGGCGCCGGGAACACCCTGTGCTGCGGCCTACCTGGGCGCGTGCATCTCCCGGTGCGCCTGGGCGAGGTCGCGGTAGTGCGCGGCGTTGCCCTTCACGCCGTCGAACTCCTCATCGCTGAGTTCGCGGCGCACCTTGGCCGGGACCCCGGCCACCAGCGAGCGGGGCGGGACTACCGTCCCTTCCAGCACGACGGCGCCGGCCGCCACGAGCGAGCCGGCGCCGATCACTGCTCCATTCAGGATGGTGGCGCTCATGCCGATAAGGCAGTCGTCCTCGACGGTGCAGCCATGGACGACGGCGCTGTGCCCGACGCTGACACGGGCGCCGACGCTGCAGGGGAAGCCGGGGTCGGCGTGCAGCACCACGTTGTCCTGCAGGTTGCTGCCGGCGCCCACGGTGATGGCGGCGGTGTCCGCGCGGACCGAAACGCCGTAGAACGCGCTGGAATCCTCGGCGAGCGTGGCGCGGCCGATGACCGACGCCGTCGGCGCAACGAAAACGGAAGGGTGGATGTCCGGGGTGTCACCGGCAAAGGGGTAAATGGGAGCCATGCCCCCAAGCCTAGGACACCAATGACGCATCGGACCCGCCCGGCTGGCGCTCCCGCCGGAGTACAGTCAGTGGGCTCCGCCGACGTTCAGGACGACGACGCCGGCCACCACCAGGCCGATGCCCAGGATCTTCGTCAGGTTCAGCTCTTCACCGAGGAACATGGCGCCGATGGCCACGATGGCAACCGTTCCGAGGCCTGACCACAGGGCATAGGCGACCCCGACCGGCACACTCTTGACCACCTGTGACAGCAGGACGAAGGCCACCCCATACGAACCCAGGCACAAGACGCTGGGCCACAGCCGGGTAAATCCTTCCGTGGACTTCAGCAGGCTGGTGCCCAGAACCTCCACAGCGATCGCCAGCGCCAGATAGACATACCCCACGAAGATTCGTCCTTTCCCCACCGCCGGAACAGTTGCCGGCGTGCCGCCAGCAGAGCCCGGCGAAACATTCCATCCTAAGCGGCCGGACACGCCGCATCGGAATCGGATGAACGTGGAAGGCAGGATGCCGGGGCCATGCGGGCAGGTGCCGCGCCCATGCCGGCAGGTGCCGGGGGAGACAGCAAAGTGCCGGAGAAGACAGCGTCAGGGCAGAACGACGGCGATCGGCGCACCCGGTTGTGCCACGCGCTCAAGCTCCCGGACGACGTCGTCAGCCTCCTCCGCGGTGAGGCCCTCCAGCGACTGGACCGCCCAGATCGCCGGAAATGTGTTCGCGGCGAAGGGCAGGGACGTCGGATCTGCGACCGACACGCTCAAGCGGCGGGCCATGGCGTACCGGACGTTGCCGTCGAAGGGATCCACGCCCGTGTAGTGGATGCCAGCCTGGACGAACCTGAGCCCGTCGTCGCCCGGGCCGCAGCACACGTCCAGCACGGCGTGCCTGCCCTGGGCCTTGAGCAGGGCGATGAATGGTTCCAGCGAAGTTTCTGTCAGCAGAGTCATCGTGTTAACCAGTCTTGGTTAAAAGCCGCCGCCACGGAACCCACGAAGGGACCGCGGCGGCGAAGGGGTTGCTCAGTTGAAGACGACCGTCCGGTTGCCGTCCAGCAGCACACGGTGTTCGGCATGCCACTGCACGGCCTGGGCCAGGGTGCGGCCTTCCACGTCCCGGCCCATCTGCACCAGCTGCTCCGCCGTCCGCGAGTGGCTGACCCGGATGACTTCCTGCTCAATGATCGGGCCCTCGTCCAGCGCGGCGGTGACGTAATGCGCGGTGGCGCCGATCAGCTTCACGCCGCGCGCATAGGCCTGGTGGTACGGCTTGGCGCCTTTGAAGGACGGCAGGAAGGAGTGGTGGATGTTGATCGCCTTGCCGGTCAGCTCGGTGCAGAGGTCGTCGGAGAGGACCTGCATGTAGCGGGCCAGGACGGTCAGTTCGACGCCCTCTTCGGCGATGATCTTGCGCAGCTGGTCCTCGGCCTGGTCCTTGGTCTCGGGCGTCACCGGGATGTAGTGGAACGGGATGCCGTAGAACTCGGCCAGCCCGGCCAGGTCGCGGTGGTTGGAGACGATCGCGGGAATCTCGATGGGCAGGGTCCCGGAGCGCTGCAGGAACAGGAGGTCGTTCAGGCAATGGGCCGACTTGCTGGCCATCAGCAGGGTGCGGACCTTGCGGCCCACGGGGTTCAGGGTCCACTGCATGCCGAAGGCTTCGGCCACGGGTTCCAGGGCGGCGACCACCTCGTTCTGGGAGGCCTTGGTGGTGGCTTCCACGCGCATGAAGAAGGTGCCGGTGGTCTCGCTGCCGTACTGCTGGGAATCCATGATGTTGCAGCCCGCCACGAGCAGGGCGCCGGCAACGGCGTGCACGATTCCGGGGCGGTCAGGGCAGGAGAGGGTAACGACATACGATTTGGCGAGCTGGTCTTCATTCACGAAGAACAGCCTACCCGCGCGTTGGTCCCGCTTTTGATAGTGTGGTGGCGTCGCAACTGGCGTTTGGGTGGCTAACCACCAGGGAGCGGCACTCACGAAGACCACGGATCGTACGCCTGGGCCGAGGGTCATGTTTTGCCGGTAGCGCTGCTTTTCGAAGAGCAGCCACCCAGTGCGCTGCGGCGCCCTTATATGGACCTGCGCCCGGAACTCTTCCGGATGATGGTCAACGAGGGGCGGAGCAACGTTCCAGCCGGTAGCCTGACCTTTAGCAGTGCCCATCCCTAGCCAGGAGTTCTTCGTGACCACTTCACCGACTTCCGTTAGCACCTCCTCCGTCAGCAACCAGCCGCTGGCCGAACTCGACCCCGAGATCGCCGCGGTCCTGGACCAGGAGCTTGGCCGCCAGCGCGGCACCCTGGAAATGATCGCCTCCGAAAACTTCGCCCCGCGCGCGGTCATGGAAGCCCAGGGCTCCGTGCTGACCAACAAGTACGCAGAGGGCTACCCGGGCCGCCGGTACTACGGTGGCTGCGAGTACGTTGACGTCGCCGAGCAGCTGGCGATCGACCGGGTCAAGGCCCTGTTCGGTGCCGAGTACGCCAACGTCCAGCCGCACTCCGGCGCGCAGGCCAACGCTGCCGCGCTCTCCGCAATGATCAACCCCGGTGACAAGATCCTGGGCCTGTCCCTGGCCCACGGCGGACACCTCACCCACGGCATGAAGCTCAACTTCTCCGGCAAGCTCTACCAGGTTGCCGCCTACCAGGTGGAGCAGGACAGCTTCCGGGTGGACATGGACAAGCTGCGCGAGCAGGCCATCGCCGAGAAGCCGCAGGTGATCATCGCCGGCTGGTCCGCCTACCCGCGCCACCTCGACTTCGCAGCCTTCCGCTCCATCGCCGATGAAGTCGGCGCCCTGCTCTGGACGGACATGGCCCACTTCGCCGGCCTCGTCGCAGCAGGCCTGCACCCGAGCCCGGTGCCGCACTCCGACGTCGTGACCTCCACGGTGCACAAGACCCTCGCCGGTCCCCGCTCCGGTGTGATCCTCGCCAAGGAACAGTGGGCCAAGAAGCTGAACTCCAGCGTCTTCCCGGGCCAGCAGGGCGGGCCGCTGATGCACGTCATCGCTGCCAAGGCCGTGGCCTTCAAGATCGCCGGCAGCCAGGAATTCAAGGAGCGCCAGGAGCGCGTCCTGGAAGGCGCCAAGATCATCGCCGACCGCCTGAACCAGGCCGACGTCGCCGAAGCCGGAGTCTCCGTCCTCACCGGCGGCACCGACGTGCACCTGGTGCTGGTGGACCTGCGCAACTCCCAGCTGGACGGCCAGCAGGCCGAGGACCTCCTGCACTCGGTGGGCATCACCGTCAACCGCAACGCCGTGCCGTTCGACCCCCGCCCGCCGATGGTCACCTCCGGCCTGCGCATCGGTACCCCGGCACTGGCCACCCGCGGCTTCGGCGCCACCGAGTTCACGGAGGTTGCCGAAATCATCGCCACCGCGCTGAAGGCCGGCTCCGGCACCGACGTTGAAGCCCTGCAGGCCCGCGTGGACAAGCTCGCAGCCGACTTCCCGCTGTACCCGCAGCACGAGCAGTGGTGATCCATGACTGAAACCGCAAAAACCGCGCAGATCCTTGACGGCAAGGCTACCGCCGCTGCCATCAAGGCCGAGCTGACCGCACGCGTGGCCGCACTCAAGGCCAAGGGCGTCACCCCGGGACTGGGCACCATCCTGGTGGGGACTGACCCCGGCAGCACCTGGTACGTGGGCGGCAAGCACAAGGACTGCGCCGAGGTGGGCATCAACTCCATCCGCCGCGACCTGCCCGAGGAAACCACCCAGGACGAGCTCCTTGACGTGGTCCGCGAACTGAACGAAAACCCCGACTGCACGGGTTACATCGTCCAGCTGCCGCTGCCCAAGCACATCGACCAGGACGTCATCCTGGAGGCCATGGATCCGGACAAGGACGCCGACGGCCTGCACCCGATGAACCTGGGCCGGCTCGTGGCCAACATCAGCGGACCGATGAAGTCCCCGCTGCCCTGCACCCCAAAGGGCTGCGTGGAACTGCTCAGCCGGCACGGCATTGACCTGAAGGGCAAGCGCGTCCTCGTGGTTGGCCGCGGCGTGACCATCGGCCGGCCGGTGGGCCTGCTGCTGACCCGCAAGGACGTCAACGCCACCGTGGTGCTGGCGCACACCGGCACCGCCGACCTGCCCGCCGAACTCCGGCAGGCCGACGTCGTGATCGCTGCGGCTGGTGTGCCGCACCTGGTCAAGGCGGAGGACCTGAAGCCCGGTGCCATCGTGCTCGACGTCGGTGTGAGCCGCGTTGACGACGGCAGCGGCAAGGCGGTGGTCACCGGGGACGTGCACCCCGATGCCGCCGACGTCGCCGCCTGGCTGTCCCCGAACCCGGGCGGTGTGGGTCCGATGACCCGCGCCATGCTCCTGGCCAACGTGGTGGAAACCGCGGAACGCCAGGCGGGGATCTCCTAGCCTGAGCTTGCGAGGTTAGGGCGCGAACGGCGCGTAGGGAGCTTACTCCTCCGGGAGTAGGCTCCCTACGCCGTTAAGCCGACGACGGGCACTGCCTTCCCGGCTAGGCTCGGAGATATGCAGCGCCGTTTCCGGGGACCGCCCACAGCGGCCATCGTGGTTGCGGTGGCCGTCATCGAGGTGGTGGGCACGGTCTTCGCTTCCGCCCGGCAGCCCGACCACCGGGCGCCGGATGCCCTTGGCTTCGTCCTGCTGCTGGCCGGGCCCGCCTCCCTGTCACTGCGGCGCCGCGCCCCGCTGGTGATGCTTCCTGCCGCGGCCGCCTCCGTAGGGGCGTACCTGGCCCTCGGCTACGCCTGGGGCCCGGTGTTCCTGTCCCTGGCGCTGGCATTCGTGCTTTCCGCCGCGGCGGGGAAGCGCTGGCAGACCTGGGCCGTAGCCGGCGCCTGTGCATCGGTCCTGGTGGCAGCAGCGGCGGCCAGCGGGGACGAGTTCGCCCTGGTCCGGGCGTTTGCCGGCACGTCATGGCTGGCCATCCTCGTGCTGATGGGGGAGGGCATCCGGCTGCGGACCGAACGGGTGGCGGAACGCCGCCGCCAGCGTGAGGCCCGCGAACAGGCTGCCCGTGACGAGTACCGGCTGGCCCTCGCCCGGGACATCCACGACGTCGTTGCCCATTCCCTGTCGCTGATCAACGTCCGCGCCTCCGTGGCGCTGCACCTGGGGGAGAAGGACCCCGCCCAGTTCCGCCCGGCACTGGAGGCCATCAAGGCGGCGAGCAAGGATTCCCTGGCCGAGATCCGCCAGCTTCTGGGCGTGCTCCGTGAGGACGCCCCGCTGAAGCCCGCGCCGCCGCCCCGGCTGGACCGCGTTCCCGCGCTTGCCGATGACGCGCGCCGCGCCGGGCTCGAGGTCGGCCTGACCCAGCCGGACACAGCCGCCGTGCAGCAGCTCCCGGACACCGTCCAGGAGGCCGCATACCGGATCGTCCAGGAGGCACTGACCAACGTGGTGCGCCATTCCGGGGCCCGGAAGGCCGCCGTCGTTTTGGCACTGGAGGGCACGGCACCGGACGGGAAGCCCGGAAAGCAGCTCACCGTGACCATTGACGACGACGGCGCCGGGGCCGCCGGAGTGCCGGAAGGCAACGGTGTGACGGGGATGCGGGAGAGGGCGGCCGCCGTGGGCGGTTCGCTCTCCTTGGCGCCGCTGACCCCTGCGCTGCCGCGCCCCGGCTGGCGGGTCCGGGCGGTGATTCCGCTGGCCGGGTCCCTGGCAGGGCTGCCGCCGGAGCCGGAACGGGAGACGCGATGATCCGCATCCTGCTGGCCGACGACCAGACACTCATCCGGGCCGGCTTCCGGGCGCTCCTGAACGCCGAACCGGACATGGAGGTGGTGGCCGAGTGCGGCACGGGAGGCGACGCCGTCCGCCTCGCCTCCCGGGAGCGTCCCGACGTCGTGCTGATGGACATCCGGATGCCCGGGACGGACGGCCTGGAAGCCACCCGGCAAATCATGGCGGACCGCGGCCTCGCCGGCACGCGCATCATCATCCTCACCACCTTCGAACTGGATGAATACATTGCGGAGGCGGTGCGGGCCGGGGCAGCAGGGTTCCTGGTGAAGGACACCGAACCCGAGGAGCTGCTCCGCGCCGTGCGCGTGGTCCACGACGGCGACGCCCTGCTCTCGCCGTCGGTCACCCGCCGGATCATGGCCCAGCTGGCGCTGCAGTCCCGGGCCACGGCGGCTCCGGTATCCCTGGAGAACATCACCGAACGCGAACGCGAGGTCCTGAAGCTCGTGGGCGAGGGCCTGAACAACGCCGAGATCGCGGAGCGGCTGGTGATCACCCCGCTGACCGCCAAGACCCACGTGTCCCGCATCATGACCAAGCTGCTGGTGCGCGACCGGGCCCAGCTCGTGGTGCTGGCCTACGAGTCGGGCCTTGTCCGCCCCGGCTGGGCAGGATAGGGCTGCAGACGCCAGCTTCGGCCTCCCGGCGGAGGGCAGCAGAACCGGACGGCCAGCTCCCAACGCTCTCTCACTCCCTGCACCAAAACCACCGATCCTCTTTCATTAGCTGCAGGTTTTGCGCCGACGCTCTATCAGTCGGTACAGGCGTCGTCACCGGGAGGCGGCAGGGAGTGAGAGAGGGTCGCCGTGAAAGTTGCAGGGAGTGAGAGAGGATCGCCTTAAAACCTGCAGGGAGTGAGAGAGGGTCCATAAAGATTGGATCGGCTGGGGCAGCAGGAGGCTGCCTCCCGGCGGAGTACGTGCGGCACCCAAGGTGACTCCCGGCGTCGGACGACCCGCCGCCGTCGGAAAGCCAGACTCGAAGCAGAGCCGAAAGACGGCCCGTACCGAATTTTTGGAGCATGACATGACTTCATCCCTAGCCACCGTTTTCGCCGTCCAGCCGGCGCAGTTCCTGGCCGGTTCCGTCGCCCACGGCCCCTGGGGCGCAGGCTACTGGCCGTGGTTCCTGGTGTTCCCGCTGTTCTGGATCCTGGTCATTGGCCTGCTGATCTTCTTCGCCAGGCGCACGTGGCGCAGGAACGACGAGTGGGCCACCACCCGCGGCGGGGAAAGCGTCCTGCGGGAGCGTTACGCGCGGGGCGAGATTGACGAGACCGAATACCGCCAGCGGCTCGAGGTCCTGCGGGGCAGCCCGCGGGGAAACCGCCGATAACCGCGGCGGGTGTGGGCCCCGTTGCTGCTCGGAGGTTTTGAGATTTAGCTATTCCTTTGGCTAACGCCGCGTACTAGCGTAATGGGGTGCCCGAACTCCATTCCGCCGAAGGAACGTCCAAGAAGCCTGTGCCCGCTCAAGAAACAGGGCCCGCGGTGCCCGCCGCGCCGCGGTACGTGATTACCGCGGAGAACCTGACCAAGACCTATGGCGACGTCACCGCCGTCGACGGCATTTCCTTCAGCGTTCCGGCGGGGGAGTCCTTCGGGCTGCTCGGGCCCAACGGCGCGGGGAAGTCCACCACCATGAAAATGATCGGCGGGGTGTCCCAGCGGACCTCCGGGCGCCTGACCATCATGGGGCTGGACCCCGAGCGGAACGGGCCCGAGGTACGCGCGCACCTGGGCGTGGTGCCGCAGCAGGACAACCTGGACGAGGAACTCAAGGTCCGGGACAACCTGCTGGTCTACGGCCGCTACTTCGGCCTGCCCATGAGCTACCTCAAGCCCAAGGCCGACGAACTGCTCGAGTTCGCGCAGCTGACGGACAAGGCCAAGTCCAAGGTGGATGCCCTGTCCGGCGGCATGAAGCGCCGCCTCACCATCGCCCGCTCGCTCATCAACGAGCCCCGCATCCTGCTGCTGGACGAGCCCACCACCGGCCTGGACCCGCAGGCACGGCACATCTTGTGGGACCGGCTGTTCCGGCTGAAGGAGCAGGGCGTCACGCTCATCCTCACCACCCACTATATGGACGAGGCAGAGCAGCTGTGCGACCGGCTGATCGTGGTGGACAAGGGCCGGATCATGGCCGAGGGCTCGCCGGCATCGCTCATCCGCGACTACTCCACGCGGGAGGTCCTGGAGCTGAGGTTCGGTTCGGAGCGCAACGCCAGCATCGGCGCCGAGCTCGAGGGCATCGGCGAACGCCTGGAGACGCTGCCGGACCGGGTGCTGATCTACACACACGACGGCGAGGCGGCGCTGGAGGAAGTCTCCGCACGCGGGCTGCGGCCGCTGACCTCGCTGGTGCGCAGGTCTTCGCTGGAGGACGTGTTCCTCCGGCTCACCGGCAGGAGCCTCATTGACTGAGCCATCGCCTGCCTCCGCCGGCGTCAGTTCACCGGAAAGTCCGACGGCGGGACGCACCTTGCGCGCCCACCCTCCTGAGGTGTCGGCCGCCAAAGCGCGGCGCTGGGGCGCCTTCTACTACGCCGAGCAGGTCCTGCGCGTCATGAAGGGCTACGGCTGGTCCATCTTCCTGTACAGCGTGGGCCAGCCCGCGGCGTACCTGTTCGCGATGGGCGTCGGCCTGGCCACCCTGGTGGACGCCAACGGCGCCGCAGCGTTCGGCGAGGTCAGCTACATCGCCTTCATCGCGCCGGCCCTGCTCGTCTCCGCCGCGGTCATGACCGCCGCCAACGAGTTCACGTTCCCGGTGATGGACGGCTTCAAGTGGCGCCGGGTCTACTACGGGCCGCACGCCTCGCCGCTGACCCCGGAGCAGATCGCGGCCGGGCAGATCATCGCGGTCACCCTGCGGTTCCTGCTGCAGTCCGTGATCTACTTCGTCCTCGTGGCCATGTTCGGCGCATCGCCCAGCGGCTGGGGCTGGGTTTCAGTGCTGGTGGCCACCCTGGCCGGGCTCTCCTTCGGCCTGCCGCTCATGGCCTACGCGGCATCCATCAAGGAGGACAAAGGCCAGTTCGCGATGGTGATGCGGTTCATCGTCATGCCGCTGTTCCTGTTCTCCGGCACGTTTTTCCCGCTGGACACGCTGCCCGTGCTGGTCCGCTGGATCGGCTGGATCTCGCCCATCTGGCACGGCACGGAGCTGGGGCGGGTGATGACGTTCGGCTACGAGGAATCCCCGGTGCTGACCATCCTCCATGTCCTGTTCCTGCTGGGGCTGGCCTGGTTCGGCTGGCTCCTCACCGAGCGCCAATTCGCGAGGAGGATGGGGCAGTGACAGTCCTGACGCAGGGCCACGCTGTCACGGAGGAAGCCCGGAACCGGCGCTTCGGCCCGCTGTACTCGCGCAACGCCCGCGCGGTGATCGGGCGCGGGCTGATGGCCACCAAGAGCAACAACTGGCTGGTCATGCTGTCCGGGTTCTTCGAGCCGGTGCTGTTCCTGATTTCGATGGGCGTCGGAATGGGGGCCGTGGTGGGCTCTGTCGCCGGCCCGGGCGGCCAGGAGATCAGCTACGCGGCGTATATCGCACCGGCGCTCTTGGCGGTCTCTGCCATGAACGGGGCGGTGTACGACTCCACCTGGAACGTCTTCTTCAAGATGAACTTCGCCAGGCTCTACCAGGGGATGCTGTACACCTCACTGGGACCGCTGGACGTGGCCATCGGGGAGATCTTCCTGGCCCTGCTGCGCGGCCTGCTGTACGCCACCGGGTTCACGGCGGTCATGGGCGTGATGGGCCTGATCACCACCCCCTGGGCGCTGCTGATGATCCCGGCGTCGGTGCTGATCGCCTTCGGGTTCGCCAGCTTCGGCATGGGCATCACCAGCTTCATGAAGACCTTCCAGCAGATGGACTGGGTGAACTTCATCATGCTGCCGATGTTCCTGTTCAGCGCCACCTTCTATCCGCTGAGCGTCTACCCGCAGTACATCCAGTGGCTGATCCAGGCCATGCCCCTGTGGCACGGCGTGGAACTGCTGCGCCAGATCAGCGCCGCCTCCTTCACACCGGCCACCGCCATCCACGTGGGCTACTACCTGGTGATGATCGTGCTGGGTCTCATGCTCACCACCGGCAGGCTGCGCAGCCTCTTCCTCAAGTAGCGTTCGCCGCCGGTGGAAGCGTCCTGGGGAGCTCCGGGGATTTGAGAGAATAGCTCCATGCAATCTCTGGGCAGCTCCAAGTCTTCATCCACCCCGGGCCGGGGAGGGTTCTCCATGTTCCGCATCAGCGGCCCGGGCCTGCTGGTCCTGATCACCGCTTTCCTGGTGGCAGTGATCTTCGCCGCCAACCAGAACGACGTCGTCGGCTGGGTCGTTGCTGTCATCGCACTGTTCTGGCTGGCGCTGGCGTCCTTCGTGGTGTTCAGCATCCAGCGGGCGGCCAAGAAGGCCGGGGCGAAGCTCAACGAGGCGCACAACGCGTTCAACGCGGCAACCGGCCGCGCGCCTGCCACGGCAGACCAGGGCGGAACCCGGCTGGTCCGCGAACGCGGTGAAGCGGAGGAACTCCGCGACATGAAGCTCGACCACTCCTTCAAGATCGTGCAGGTGCAGGTGCGCGTGGTGGAGCAGGAGCGGGCCAAGGGCGCAGCCGCGGACCAGGACACCATCCGCCGCGCCCTGGAGACCATCGAAATCACCGCCACCAACGCCCGTGACATGATCAAGTCGTCCGGTGGCTCCGGCGAGCCCGTGACCGGA
This sequence comes from Arthrobacter sp. NPDC057009, assembly GCF_042673905.1. NCBI lineage: Bacteria > Bacillati > Actinomycetota > Actinomycetes > Micrococcales > Micrococcaceae > Arthrobacter > Arthrobacter sp. NPDC057009. The sequence continues at coordinate 53,907 of NZ_JBHUSB010000018.1, forward strand.
ACCATCATCGACTAGAGTGGGACGGGTGAGCTCGGCATTGAAGAAGGACCACCTTCGCATCGCAACAGTCAACGTCAACGGCCTCCGCGCTGCCTACAAAAAGGGCATGGCCGAATGGCTGGCGACCCGCGAAGTGGACATCCTCACGCTGCAGGAAGTCCGGGCACCTGACGCCATCGTCCGCCAGCTCATCGGCGAAGGGTGGTACATCCTGCACGCCGAAGCAGAGGCCAAGGGCCGTGCCGGCGTCGCCATCGCCTCCCGTGAGGAGCCCCTGGTCACCCGCGACCACATCGGCGACGACTACTTCGCCACGGCCGGCCGCTGGGTGGAGGCGGACTTCCGGGTCCGCGACGCCGAAGGCAACGCGTCCCAGCTGACCGTCGTGAGCGCCTACGTGCACTCCGGCGAGGCCGGCACCCCCAAGCAGGACGACAAATACCGTTTCCTGGATGTCATGAGCACCCGCCTGCCCGAGCTCACCAAGCACAGCGACCACGCCCTGGTCACCGGTGACCTGAACGTCGGTCATACCGAGCTGGACATCAAGAACTGGAAGGGTAACGTCAAGCGTGCCGGCTTCCTGCCGGAGGAGCGTGCCTACTTTGACCGCTTCTTCGGTGAGGAGATCGGCTGGAAGGATGTTCACAGGGGCCTGGCGGGCAACGTCAACGGCCCCTACACCTGGTGGTCGCAGCGCGGCCAGGCGTTCGACAACGACACCGGCTGGCGCATCGACTACCACCTGGCCACCCCCGACCTCGCGGCCGCCGCAGTGCAGGCCGTCGTGGACCGGGCGCCGTCGTGGGACACCCGCTTCTCTGACCATGCCCCGCTGGTAGTGGACTACCGGCTCTAGTTCCAAAGGCTTCGACGAATGACTTCCACCCCAACCGTGACCGACGCCGCCGCTGCGCAGCCGGAAGCCGCAAACGGCACCGGGCCTGCTGCCGGAATCCGCCACCGCATCCTCTCCGGCATGCAGCCGTCCGCCGACTCCCTGCACCTGGGGAACTACCTCGGCGCCCTCGTGAACTGGGTACGGATGCAGGATGAGTACGACGCCATCTTCTTCATCCCGGACCTGCACGCGATCACCGTTCCGCAGGACCCCGCGGAGCTGGCTAAGCGGACGCGCGTCACGGCGGCCCAGTACATCGCCGGCGGCGTGGACGTCAACAAGTGCACCCTGTTCGTCCAGTCCCAGGTGCCCGAGCACGCCCAGCTGGCCTGGGTCCTGAACTGCATCACGGGTTTCGGCGAAGCTTCCCGCATGACGCAGTTCAAGGACAAGTCGCTCCGGCAGGGCTCGGACTCCGCCAGCGTGGGCCTGTTCACCTACCCGATCCTCCAGGCCGCGGACATCCTGCTCTACCAGCCGCAGGGCGTTCCGGTGGGCGAGGACCAGCGCCAGCACGTGGAGCTCAGCCGCGACCTCGCCACCCGGTTCAACTCGCGCTTCGGCAAGACGTTCACGGTTCCGGAACCCTTCATCCAGAAGGAATCGGCCAAGATCTACGACCTGCAGCTTCCCACGGCCAAGATGTCCAAGTCCGCGGAGTCGCCCGCCGGCCTGATCAACCTGCTCGACGACCCCAAGGTCACGGCCAAGCGGATCAAGTCCGCCGTGACCGACGCCGAGACGGAGATCCGCTTCGACCGGGAAACCAAGCCCGGCGTGTCCAACCTGCTGACCATCTACTCGGGCATCACCGGGCAGACCGTGGAGCAACTGGTCAAAGCCTACGAAGGCAAGATGTACGGCCACCTGAAGGTGGACCTCGCCGAAGCGGTGACCGAACACCTGACCCCCATCCGCGACCGTGCCAACGAACTGCTGGCGGACCCTGCGGAGCTGGACCGCCTGCTGGCCCACGGCGCGGACAAGGCCCGTGCGATTGCCGCCGAGACCCTCCAGGACGTCTATGCCAAGACCGGTTTCCTTCCATATGCCGGAGCCCGTTAGCAAGATGCCGGCCCCGAAGCCCGCCAACAGCGGAGTCAGCGAAGGAATGAGCCTCGGGGTCATTCTGGGCTTCCCGCCTGAAATCGCTGAGGAACTGCAGCGGTGGCGGGCCTCCTTCGGGGACCCCATGGCCACCGTCATCCCTGCGCACATCACCCTCGTGACCACCACCCCCACGCAGGACTGGGAGACGGCCAGGGACCATGTGCGCGAGGTGGCCCGGACGCAGGCCCCCTTCATGGTGACCATCTGCGGAACGGGATCTTTCCGGCCCGTCTCCCCGGTGGTTTTCATCAACGTGGAGGAGGGCTTCCAGGAGTGCGTTGATCTGCACGAGAAGCTCCAGACCGGGCCGCTGGCACGGGAGCTGCCCTTTCCGTACCATCCGCATGTGACCATTGCCCACGACGTCGCACCGGAAAGCCTCGATGAGGCCGAAACGGTGCTGCAGGACTACAGGGCAACCTTCCCGGTGGTTAGCATGGGACTTTATGAGCACGACACCGACGGTATTTGGCAGCTACGGGAAGAGCTTGACTTTGGTACCGAACCAGACGACGAACGGGACGCCATCCGAGCACCAAACGCCGACGGCGCCACCGCCGCCCACTGAGCGCGCGCAGCTGAAGCTGGAGGTCATCCGCAAGCGGGTGGAGTGGGGCAAAGCCCGCCGGTCCGGCAAGGGCGCCTTTCCGCAGCTCATGGCCCTGGTCCAGTGGCTCCAGGCCCGCCTCAACGCCTTCCGCCCCATGCGGGCCTGGCAGCACTACACGCTGCAGCACGGGCCGCTGATGAGTGCCGGCACCGGCTTCAACATGTTCTTTTCCATCACCGGCCTGCTGACCACCGGTTTCTCCATCGCGGGCCTCGTGCTCCGGGGCCAGCCGGCGCTCCTGGACCGGATCGTTGCCAGCGTGGCCGAAAGCGCCCCGGGCCTGCTGAAGGTCGACGGCGGCGAGGGACTGGTGGACCCGAAGGACCTCCTGAACCCCGACGGGCTGGGGTGGACGGCGGTCATCGCCGCGATCGTCACCGTCATCACGTCCCTCGGCTGGATCGCCGGCCTCCGCGAGGGTCTGCGCGGTGTGATGATGCTGGGCCCGCTTCGGCTGAATCCCGTGGTTATCAAACTGCGCGACGCCGGGACGCTGCTGCTGCTCGGCGTCGCCCTGGTCATCAGCTCCGGTGCGTCCCTCGTGTTCGGCACTGCGGCGGGCTGGGCGATGGAGCAACTGCGCCTGGACCGGGCGGTGGCCGGACCTGTGGCGGCGCTGGTCAAGATCGCCGTGCCGCTTGTCCTGAACTGGATCACCGCGCTCATCATGTTCCGGCTGGCCGGCGGCCTCAAACTCTCCCGGCGGGCGCTGCTGGAGGGAACCATCCTGGCTGGCGTGGGCACCACGGTCCTGCAGGTCTTCAGCACGGAACTGCTCGCCGGGGCTGGCCGCAACCCGATCCTGGCGCCGTTCGCCATCATCATCGGGCTGCTGATCTGGTTCAATCTGGTCAGCCAGGTCTACCTCGTGTCCGCGTCCTGGGCGGCCATCCGCGAGGAGGACCTGAAGGCCGCTCCGGCAGCCAAAACCACCGGCTGGGGTGCACGGCAGGTGCAGCCCGGAAAGACGCCGGTGGAACGGCACCATCCGGCCGATCATCCTCGCCCCGTGGGCGTCAGTGTCCGGCGTCGAGGTACTGGTCGGCCCACGCCGCGATAATCTTCGCCGCCCGTGCTGCCTGGCCCTTGCCGGTCAGCAGGTGGTCGCTGCCCTCCAGCGAGACGAAGTTCCGCGGATGGCGGGCGGTCTGGAAGATGGTGCTGGCATTCTCGATGCCCACGGTGTTGTCCGTGGGGGAGTGCAGGACCATGAGCGGCTTGTGCAGCCGCCGGATGCAGTCCGTGAGGTCGGCGTTCTCCAGGTCCTCCACGAAGTGCCGGCGGATCTCCACGCGCTTGCCGCCCAGGTCCACCTCGGCGCTGCCTTCGCTGAGGATCTTGTCCAGGGCCGCATCGAAGACGTGCGCCACGTGCTTGGGGGAGAAGGGTGCACCCACCGTGGCAACTGCGTCGAGTTCAGGGATTTCGGACGCCGCCGCAAGGACAGCGGCGCCGCCGAAGGAATGCCCCACGAGCAGGGAAATGGCCCGCCCCTCGGCCCGCATGTACTCCGCCGCGCGCACCGTGTCCGCCACCTTGTGGCTGAAGGAGCCCGCGGACCACTGCCCGGCGGAGCCGCCCAGGCCCACATTGTCGAACCGGAGCATGCCGATCCCGTTGTCCGCGAGGGCCTTGCACATCCGGGACGCCGCAGGGCTGTCCTTGCCCAGCGTGAAGCCGTGCGAGAAGACGCCCCAGCCCTTCACCGGGCCTTCCGGCACATCGAGGATGCCGGAGAGCAGCTCACCGGTGGTGCCTTCGAAGGAGACTTTCTCGGAGCGGTGCATCTGTTTTCTCCTTGCTTGTAAAACAACGACGGCGCCGCTCACCGTACGTTTTCCGCACGGGGTGGGCGACGCCGTCGTACTCTTTTATCCGCTGGTCAGCGGTCCCTAGATCTTACGGGCCAGGATGGCCTGCTTGACCTCTGCGATGGCCTGCGTGACCTGGATGCCGCGGGGGCATGCCTCGGAGCAGTTGAAGGTGGTGCGGCAGCGCCACACGCCTTCCTTGTCGTTGAGGATCTCCAGGCGCATGTCGCCGGCGTCGTCACGGGAGTCGAAAATGAAGCGGTGGGCGTTCACGATCGCTGCCGGGCCGAAGTACTGGCCGTCGGTCCAGAACACGGGGCAGGACGAGGTGCAGGCGGCGCACAGGATGCACTTGGTGGTGTCGTCGAAGCGCTCACGGTCCTCGACGGACTGCAGGCGTTCCTTGGTGGGCTCGTGGCCCTTGTTGATGAGGAACGGCATGACCTCGCGGAAGGACTGGAAGAACGGCTCCATGTCCACGATCAGGTCCTTCTCCACCGGCAGGCCCTTGATGGGCTCAACGGTGATGGGCTTGGACGTGTCCAGGTCCTTCAGCAGGGTCTTGCAGGCAAGGCGGTTGCGGCCGTTGATGCGCATGGCATCGGAACCGCAGACGCCGTGGGCGCAGGAACGGCGGAACGACAGGCTGCCGTCCACGTCCCACTTGACCTTGTGCAGCGCGTCCAGAACACGGTCCGTGCCGTACATGGTCAGCTTGAAGTCGTCCCAGCGGGCTTCGCCGGAAACCTCGGGGTCATAGCGGCGAACGCGCATGGTGATGTCGAATGTCGGGATTTCCCCGCCGCCGCCAACACCGGCGGGAAGTTCGATCTTGGAGGCTGGCTCAGCAAGTTCAGCGGACATATTAGTACTTCCTCACCATCGGCTCGTAGCGCGTAAAGACAACCGGCTTGGTGGCAAGCCGGACACCGGCAATTGCCTCCTCCGCGGAACCGTCGGCCGGTGCATGGTCTTCTTTGTACGCCATGGAGTGCTTCATGAATTTTTCGTCGTCGCGGTCCGGGAAGTCCTCGCGGAAGTGGCCGCCGCGCGATTCCTCACGGTACAGGGCAGCAACCGTCATGACCCGGGCCAGTTCCAGCAGGAACCCGAGTTCAACGGCTTCCAGCAGGTCAAGGTTGAAGCGCTTGCCCTTGTCCTGGACGTTGATGCGGGTGTACCGCTCCTCGAAGGACTCGATGTCCCTGAGGACCTGGTTGAGCGTCTCGGCGGTGCGGAACACCTGCATGTTGGCGTCCATGGTGTCCTGCAGTTCCTTGCGGATCGCGGAGACCTTCTCGGTGCCGTTCGCGTTGCGGGCGACGTCCAGCAGCTGGTTGGTGAACCCTTCCGGGTTCTCCGGCAGCTCCACGAAGCCAGCGGTCTTGGCGTACTCCGCGGCGGCGATGCCGGCACGCTTGCCGAACACGTTGATGTCCAGCAGGGAGTTGGTGCCCAGGCGGTTGGAGCCGTGCACGGAAACGCAGGCCACCTCGCCGGCGGCGAACAGGCCCGGAACCACGGTGTCGTTGTCCTGCAGGACCTCCGTGGCGATGTTCGTCGGGATGCCGCCCATGGCGTAGTGCGCCGTCGGGAAGACCGGAACCGGCTCCGTGTAGGGCTCCACGCCGAGGTAGGTGCGGGCGAACTCGGTGATGTCCGGCAGCTTGGCGTCGATGTGCGCCGGCTCAAGGTGCGTCAGGTCAAGGAGCACGTAGTCCTTGTTCGGTCCGCAGCCGCGGCCTTCGCGGACCTCGTTGGCCATGGAGCGGGCCACGATGTCACGCGGGGCGAGGTCCTTAATGGTGGGGGCGTAGCGCTCCATGAAGCGTTCACCCTCGGAGTTGCGGAGGATGGCGCCCTCACCGCGGGCGGCCTCGGACAGGAGGATGCCCAGGCCTGCCAGGCCGGTCGGGTGGAACTGGAAGAACTCCATGTCCTCCAGGGGGATGCCGCGGCGGAACGCGATGCCCATGCCGTCACCGGTGAGGGTGTGGGCGTTGGAGGTGGTCTTGAAGACCTTGCCGGCGCCGCCGGAGGCGAACACGACGGACTTGGCCTGGAAGACGTGCAGCTCGCCGGAGGCGAGGTCGTAGGACACGACGCCGGCAACGCGCTTCTGCTTGTACGGCGTGCCGTCCTCGCGGACGGCGTCTTCCTCGACCGTCAGGAGGTCCAGGACGTAGTACTCGTTGTAGAACTCAACGTTGTGCTTGACGCAGTTTTGGTACAGGGTCTGGAGGATCATGTGGCCCGTGCGGTCGGCGGCGTAGCAGGCGCGGCGCACCGGAGCCTTGCCGTGGTCACGGGTGTGGCCGCCGAAGCGGCGCTGGTCGATGCGGCCCTCGGGCGTGCGGTTGAACGGCAGGCCCATCTTTTCGAGGTCCAGCACGGCGTCGATGGCCTCCTTGGCCATGACCTCGGCGGCGTCCTGGTCAACCAGGTAGTCGCCGCCCTTAATGGTGTCGAAGGTGTGCCATTCCCAGTTGTCTTCCTCGACATTGGCCAGGGCAGCACACATGCCGCCCTGCGCCGCACCCGTGTGGGAGCGGGTGGGGTAGAGCTTGGTCAGTACTGCTGTTCGCGCACGCTGACCGGACTCGATCGCGGCGCGCATCCCGGCGCCACCGGCACCGACGATGACGACGTCGTACTTATGGACCTGCATACCAGACGCTCTTTCTCTCTAAATTCGCAATAAAACAGCGGGCGGTCTGAGCCGTCTCCGCACAAAATTGCGGCCCGCCAATCGATGGCGGGCCGCCACGGGATGCTACGCGGGGCAGAAGCCGCCGGGCAGCTGGACGCCGTCCACAACCGGGCACGGGTTGAAGGTGAAGATCACCAGGGTGCCGAGGATGATGATGACGGCGGAGGCTGCGTAGAGGACCATCTTGAGCCAGAAGCGGGTGGAATCCTTCTCGGCGTAGTCGTTGATGATGGTGCGCACGCCGTTGGTGCCGTGCAGCATGGCCAGCCACAGCATGGCGAGGTCCCAGAACTGCCAGAACGGATCTGCCCACTTGCCGGCAACGAAGCCGAAGTCGATGGCGTGGATGCCCTCGCCCACCAGGAGGTTAACGAAGAGGTGGCCGAAGATCAGCACAACCAGGACCACGCCGGAGAGGCGCATGAACAGCCAGGCCAGCATTTCGAAGTTGCCGCGCGAGTTGCCGTTGCGGCGGTACTTCGGGGCGATCCTGCCGGACTCGGGCTTGCCGATGATCTGTCCGCTGCGAGGGGACTGGATCTCAGTTGCGGACATGGCTTAGTGACCTCCGAGCGCGAGGGACAGGTGGCGGATGGCGAAGGCGACCATGGTGACGACCCACAGGCCCAGTACCACCCAGAGCATCTGACGCTGGTACTTGGCGCCCTTCTTCCAGAAGTCGACGGCGATGATCCGCAGGCCGTTGAAGGCGTGGAACACGATCGCTGCGACGAGGCCCGTTTCACCCAGGGCCATCAGCGGGTTCTTGTAGGCACCGATTACGGCGGTGTAGGCCTCAGGCGACACCCTCACCAGCGAGGTGTCGAGCACATGGACCAACAAGAAGAAAAAGATCACTACACCCGTAATACGGTGTCCAACCCAGGACCACATGCCTTCACGGCCGCGGTACAAGGTGCCAGCTGGTTTCGTCGGCACTGAATAAACCTCCCTGAACACAGCGGCGCTGGCGCGGGATCCACGCCGGGGGAAACGCCTGCTGCGAGAGCACTCGTAGCTCAGGCCTAAATCTAGGCTTCGCTTACAGCTTATTCAATTCAGGTGGTCCTTGCCCGCCACGTACTGTACGGATTTTCGGCTATTTTGAGACAAACACCACATTTGCTGCCACTGTATTCGCCTGCGGCAGGGCGCCGAAGGGGCACGTTGAGGTGCTTCGGCTAAAGTAGGCCTTGATGAGTAACGACAAAGTGACAAGCCAGGACTCACCTCTCAGCCGTTTTATCGCTGTGATTCCTGCAGGTGGTGTGGGGACCCGCCTCTGGCCTCTGTCGCGTGCAGCAGCTCCCAAATTCCTCCACGACCTCACGGGGTCCGGCAGCACGCTCCTGCGTGCCACCTACGACCGCCTCGAACCGCTGGCCGGAAACCGCGTCCTGGTGGTCACCGGCGTGGCGCACCGCAATGCCGTGTGCAGCCAGCTGCCCGAGGTGCAGGACGGCGACCTCGTGCTCGAGAGCGAGCCCAAGGACTCCGGTGCCGCGATCGGCCTGGCCGCAGCCATCCTGCACCAGCGTGATCCGGACGTCATCATGGGCTCCTTCGCCGCGGACCACGTGATCAGCCCCGACGGTCTCTTCCAGGACACCGTCCGTGAGGCCATCCACACCGCCGCCGCCGGCAAGATCGTAACCATCGGCATCAAGCCAACGCACCCCTCCACGGGCTTCGGCTACATCCGGTCAGGAGACTCACTGCGCATTCCGGCGGCCCCCAACGCGCAGGCTGTGGTGGAGTTCGTGGAGAAGCCGGACGAGGACGTTGCCCAGCAGTATGTGGACAGCGGCGACTACGTCTGGAACGCGGGCATGTTCGTGGCGCCCGTTTCCCTCATGCTCAAGCACCTGGAAGCGAACCAGCCCGAGCTGTTCAACGGCCTGCAGGAGATCGCCCAGGCGTGGGACACGCCGCAGCGTGACGAAGTCACCGCGCGGATCTGGCCCACGCTGCCCAAGATCGCCATCGACTACGCGGTAGCCGAGCCTGCAGCGGCGGCCGGGGACGTCGCCGTCGTACCCGGATCCTTCCGCTGGGACGACGTCGGTGACTTCGCCTCCGTCGGCCGGCTGAACAGCGCCAAGGAAGTGGACGAGGTGACTGTCCTCGGCGAGGGCGCCCGTGTGTTCACCGAAAACGCCAGCGGCGTGGTGGTCTCGGACACCAAGCGTGTGATCGCACTGATCGGCATCAAGGACGTCGTGATCGTGGACACCCCGGATGCGCTGCTGGTCACCACCAAGCAGCATTCGCAGCGGGTGAAGCAGGCCGTGGACGCGCTGAAGGCCAGCGGCGACACCGACGTCCTTTAAGGGCCCTGATCTTCCTGGCGACGGGTGAACCGGGAACGGCGAACGCGTAACGCGGAGAAGGCGATGCCGCTAATTTTTCCGGCATCGCTAGAGTTGAGGTGTGCGCAATTACACTACTGAAGCTGAGCCGACCGCCCTGGTGGAACCGTGGCTCGAGCCCCTGCTGCCGGAACTGATCGATTTTCGCCGTGACCTGCATGCGCACCCCGAACTGTCCTTCCGGGAATTCCGGACCACGGACAAGCTGGTGGAGCGGCTCGAGGCGGCCGGCCTCCAGCCCCGCCGGCTGGAGGGCACCGGCCTGACCGTGGACATCGGCGAGGGCCCGATCGCCACGGCGCTGCGCGGCGACATCGACGCCCTGCCGATTATCGAGGAAACGGGACTGCCGTTCGCCTCGAAGAACCACGGCGTCACGCACGCCTGCGGCCACGACGTGCACACCACCACCATGCTGGGCATCGCCCTGGTGCTGCACCGCATGCACCAGGAATCCCCGCTCGGCGGATCCGTGCGCATCATCTTCCAGCCCGCCGAGGAAACCATGCCCGGCGGCGCCCACTCCTGCATTGAGCAGGGCGTGCTGGAGGGCGTGCCCCGCATCCTGGCGCTGCACTGCGACCCGCGCATTGAAGTGGGCAAGATCGGCACCCGCATCGGCGCCATCACGTCGGCCTCCGACACCATCAGGATTGAACTTTCGGGCCGCGGCGGGCACACCTCGCGCCCGCACCTGACCGAGGACCTTGTTTTCGCGCTGGCCCAGATTGCCGTGAACGTGCCGGCCGTCCTGTCCCGCCGGGTTGATGTCCGCAGCGGCGTCTCGGTGGTGTGGGGGCACATCTCCGCCGGCTCGGCACCCAACGCGATCCCCGGCACCGGATACATGGCGGGAACCATGCGCTGCCTGGACCGCGATGCGTGGCACAGCGCCGGCGAACTGCTGGACGAGGTGGTGCACCAGGTGGCCGCCCCTTACGGCGTCGACGTCCGGCTGGAGCACACCCGGGGCGTTCCTCCGGTGGTCAACTCCGAGCACGAGACGGCCTTGATCGAGGCCGCGGCACGCGCCGAGATCGGCGAGGGTGCCGTGGTGCTGACGCCCCAGTCCATGGGCGGGGAGGACTTCGCATGGTTCCTCGCCGAGCTGCCGGGGGCCATGATGCGCCTCGGCACCAAGACTCCCGGCGGCGAGGAGTACGACCTCCACCGCGGCGACTACATCCTGGATGAGCGTGCCCTCGGATACGGCATCCAGGTCCTGACCGCCGCAGCGCTCCGCACCATCCGCGACCTCTAGCTTCAGGGACAGGCGCGAAAGTACAGTTGTGGCCCTTGGGAAGCGCTTCCCAGGGGCCACAAGTGTACGTTCGCGCTTGGCGTGTTTAGCCGGCCCGAGTTACCCGGACTTGGGGCAGGACACTAAAGTGGGCTCATGAGTGCGCTGCTGCGCACCCGGGTGCCGGCCCTCGGCACCCCGTACGCCAAGGGGTGACGGCCGTGCAGAACGACGCCAGCGCAATGGGCGCCATTATCGACTGGGCGGCCCTGGAGGATGCTGCGCTCGAGGCCATGAAGCGTGCGTATGCGCCCTACTCCAGCTTTCCAGTGGGCGCCGCGGCCTTCACGGCGGACGGCCGCATCGTGAGCGGCTGCAATGTGGAGAATGCCAGCTACGGCCTGACCCTGTGCGCCGAGTGCGTTCTCGTGGGGAACCTGCAGATGACGGGCGGCGGCCTCCTGCGCGCCTTCTACTGCGTTGACGGCGGCGGCAATGTGCTCATGCCCTGCGGACGCTGCCGGCAGCTGCTGTACGAGTTCCGAGCCCCGGGCATGGAACTCATGACGACGCAGGGAATCAAGACCATGGACCAGGTGCTGCCTGATGCATTTGGACCCGAACACCTGGAGGGAAGCCGGTGAACCAGAGGACCGAGCCGTTCGACGCCGTCGACATCATCCGGACCAAGCGCGACAAGGGCGTGCTCAGCCCGGAGCAGATTGCCTGGACCATCGACGCGTATACCCGCGGCGTCATCGCCGAGGAGCAGATGGCCGCGCTGAACATGGCCATCCTGCTCAACGGCATGGACCGCGCCGAAATCTCCCAGTGGACCGCGGCGATGATCGCCTCCGGGGAGCGGATGGACTTCTCCGGCCTCCGGCGGCCCGACGGCGGCGTGAAGGTTACGGCGGACAAGCACTCCACGGGCGGGGTGGGGGACAAGATCACCCTGCCGCTGGCACCCCTCGTGGCCGTGTTCGGGCTGGCGGTCCCGCAGCTGTCCGGACGCGGACTGGGCCACACCGGCGGCACGCTGGACAAACTCGAGTCCATTCCCGGCTGGCGCGCGGCCCTGAGCAACGACGAAATGATGGCCCAGCTCCAGGACGTGGGCGCGGTGATCTGCGCCGCCGGACCAGGGCTGGCCCCGGCGGACAAGAAACTCTATGCGCTCCGCGACGTCACGGGCACCGTGGAGTCCATCCCGCTGCTTGCCTCGTCAATCATGAGCAAGAAGATCGCCGAGGGCACGGGCTCGCTGGTGCTGGACGTGAAGGTGGGCAGCGGGGCGTTCATGAAGGACGAGGCCGGTGCGCGCGAACTCGCCGAGACCATGGTGGCCCTTGGCAAGGACGCCGGGGTGGAAACGGTGGCCCTGCTGACGAACATGCGCACGCCGCTGGGGCTGACCGCGGGCAACGCCATCGAGGTGGAGGAAGCCGTTGAGGTCCTGGCAGGCGGCGGCCCCGCCGACGTCGTCGAGCTGACGGTGAGGCTGGCGGAGGAGATGCTGCGGTGCGCCGGTATTTCCGACGCCGATCCGGCGGCAGCGCTCAAGGACGGCAGGGCCATGGACGTCTGGAACCGGATGATCGCGGCGCAGGGTGGCGACCCGCGGGCCAAGCTGCCGGCGGCCAAAGAGACGGAAACCATCTACGCGCCGGCAGACGGCGTCCTCGTGGAACTCGACGCGTTCGCCGTGGGTGTGGCGGCATGGCGGCTCGGCGCCGGGCGGGCCCGCAAGGAGGACCCGGTGCAGGCAGCAGCGGGTGTCCGCCTGCACGCCAAACCGGGTGCAGTGGTGCGCGCCGGTGAACCGCTGATGACCCTGCTGACGGACACGCCCGGGAAGTTTGCCCGGGCCAAGGACGCGCTCGATCATGCCGTGACGATCGCACCTGAAGGTTCCCGGCCCGCGCAGCAGCTCATCATCGACCGCATCGCCTGACCGTGCAGGCCATCAACGACTTCATCCTGGCGGCAGCCGGCCAGCCATGGGTCCTGTTCATAGTCCTGGGCTGCTGCATTATCGACGGCTTCTTCCCGCCCATCCCCAGTGAATCGGTGGTGGTGGGGCTGGCGGCCGTGGCCGCGACGGCGGATGTTCCCAATCCGTGGCTGCTGGCCGCCGTCGCCGGGCTGGGCGCCTTCACCGGCGACAACGCCGCCTACCTCATCGGCCGCGCCGTGGGCATCCAGCGCTGGGCGTGGATGCGCGGGCCACGGATGCAGCGGGCATTCCGGTGGGCCGGGCGGGAGCTGCGCAAGCGGCCGGCGTCGCTGATCCTGGTGGCGCGGTTCGTCCCCATCGGCCGGGTGGCGGTGAACCTGACGGCAGGGGCCACGCACTATTCGCATTCCCGCTTCATCGGGCTGACCGTCCTTTCCGCCACCCTCTGGGCCTCGTACTCAGTGGCCATCGGCCTGTTCTTCGGCCAGTGGTTCGAGGAAAACCACCTGCTCGGAGCCGTGATCGCCATTGTCTGCGCCATTGTGCTGGGCATCCTGGTGGACATTGGAATCAACCGGGTGCGGAACCGCATTCCGGATCCGTTCCGGGAAAGTTGACTTTCCAATCAGGGCATAGCGCACTATCGTTCCGCCATGCGACACTAAAGAGCGATTTGCGTCACTTCCCGTCTTGTTATATTTCCTAGGAGCATCAGCCGCGTGGAGTTTATTAATGAGGCCGTGCTCCATGCAGCGGGTCAATGGTGGATTTACCCCGTCTTACTGCTCTTTTTCTTCGTGGACGGGTTCGCGATGGTGGTCCCGAGCGAGACCCTCATCGTCGCGTTGGCAGCCTTCTCCCGGCACAGCGGGGAGCCCAACCTCTGGATCCTCGGCCTGACTGCCCTGGCCGGGGCCATGGCGGGTGACAACATGGCCTACATGCTGGGCCGGAAGATCGGGCTGGAACGCTGGAAATGGATGCGCCGGCCCAAGGTGCAGAAGGCCTTCGGCTGGGCGCGCTACGAACTGGAAAAGCGCGGCGCCGTGCTGATCTTCACGGCGCGCTACATCCCCTGGGGACGTGTCGCCGTGAACTACGTTGCCGGCACCACCGGGTACCCGCACCGCAGGTTCTTCGTGCTGGATGCCTTCGCCTGCTTCACGTGGGTGGGCTATTCGATAGGCATCGGCCTCGTGGCCAGTTCCTTCCCGTGGCTGCACCACAACCCGCTGCTGGGCGCGGGCATCGCCGTCGTGTTCGCCATCATCCTGGGCATCATCATTGACCACGCCCTTCGCTGGTGGCACAAGCGGCTTGGACGCCACGACGCCCCAGTTCCGGAAGAGGGCAGGGTTCCGGAAGAGGGCAGCCTCCCGGACGGGAGCGACGTCCCGGAAGAGACCAGCCGCGTGGCCTAACAGGAGGCACAGCAGAAGCCGCCCAGCGCGAACGTACAGTTGTGGCCCCATTTCCATTCGGATTTGGGGCCACAACTGTACGTTCGCGCTGGCGGAGGCAGGTTTGGGCATCCTCCCGCTTCGTTGGCATTGCCGCCGGTCCAACCCTAGAGTTGGTACGTGACTGAGCCAATCGTTGACGCCGCCCCTGCCCTTGACTTCGACCTGAAGAGCCTGCCCAAGGTCTCCCTTCACGACCACCTGGACGGCGGCCTGCGCCCTGCCACCATCATCGAGCTGGCGGAAGCCGTGGGTCACACCCTGCCGTCCACTGATCCGACGGCACTGGGCGAATGGTTCCGCGAGTCCGCCGATTCCGGATCCCTGGTCCGGTACCTCGAGACGTTCGACCACACGGTCGCAGTCATGCAGACCAGGGAAGGGCTGTTCCGCGTCGCCAAGGAGTTCGTGGAGGATCTCGCGGACGACGGCGTGGTGTACGGCGAAGTGCGCTGGGCACCTGAGCAGCACCTCCAGAAGGGACTGACCCTGGACGAGGTTGTCGAGGCCGTCCAGGAAGGCCTCGAAGCGGGTGTTGAGGCCGTGGCCGAGACCGGCCGCGAGATCCAGGTGGGCCAGCTGATCACGGCCATGCGGCATGCCGACCGGGGCCAGGAAATCGCCGAGCTCGCCGTCCGGCACCGCGACAAGGGTGCCGTCGGGTTCGACATCGCAGGCGCCGAAGACGGCTTCCTGCCCTCGCGCTTCCGGGACGCCTTTACTTACCTGGCCCAAAACAACTTCCCGGCCACGGTGCACGCCGGCGAGGCCGCCGGACTGGACAGCATCCAGTCCGCCCTGGTTGACGGCCGCGCGCTGCGCCTGGGCCACGGTGTCCGCATCGCCGAGGACATCATGGTGGAGTTCGACGAGGATGACACCGACGAGGATAGCGACAACATCGGCCTGGTCACGCTCGGTAACCTGTCCAGCTGGATCCGGGACCGCGGCATCGCCCTGGAGATCTGCCCGTCCTCGAACCTGCAGACGGGCGCCATCGCCGGCTTCGGCGAGGGCATCGAAAGCCACCCGCTGGACATGCTTTACCAGCTGGGATTCAACGTGACCATCAATACTGACAACCGCCTCATGAGCGGCGTGACGCTCACCGACGAGTTCGAGCTGCTGGTGGAAACCTTCGACTACGACCTCGACGACCTGCTGGAGCTCACGCTCAACGCCGCCGAAGCGTCCTTCCTGCCGCTGGAGGAAAAGGAAGCCCTCGTGGAGTACATCAACGACGCGTACGGCGACCTTGGCTGAAACTGCCCGACAGCCTGAATCCGCTCCGGATCCTGGACCGGCCGGCGAGGTGGGGGAGCTGTTGGGGATCATCGCTGCCCTCCGCGAGCACTGCCCCTGGATGGGCGCCCTCACCCACGAGTCCCTTGTGGAGTACCTGCTGGAGGAGGCCCATGAAGTGGCCGAGACCATCGAGACGGGTGCGGACGAGGCTGAGCTGAAAGGCGAACTCGGCGATGTGCTGCTCCAGGTGGTGCTGCACGCCCGGCTCGCCGAGGAACGCGGAGTGTTCGGCTTCGGCGACGTCGCCCGCGGCCTCACCGAGAAGATGATCCGCCGCAACCCGCACGTGTTCCGTCCGGACGGTTCCCTCCAGGACTCCTTCCCTGCCACCGTGGAGGAGATCGTGCTCAAGTGGGATGCCGTCAAAAAGGCCGAAAGCCCGCAGCGCAGCACGCCGTTCGTGGGCATCCCGGTGGCCCTGCCCGCACTGGCCCAGGCCCAGAAAACCCTGGACCGGGCCGAACGGGCCGGGCTGCCTCGGGCTGAAGAACATCCGCGGGTCGAGTCCGCCGGGACCCGGCTCGCCGAAACAATGGAAACGGAAGCCGAGCTCGGCGAGCTGCTGCTCGCCGTCGTACATTCTGCCCGGAGCAGG
Organism: Arthrobacter sp. NPDC057009; assembly: GCF_042673905.1. Lineage (NCBI taxonomy): Bacteria > Bacillati > Actinomycetota > Actinomycetes > Micrococcales > Micrococcaceae > Arthrobacter > Arthrobacter sp. NPDC057009. The sequence goes on from NZ_JBHUSB010000018.1 coordinate 69,975, forward strand.
GGGTTCGACGCCGAACGCGCCCTCCGCGGGGCCGTCCGCCGGTACCAGAACCGCCACCCCGAATCTTCCGCGCCCGGATCATGACGTCCGGGTTCTGGATAGGTTTCCGTAACGTGCACCACTCTCGACTACGCTAGTCCCTGACGAGGACGTCGAGATTTTCCTTCTAGAAACCCCCGCAATATCGCCCACAAGGAGCAAATCCATGGCGCTTATCGATGCCATCCACGCCCGCGAGATCCTCGATTCCCGTGGCAACCCCACCGTCGAAGTTGAAGTTCTCCTCTCCGACGGCCAGATCGGCCGTGCTGCCGTTCCGTCCGGTGCATCCACCGGCGAGCACGAAGCAGTTGAACTGCGCGACGGCGACAAGGGCCGTTACCTCGGCAAGGGTGTCCAGAAGGCCGTTGACGCCGTCATCGACCAGATCGCACCGGCCCTGACCGGCTTCGACGCCACCGACCAGCGCAGCATCGACCAGGCCATGATCGACCTGGACGGCACCGCCAACAAGGGCAAGCTGGGCGCCAACGCCATCCTCGGCGTTTCCCTGGCAGTTGCCAATGCTGCAGCAGCCTCGGCCGACCTGCCGCTGTACAAGTACCTGGGCGGCCCGAACGCCCACGTCCTGCCGGTTCCGCTGATGAACATCCTCAACGGCGGCTCGCACGCGGATTCCGACGTCGACATCCAGGAATTCATGATCGCCCCCATCGGTGCCGAGACCTTCTCCGAGGGCCTGCGCTGGGGCGTTGAGGTCTACCACAACCTCAAGTCCGTGTTGAACGAAAAGGGCCTGGCCACCGGCCTCGGCGACGAGGGCGGCTTCGCACCGAACCTGCCCTCCAACCGCGCCGCCCTGGACCTGATCCAGGAAGCCATCCAGAAGGCCGGCTACACCCCGGGCACGGACATCGCGCTGGCACTGGACGTCGCCTCCTCCGAATTCTTCAAGGACGGCGCCTACCAGTTCGAAGGCAAGTCGCTGAGCTCCGCCGAGATGAGCGCCTACTACGCCGAACTCGTTGCCGACTACCCGCTGGTGTCCATCGAGGACCCGCTGGACGAGAACGACTGGGAAGGCTGGAAGATCCTCACCGACACCATCGGTGACAAGGTCCAGCTGGTGGGTGACGACCTCTTCGTCACCAACCCCGAGCGCCTGCAGCAGGGCATCGACGCCGCCACGGCCAACTCCCTGCTGGTCAAGGTCAACCAGATCGGCTCCCTGACCGAGACCCTGGACGCGGTTTCCCTCGCCCAGCGCTCCGGTTACACCACCATCACCTCGCACCGCTCCGGTGAAACCGAAGACACCACGATCGCCGACATCGCCGTTGCCACCAACGCCGGCCAGATCAAGACCGGTGCTCCGGCCCGCTCCGAGCGTGTTGCCAAGTACAACCAGCTGCTGCGCATCGAAGAGGAACTCGACGACGCCGCACGCTACGCCGGCCGCAGCGCGTTCCCGCGTTTCAAGGCCTAGTAGCCAAAGAAACAGCTGACCGGTGGCTATGGTGGAAAGACCATAGCCACCGGTTTTGTTTTTGGCGCCACACGTTACAGGAGTGTCATGGCTACCCGCCGTCCCAAAGTTCCCAGGGTGACCCCACCAGCACAGCAGTCCGCCGCCGGATCGGCCGGGGGAGACGTCATCCAGGCGGACTTTGGCGCTTCCCGCTCCGCGCACGCCACGCATGACGCCGGGACGGGACACGGGACGCGGGCCGAGGGCAGGCCCGGCGCCCCTGGGACGAAGGCCGGGACAGGGACTAAAACCGGCGCGGGGACTAAAGGGACTAACAGCACCGGTTCAACAGGCGCCGGCAGCAAGGGCGCAGGATCAAAGGCCGGCGCATCAACTGGAACCGGCGTAACAGCCCGCGCCGGCAGGACAGGCGGCACGGCAGCCGGAAAATCTGGCAGCAGCCGCACAAAGTCCGGTTCTTCAGCCGTCCCCGCCGAGGACGACAACCTCGACCCCGTACCTGCGAAGGCGTTCTCCGGGCGGATGCTGGCGCTGGCCGTGGTGATGGTGGCCATCACCATCATGCTGGCCCCCACCGTGAAGATCTTCATCGACAAGCGGGCCGAAATTGCGGCCCTGGAATCGGACATCGCAGACCGCAAGGCGGAGCAGGACAACCTCAAACGGCAGGTGTCCCGATGGCAGGACCCGAACTACGTCAAGCAGCAGGCACGGGACCGCATTAACATGGTTATGCCGGGAGAGACCGGCTACTGGGTGTTCGGCAGCGACCTGCCGGCCGGCGCAACAGGCAGCCAGCCCAGTGCAGCAGAAAGACAAGACCCCGCCGATGTGCCCTGGGTGGATTCCCTCTGGGACTCCATCAAGCGCTCGGCGACAGACTAGGAGCGGCGCCCGCCGCGGGACTGCCTACCGGAACGCCGGGGCAGCCAGATCCGGGCAGGAAGGACGGCCACGCCAGTGGACGACAACACGGCAACCGCCCCCGGTGAATCCCGGCAGCCATCAGCGCAGGACCTCGATGTGCTCAGCCGCCAGCTTGGAAGGCCGGTGCGTGACGTGGTGGAAATCCCGGCGCGCTGCGTCTGCGGGAACCCCCTGGTGGCGGCAACATCCCCGCGCCTGAGCAACGGGACGCCCTTCCCCACCACGTTCTACCTGACCCACCCCGTCATCACGTCGGCGGTCTCGCGGCTTGAAGCCGGCGGCCTCATGAACGACATGAACGACCGGCTCGCCGCGGACGACTCCCTCGCTTCCTCCTACCGGAAAGCCCACGAGGCCTACCTGGCTGCCCGTGCCGACATCGGTGCGCGGTCCGGGATCGGCGACGTCCCGGAGATCGACGGCGTCTCCGCCGGCGGGATGCCCACCCGCGTCAAATGCCTGCACGTCCTGGTGGGACACTCGCTGGCCGCCGGCCCAGGTGTGAACCCGCTGGGCGACGAGGCCATCGCAGCCATCAGCGAATGGTGGACCGCTGACCGCTGCTACTGCGAGGGTGCCTGGGACACGGCCGGCGAGGCGCCGTCCAGGGACCTCAGCCGCCATGGCCCGCAGGGACTGCCGGAGATCGTCGGCCGCCCGGCGCCCGTCCGCAAATCCAAGACCGACGAAAGCACGACGGAGTCCCGAAACACGGAGGCAGGCGCATGACCCGGGTGGCCGCCATCGACTGTGGAACCAACTCCATCCGACTCCTCATCGCCGACATTGACCACAGCAACGGGGCCACCAGGCTCACCGATATCGTGCGCGAAATGCGGGTAGTGCGGCTCGGCCAGGGAGTGGACGCCACCGGTGAATTGGCGCCCGAGGCGCTGGAGCGCACCTTCGCCGCCACGGCTGACTACGCCGAGCTCATCCGCGAGTACCAGGCCCGGAAGGTCCGTTTCGTGGCCACGTCCGCCAGCCGGGACGCCCGGAACCGCCAGGTGTTCGTGGACGGCATCAGGAACCTCATCGGCGTGGAGCCCGAGGTGATTACCGGCGACGAGGAAGCCGCGCTGTCCTTTGCCGGCGCCAGCAGCGTGCTGCCGATCTCGGCCGAGGACAAGGTCCTGGTGGTGGATTTGGGCGGCGGCAGCACCGAGTTCGTGCTCGGCGACGCCAATGGCGTGATCGCCGCCCGCTCCGTGGACATCGGCTGCGTCCGGCTGACCGAACGCCACCTCACGGCGGACCCGCCCACGGCCGAACAGATCGCTGCCGCGGAGGCCGACGTCGACGCCGCCATCGCCGAAGCGCGACTGGACGTTCCGCTGGAACGCAGCACCGCCGTCGTCGGGGTTGCCGGTTCCATCACCACCATCACGGCGCACGCGCTCAAGCTGCCCGAATACCTGCCGGCAGCCATCCACGGCGCCGAGCTGTCCATTGCCGCCGTACAGGCCGCCGCCACCGACCTGCTGCAGATGCCGCGGTCCCGGCGGGCGGAACTGCCCTACATGCATCCCGGCCGGGTGGACGTCATCGGAGCCGGTGCCCTGGTCTGGCGGCGCATCCTGACCCGGATGGGCGAGCTCAGCGCCGGCCGCATCATTACGGCCACGGCCAGCGAGCACGATATTCTGGACGGAATTGCCCTGAGTGCCGCGGCACAAAGCTAAACCAAGTATTGGATCCTGAATGACCAGAGCAACAGCCCGGCTGCGCCGGACGGTCTCGGCCCTTCTGTCCGCGGTGCTTGCCGGCGGCATCGCCGCGTCCGCCGTCGCCACCGCCCCGGCCGCGCAGGCCGACTCCTGGCGGGACAGGGAATACTGGCTCAAGGAAGCCGGCATCACCAAGGCGTGGGAGGTCTCCAAGGGCGCCAACGTGAAGGTGGCGGTGATCGACAGCGGTGTCGACGGCAACCATCCTGACCTCAAGGGCGTGCTGGCAGGCGGCCACGACGTCTCCGGCGCCGGCGATCCCGACGGTGAGAAGAGCATCGGCGCCAAGCCCGAGCACGGCACCCTCGTGGCCACCATGCTCGCCGGCCGCGGGCACCAGCCGCCGAAGAAGGCCACGGCCAGCGCCAAGCCTTCGCCGAGCGCCACTGCAGCAGCCAAGGGCAGGCCGGACGGCATCATGGGCGTGGCCCCTGAAGCCCAGATCCTTTCCGTCTCCACCTGGCTCGGATCACCCAACCCGGGCGGCAAGAGCGACCAGGACCAGATCCCGGAGGCTGTGCGCTGGGCCGTGGACAACGGCGCCAAGGTCATCAATATTTCGCTGGGCAGCACCTCGCCGGAGTGGCCGCAAAGCTGGGACGCAGCGTTCCTGTACGCCGAGCAGAAGGACGTGGTCATCGTGGCCGCGGCCGGCAACCGGGTGGGCGGCAACGTGCAGGTGGGGGCCCCGGCCACTATCCCCGGTGTGCTGACCGTCGCCGGCGTGGACCGGACCGGACGGGCGAGCACCGACTCCTCCTCCCAGGGCATCAGCATCGGCGTGGCCGCGCCGGCCGAGAAGCTGGCGGGCGGACTGCCCGGCGGCAGCTACGCGGAATGGGCCGGCACGTCCGGCGCCACGCCCATCGTCTCCGGAGTTGCTGCCCTGATCCGTTCCAAGTGGCCGGAGATGAGCGCCGAGCAGGTCATCAACAGGATTGTCTCCACTGCCAAGGACGAAGGCGCGCCCGGCAAGGACCCGCTGTACGGCTTCGGCGTCCTCAACGCGGAGGCGGCGCTCAAGGAAGACGTCGCAGAAACGAAAGCAAACCCGCTGGGTTCCATCGCGGACTGGATCCGCGTCCACCGGCGCGGCAACCTCGCCACGCCCGCTCCCGAGCCCTCGTCCACGGCGCCCGCCGCGCAGGCCACGCTGCCCACGGCGACCGTGCCGGTGGCCGTGCCTCCGTCGCAGCTGGACAGTGCGCTGCCGGCGGCCGTGGTCATCGGTTTCGGTGCGCTTTTTGTAGCCATCATTGTGGCAGGAGCGGTGCAGCTGCGCCGCGCCTACAGGGCATCAGGCGGCGGTCCAGAGGAGCCGGACACCGATGCGCTCACAAAGGTGGACCGGGCCGACCGCACCAGTTAGTGAAGATTTTCACAAAGTACTGTACTCTGGAGCCATGGCAACCACCCCACAGCTCCAGGATCGTCCGCGTGTGCTCGTCGTCGGCGGCGGGTACGTCGGCCTCTACGTAGCCCTCAAACTGCAGAAGAAGATCGCGAACGCAGGCGGCATCGTCACCGTCGTCGATCCGCTGCCCTACATGACCTACCAGCCCTTCCTGCCGGAAGTTGCCGGCGGAAACATCGAGGCCCGCCACGCAGTGGTCTCGCACCGCCAGCACCTCAAGCAGACCGAGCTCATCCAGGGCCGCGTCCTCTCCATCGACCACGCCAACCGCACGGCAGTGGTTGCCCCGGCTGACGGCGGCGAGAACTTCGAGGTCCCGTACTTCGACGTCGTGCTTGCCGCCGGCGCCATCACCCGCACGTTCCCGATCAAGGGCCTGGCGGACAAGGGCATCGGCCTGAAGACCATTGAGGAAGCCGTTGCGTTGCGCAACAAGGTCCTCGACCGCATCGAGCGCGGTTCCACCATGACGGACCCCGCTGAACGCGCCCGTGCCCTGACCTTCGTGGTGGTGGGTGGCGGCTTCGCCGGCATCGAGTGCATCACCGAAATGGAAGACCTCGCCCGCGCCGCGGTCCGCAACAACCCGCGCGTCAAGCAGGAGGAAGTCCGCTTCGTCCTCGTCGAGGCCATGGGCCGCATCATGCCCGAGGTCACCGCACCGCAGGCCGAGTGGGTCGTGGAGCACCTCCGCAGCCGCGGCATCGAGGTCCTGCTGAACACCTCGCTGGACAACGCCGAGGGCTCCCTCAAGCTCATCAACCTGCCGGACAAGACGCCGGCCCAGGAATTCGAGACCGACACCCTCGTGTGGACCGCCGGTGTCCAGGCCAACCCGATGGTCCGCTCCACCGACTTCCCGCTGGAGCCGCGCGGCCGCGTCCGCGTCCTGCCGGACCTGCGCATCGGGGGCGACGAGGGTATCATCGACAACGCCTGGGCTGCCGGCGACATCGCCGCAGTTCCCGACCTGTCGGGTGGCGGCCTCCCGGACGGCACCTGCGTCCCCAACGCCCAGCACGCGCTGCGCCAGGCCAAGCGCCTCGCCAAGAACCTGTGGGCTTCCCGCTGGGACAAGCCGCTCGTTGACTACAAGCACAAGAACCTCGGTGCTGTGGCCGGCTTCGGTGAGTGGAAGGGTGTTGCCAACATCAACCTGTTCGGCCGCATCGGGCTCAAGGGCCCTCTCGCCTGGCTGGCACACCGCGGCTACCACGGCATGGCAATGCCGACGTTCGAGCGCAAGTTCCGGGTGGTCTTCAACTGGATCCTGAGCTTCTTCGCAGGCCGCGACACCACGCAGCTGCTGGACCTGGACAACCCGCGCGGCGCCTTCGTGGCCGCTGCCACCCCGGCGCCCAAGCCCGCGGCCCCCGCCGCGCCGGCTCCGGTCGAAAAGGCTCCGGCTGAGAAGTCCGCCGCCCCTGCCCAGGGCGGCGCCAAGGACCCGGTCACGGCCGAGGCCAAGTAAAAAAATAACGACGGCGGCCGTTCCCCTTTCCGGGGACCGGCCGCTTCGTTGTGTCCCGGCTTTCCCGGCTGTGTCCTGGCGCACCCCTAGACTGGCTGCATGACGGGTGAAAAGAACCTCCAGACTCTCCTTGCCTCGATGCATCCGGTGCTCCGGAAAGGGGAGTACGTCTACGTTCTCTGGCCGCATGGCAGGCCGCTCGCCGGACACATCGAGGCCGCCGTTCGGGAAGCCGAGGGGCTCACCGTGGTCCTGCCCCGGGCCGAGGCGGACGCGCTGGACCTGCCCTACGACTTCGTGGCGGCCTGGATCACCCTCGAGGTCCACTCGGCGCTGGAGGCTGTGGGCCTGACCGCGGCTGTGAGCAAGGCGCTGACCCAGGCCCGGATCAGCTGCAACGTTCTAGCCGGCTTCCACCACGATCATCTCCTGGTCCCCGTGGCCGATTCGGCGCGGGCGCTGGAAGTCCTGGCCGAGCTCGCGGCCGCCAACGCCCCCGAGCCGGAGCCGGTGCGGGAAGTGATGCTGCGCAGCGAAGAACCGGGCGACCGTGAGGCCCTCCTCGCCCTGGCCGCCGAAGCCTTCGCCGTTTCCCCCGTCACCGGACTGCCCGTCGAGGGGGAGCCGGTTGAGGTCAAGGTCCTGCGCGAGCTGTTCGTTGCCGAGGAGTATCTGCCGGAGTTCAGCATCGTCGCCGAACTCGACGGCGAAATCGTCGGCCACGTGATCAGCACCCGGGCGTGGGTGGAGGACCTCGAGCTCCTGGGCCTCGGGCCCATTTGCGTGACGCCCCGGCTGCAGCGCCACGGCATCGGCTCGGCGCTCATGCGCGAAACAGTCATCCGCGCCAACGCAGCGGGGGAGAAGGGCATCGCGCTGCTCGGATCCACCGACTATTACCCCCGGTTCGGCTTTGTCCCGGCGTCGTCCCTGGGAGTTCAGGCGCCCGATGCCAAGTGGGGCGACCACTTCCAGTTCCTGCCCCTCGCCCTGTGGCCAGGAGGAGTCCACGGCACATTCCGGTACGCGGGGCCCTTGGCCGCCCTCTGAGGCGATACGATTGACCGGGCGCCCCAGTAGCCCAATTGGCAGAGGCAGCGGACTTAAAATCCGCGTGTTGTGGGTTCGAGTCCCACCTGGGGTACTAGATTTCTCCTCGGCGCCGCCGGTGTTCCAATATGCAACGAGTGTTATGAGGATGTGACCTTAGTCACTTATGTTCCTGCACGAATTGGATTAGCTTGAATTTAGCTCAGGAACCCCTGACCACAAATCGCATCAAAGGCCGTACGCACCTTTGGATCGAGGAGATTCTCAATGATTTCACTCCCCCAGGCGGCGCCCAGGGTCGCTAAGCTCACAGCGCTTAGCCTCGGCGTCGCCCTTCTGGCCACGGCTTGTGGTGGCGGCTCCACCCCAAGCGCGACCGAAACCACCGCAGCGGCAGGCGGCATCGCGTGCCCTGCACCCAGTGCCACGGCCGGGGCAACCAGTACTGCAACACAGACCGGCGACGTGCCGGCTGCGACCACCACCACCCCCACACCGCTGAAACTTGGATCGCTTCTGCCGACGACGGGGTCGCTGGCGTTCCTTGGCCCACCCGAAATCGCCGGTGTTAACCTTGGTGTCAAGGAAGTCAACGACGCCGGCGGCGTGCTCGGCAAGCCGATCCAGGTGGTCCACCGCGATTCCGGCGACACCAAGACGGACATCGCCACGCAGTCCACCACGGCACTCCTCGGCCAGGGTGTCAGCGCCATCATCGGCGCCGCCTCCTCGGGCGTGTCCAAGACCGTGATCAACCAGATCACCGGCGCGGGCGTGGTCCAGTTCTCGCCGGCCAACACCTCGCCCGACTTCACCACCTGGGATGACAAGGGCCTGTACTGGCGCACCGCTCCGTCGGACGTCCTGCAGGGCAAGGTGCTGGGTAACTACATGGCCACCTGTGGTGCCCAGACCGTGGGCATGATCGTCCTGAACGATGCCTACGGCACGGGCCTGCAGAAGAACATCAAGGCCGCCTTTGAGGCAGCCGGCGGCCAGGTTGTGGCCGAGGAACTCTTCAACGAGGGTGACTCGCAGTTCAGCAGCCAGGTGGACAAGGTCATCGCCGCGAAGCCGGATGCCATTGCGCTGATCACCTTCGACCAGGCCAAGAGCATCGTTCCGCTGCTGACCGGCAAGGGCATCAAGCCCACCCAGCTGTTCATGGTGGATGGCAACACGTCCGACTACAGCAAGGACTTCAAGGCCGGCACGCTGAAGGGCGCGCAGGGAACCATCCCCGGCACCTTCGCCAAGGAGGACTTCAAGAAGGAGCTCCTCGCCATCGACCCGGCCCTGAAGGACTACAGCTACGCCGGCGAGTCCTACGACGCCGTCAACCTGATTTCGCTGGCATCAGAGGCCGCCAAGAGCACCAAGGGCGCGGAGATCGCCAAGCAGCTCAAGGCAGTCTCCGAGGGCGGCGAGAAGTGCACGGACTTCCCGTCCTGCGTCACGCTGCTCCGCAATGGCAAGGACATCGACTACGACGGCCAGTCCGGTCCGGTGACCTTCTCCGAGGCCGGTGACCCGACGGAAGCCTTCATCGGCATCTACGAGTACCAGGACGACAACAAGTACACGCCGGCCAGGGAAGAATTCGGCAAGCTGTAAAGCCGCTTCCCACCGCACAGAGAAGCCCCCGTCCAGTGAACTGCTCCCCGGAAGTTGGACTGAGAAATTCAGTTCCGACTTCCGGGGAGCAGTTTTATGCATGCACGTAGTTCGTTATCCGAGGCTCAGCGCGAGGCCGCGGTAGCGTGGTTTGAGAAAGGCCTTGCAGATACGGCGACAGCCACCTTGCTGGGCGTGTCGCGCTGGCCGGTCAAGCTTCTGTATCGGCGGTGGAGGATCCATGGTCAAGGAGCGCTGGTGGCTAAACCGAAACAGTCGTATTCGTTCGACTTCAAGCTCGCGCTGGTGGAACGGTTCCTCGCGGGTGAGACTGCCCCGGATCTGGCAGCCGAGGCTGGGTTGTCTTCGCCGGGATTGGTGAAGACGTGGGCTCGTGCCTATCGTCGCGAAGGCGTGGATGCCTTGCGCCCCAAGCCCAAAGGCCGGCCCCGGAAGCCCGACGCCCCACCGCCGGCGGAGACGTCCGAATTGGAGCGGTTGCGGCGGGAGAACGAGCGGTTGCGGGCGGAAGTGGCCTACCTGGGAAAATTGCGGGCCTTGAGGGCTCAAAAACAACGGTGACGGTTCAGGCTCTCATCGCCCTCAAGGCGGACTTCTCTCTTCCGGTTCTGCTGCAGGTCTCAGGTCTTGCCCGATCCACGTTCTTCTATCACCAGGCCCGGCTCCTGGCCCCTGACCCGCAAGAGGAACTCAAGTCCTCCATCATGGACATCTTCAAGAAGAACCATGGCCGTTACGGGCACCGCCGCGTGCAGAGGGAGCTGCTCAACCAAGGCTGGACGGTCGCGAAGAAAACGGTGCTGAAGATAATGCGCGCACTCGGGCTTGTCTGCAAGGTCCGGCAGCGGAAGCGCTACAACTCCTACCAAGGCGAACAGGGCACTGCCGCGCCGAACCTGCTGAACCGGGAGTTCGACGCCACTGCCCCGAACCAGAAGTGGGTCACTGATGTGACAGAGTTCAGCGTCGGAGAGCGCAAGCTCTACCTCTCGCCGGTCATGGACCTCTTTGACCGGCAGATCATCTCGTACTCCATCGGCCTGTCGCCAAACCTGAAGCTCACCAACAGTTCACTGCGTAATGCACTGACAACGCTCGACAGCGGGCAGAAACCGCTCGTGCATTCAGACCAGGGATTCCAGTACCGGCACACCTCGTGGCGGACGCTCCTGGAGGGCGCCGGCGCCGTCCAATCCATGTCCCGCAAAGGCAACTGCTACGACAACGCCGTGATCGAGAACTTCTTTGGACACCTCAAGGAAGAGCTCTTCCACCACGTCCGGTTCCTCAACACCGATGCACTGGCTACGGCACTGCACGAATACATCCGCTGGTACAACACCGAGAGAATCTCCACAAAGCTAAAGGGCCTGAGCCCGGTGCAATACCGTGCTCAGGCCCTTGTGGCCTAGGCTCTAACTAAACCGTCCAACTTCTGGGGACCAGTTCACCGGACGGGGGCTTCTCTGTGGTGCCTGGCGGGGCTAGTGCTCGTCCGCCAGCGTGCCGAGGTACAGCTGGATGACCTTGGGGTCCTTCATGAGCTCGCGGCCGGTGCCGGTGTACGCGTCCCTGCCCTGGTCCAGGACGTAGCCGCGGTCGCAGATCTGCAGGCAGCGGCGGGCGTTCTGTTCCACCATGATGACGGACACGCCGGCCCGGTTGATCTCGTGCACCCGCAGGAACGTCTCGTCCTGCTTGACGGGGGAGAGGCCTGCCGAGGGCTCGTCCAGCAGCAGCACCGCCGGTTCCATCATCAGGGCCCGCCCCATCGCCACCATCTGCCGCTCGCCGCCGGACAGGGACCCTGCACGCTGCGCCCGGCGTTTGCCGAGTTCAGGGAACAGGCTGGTGACGAAGTCGAAGCGCTCGGCGAAGTCCTTGGGACGCTGGAACATGCCCATCTGCATGTTTTCCTCGATGGTCAGCGTGGCGAAGACGTTGTTGGTCTGCGGCACGAATCCGACGCCCTGGGTCACCAGCTTGTTGGCCTTCAGTCCCGTGAGGTCACGGCCCCGGACCACGACGGACCCGGAGTGCACCTTGACCAGCCCGAACATGGCCTTCAGCAGGGTGGACTTGCCGGCCCCGTTCGGGCCGATAATGCCGATCAGCTCGCCCTTCCGGGCCTCGATGCTGCACCCGTTGAGGATGTTGACGCCGGGGAGGTAGCCGGCCACCAGGTCCGTGACTTTGACGACGACGCCGTCCTCTGCTGCGCTGTTTGCGGCCGGGGCCGGGCTCGTGGCACTCATTCCTTGTCCTTGTCTGTGGGGATGGCAGATGATCCGCCGGGCCGGAGGTCAGGTGCCACAGCGTCCACGGCGATGATGCCCGCATTCTCGGTGCCGACGATGGACTCCTCATCCGCCGCCAGTTCCTGCTCCAGCTCCCGAATGCCCTCGGTGTCGCCAAGATCGACGTCGTGGTGGGCGCCCAGGTAGGCGTCGATGACGGCGGGGTCCTTCATGACCTCGCCCGGGGGGCCCTCGGCCACGATCTTCCCTTCGGCCATGACCACCACCCAGTCGGCGATGTGCCGGACCATGTGCATGTCGTGTTCCACGAAGAGGACGGTCATGCCCTCGGACTTCAGGTTTTTGATGTGGTCCAGCAGCGACTGCGTCAGTGCCGGGTTGACCCCTGCCATCGGTTCGTCCAGCATCACCAGTTTGGGACGGACCATCAGGGAACGCGCCATCTCCAGCAGCTTGCGCTGGCCACCGGACAGCGAGGCCGCGTAGTCGTCCTTCTTGGTGTCGAGCTTGAACTTCTCCAGCAGGACGTTGGCGTGCTCGGTGATCTCCTTCTCCCGGCCGCCCCAGATGTTCTTGAACAGGGCCTTGGACAGCCTTTCACCCGGCTGGTTGGACGCGCCGAGCCGCATGTTCTCCATGACGGTGAGCTTGCCCATGACCTTGGTGAGCTGGAAGGTTCGCACCATGCCCATCCGCGCCACCTTGTAGGAGGACACCCCGGCGATGCTCTGGCCCTCGAACTGCCACTTGCCCGAGTTCGGCGTATCGAAGCCGGTGAGCAGGTTGAACAGGGTGGTCTTGCCGGCCCCGTTGGGGCCGATCAGGGCGGTGATCTTGTGCCGCGGAATCTCCAGGTAGTCGACGTCGACGGCGTTGATGCCCCCGAAGCTGCGGGTGACGTTTTCGGCGACGACGATCGGGTCCCGCTTCTTGCAGCCGGGGGTGTTTTCCCCGACGGCGATCGGACGGGTGTCCGTCATGTAGTCGACGCCCTCTTCCATTGCTTCCTCGCTGTGCTTGCTCATGCGAACGCCAGCTCCTTCTTGTTGCCAAAGACACCCTGCGGCCTGAAGATCATCAGCAGCATCAGGGCGATGCCCACCAGGATGTAGCGCAGCTGACCGGCCTGGACCGTGGTCAGCCAGGTCACCGCGCCGGATTCGATGAGACCGTACAGAACGCCCTGCGTGAGGGACAGGACCACCCAGAAGATCATGGCGCCGATCACCGGCCCGAGGACTGTTGCCATGCCGCCCAGCAGCAGGCAGGTCCACAGGAAGAACGTCAGCTCGGTGCCGTAGTTGGCCGGCTGCACGGCGCCCCGGGGGAGCGTGAAGATCATTCCGGCCAGCGCACCGAAGATGCCGCCGATCACGAGTGCCTGCATCTTGTGGGCGTACACGTTCTTGCCGAGTGAACGCACCGCGTTCTCGTCCTCGCGGATGCCTTTCAGGACGCGGCCCCAAGGGCTGCGCATCAGGAGCCAGACAAGGACGCAGCCGACCGCCACGAGTCCCCAGCCCACCACCCGGATGAAGAAGTCCCGGTTGTTCATGCCGAAATAGGAGCCCTCAGGGAACGGGTTCATCGAATAGAACCCGCCTTCGAAGGCGGCAAGCCCATTGGCGGAACCGGTCACGGACGTGAGCTGGTTGGTGGTGACGACGTAGCGCACGATTTCCGCTGCGGCGATGGTAACGATGGCCAGGTAGTCGGCCCGCAGGCGGAGCGTGGGAATGCCCAGCACCAGCGCAAAGAGCACCGAGCAGACGACGGCGATCAGCAGCCCCACGAAGAAGGGCACCCGGAAGCTGAGGGTCGAGATGGCGAAGCCGTAGGCGCCCACCGCCATGAAGCCGGCCTGGCCGAAGTTCAGCAGGCCCGAGTAGCCGAAATGCACGGCGAGGCCGAGCGCCGCGAGGGCGTAGGCCGCCGTCGTCGGGCTGAAAAGTTCCCCAGCAGCGCTGGCAAGGATAAATCCAAAGTCCATGGCTGTCTCCTAACCCACGCGCTCGCGGCGGCCCAGGATGCCCTGGGGCCGGAACAAGAGGACAACGATCATGATGAAGAGTGCTCCCACGTATTTGAGGTCGGCCGCGAGGCCGAACACTGTGGTCAGTTCGACGAAGATGCCGACGATGATGGACCCGACGAGTGCGCCGAAAACGGTGCCGAGGCCGCCAAGGGTCACGCCTGCGAAGATGAGCAGCAGGATCTGCGAGCCCATGTCGAAGGTGACGCCCGGGCGGTAGTAGGCCCAGAGGATGCCGCCCAGGGAGGCCAGGACACCGCCCACGATCCAGACCAGGCGGATGACGCCGTCGACGTCGATGCCGGAAGCGGCGGCCAGGGCGGGGTTGTCGGCCACCGCGCGGGTCGCCTTGCCGAGCCTGGTCTTCAGCAGCACGATGCCCAGGAGGGCGATCACGATGGCGCTGATGACCAGGGACCACAGGTTGTTGGGGGAGATGGAGACCGGGCCGATCTGGATTTCGGCGCTCTGCGCGAAGGGCAGCTGCTGCGTGGCCCCGCCGAAGTAGAACTGGATGATGTAGCGGACCGCCAGGGCAAGGCCGATGCTGACAATCATCATGGGCACCAGGCCCGTGCCGCGGCGCCGCAGCGGGCGCCACAGCCCGGTGTCCTGCACATAGCCAAGGAGTCCGCCGCCGAGCAGGGCCAGGATGATGGCCAGCCAGAAGGGCAGGTTCAGGGCGCTGAATCCGAAGACCAGCACGGCGCCGAGCGTCACCATCTCGCCGTGCGCAAAGTTGGTGAGCCCGGTGGTGCCGAAGATCAGGGACAGGCCCACCGAGGCAAGGGCCAGCAGCAGGCCGAAGCTAAGGCCGGCCACAAGCCGGTTGAGGAGGTTCTGGCCGAAGTCCTGCTGCTGCACCACGATGCCCTTGCCGAAGGCGAAGATGACCGAGAGGTTTGACGTCTGGCTGAACGTGACGTTGCGGGGATTCGACTGGCCCTCGGCGAGCGTGATGCCCTCCGGAAGCGTTGACTCGTCCAGTTCGATTTCGTAGGTGCCCTGGGTGGGAACGCCAATCCGCCAGGAGCCGTTGGCGCCCGAGGTTGCCTCGCCGGTGAAGTCGCCGCTCTTGGCGGTGATCTTGACGCCTTCGAGGGGACGCCGGGTATCGTCGCGGAGGAAGCCGCTGATGCTGTTCTGGAACTGCTGGTTCGACGGGGGTGGTGTCGGAGCTGGAGTGCCTGCCTGCGATGCCGGTGCTGCGACCAGCAGAAGTGCCACGACGGCGGAGGCAATGGCCCCCCATACCTTCAGCAGCCCGGCCGGCCGCCGGATAGGCAGCCCTCTCGGTGTGCGTCTCAAATTGAAAACCTCCACGTGGGGGTGGTTGCGGCTGCTTCGTTGCAGCCGCTGCGAACGGAGGGCGGCGGACGGAAGAGAGTTCCTGCTGGTGAAGCGGGGCTTGACCAGCTGTGATATCCGTCACCCTGACCCGCTTATCGTACAGCGCGGGCAGTACAAACATCGCGGGCGGAGCTGACCATCAGATAGCGATCCGGTAACAACTGAAAAGTCCGCTGCCACAGCGGAACTTTCCCTGCCGTTAGTGCGTAGGAATTGATAGCGTGAGCTTTAGAACCAACACTCAACCCCCTAGACGGAGGACACCCGCAATGGCACTTGGCGGAAACCCGATCTTCAACGGAAAGAATTTCCGTGAAGCCACCCAGGCACCGCCTGTCCCGCAGGCGTACGGCCAGAACAACTACGGCCAGAACCAGTTTGGCCAGCCGCAGTACGGCCAGGGCCGCGCTCCCGGCTCGGTCATGGACGCCCAGTCCGGCTGGATGTCGCAGCAGCAGAACATGACCAACGACCAGCTGCAGCAGATGTACAACCGGCCGGCGGCCGGCCCCGCCGAAACCGGGCGGATGACCTTCGACGACGTCATCGTCAAGACCGCCATCTGCCTCGCGGCGGTAGTGGTTGGCGCGGCCGTCACCCTGACGGTGAGCCTGTCGCTCGCCAGCATGCTCATGATCGTCGGCGCGCTCGGCGGCTTTGTCCTGGCCCTGGTCAACACGTTCAAGAAGCAGCCCTCGCCGGCCCTCATCCTGGCCTACGCCGCCCTCGAAGGCCTGTTCCTCGGCGGCCTGACCCGCATCCTCGACGGCATGTACCCGGGCGTCGGCCTGCAGGCGGTCATCGGCACGCTGTCCGTGTTCGCCGTGACCCTGGTGCTCTTCAAGAGCGGCAAGGTCCGCGCCACGCCCAAGGCAATGCGCTTCTTCATGATCGCGGTCATCGGCTACGCGGTCTTTTCCCTGATCAACATGATCATGATGTGGACCGGCGCGGTGGATTCGCCCTTCGGCCTGCGCACGAGCTTTGAGATCTTCGGTATCCCGCTGGGCGTCTTCGTCGGCCTGCTCGCGATCGGCCTTGCTGCCTTCTCGCTGATCATGGACTTCACCAGCATCGAGGCCGGCGTCCGCGCCGGAGCGCCGGAGCGCTTTTCCTGGACCGCCGCCTTCGGCCTCACCGTCACGCTCGTGTGGCTGTACGTGGAAATCATCCGCCTGCTGGCGATCCTCCGCGGCGGGGAAGAATAGGCACATAGCGGCTGCCGCCGTCGTTCCTCAATAACATGAAAGTGGGCCCCGCCAACCGGCGGGGCCCACTTTCGCGTTAAAGGGCTTCAGCTAGGTGAGCCGCTCCAGCACCACGGCCATGCCCTGGCCGCCGCCTACGCAGAGGGTGGCCAGGCCCAGCGTTCCGTCCGTTTCGCGCAGGCCGTTCAGCAGCGTGGTGGTCATCCGCGCGCCGGTCATGCCGAAAGGGTGGCCCAAGGCGATGGCGCCGCCGTGGATGTTGAGCTTGACCGGGTCGATTTTGAGTTCGCGGGCGCTGGCCACCACCTGGACGGCGAACGCCTCGTTGAGCTCCACGAGGTCGATGTCCCGCATGTCCAGGCGGGCGCGGGCCAGCGCCTGCCTGGAGGCCTCCACCGGCCCCATCCCCATCAGTTCGGGGGACAGCGCGGTGGCCGCAGTGGAGACGATCCTGGCCAGCGGCTCCAGCCCGAGATCCCGGGCCAGGTCGTAGCTCATGACCACCAGGGCCGCGGCGCCGTCATTGAGCGGGCACGCATTGCCGGCAGTGACCGTGCCCTCGCGCCGGAAGACCGGCTGCAGGGCGCTGACGGCCTCGAGGCTCACGCCGGGGCGCGGCGAGTCGTCCCGGTCCACCACCGTGCCGTCGCGCCGCCCGTATGGTGTGATTTCGCGGGCGTAGAAGCCGGAGGCGATCGCCGCCTCGGCCCGGTTCTGGCTCAGCACGGCCCACTCATCCTGGTCCGCACGGCTGATCCCGTAGGACGTGGCCACGTTCTCGGCCGTCTGGCCCATGGCGATGTAGATGTCCGGCATCCGGTCACCCAGCCGCGGATCGGTCCAGGGCGTGTTCGACTCCGCCCGTGCGGCTGTCCGCTGGCGGGCCGGTTCGAACAGCGGGTTGTGGTTTTTGGCTCCCGTTTCGCCCGCCCCGGCCCAGTCCTGGTAGCGGGACACGGCTTCGACGCCGGCCGCCACGAACGCCTGGCCCTCGCCCGCCCGGATGGCGTGGAAGGCCATCCGAAGGGTCTGCAGGCTGGAGGCGCAGAACCGGTTGACGGTGGCCGCGGGTACGTTGTCCAGTCCGGTGAGGATGGTGACGACGCGTGCCATGTTGGATCCCGCCTCGCCGCTGGGTTCGGCGCAGCCGAGATAGAGGTCGTCCAGTCCGGGCCCGGTGTCCCCGGTGGGGTCGAACGCCGGCAGTTTGGCCAGCGCCGCCCGGACCATGGCGGCGGCCATGTCGTCCGGCCGCTCATCCTTCAGTGAGCCCTTGAAGGCGCGGCCGATCGGGCTCCTGGCGGTTGAAACAATGACTGCTTCAGGCATGCGACCAGCCTACGCCCGGACCCGCCTCCGCGCAGGGGAGCTATACCAGCCGCATTGCCCCTGCCGCCGGGGTGACGGTGAAGATGTCCGGTGCGGCGTACCCCGCCTCCGCAAAGGCATGTACGACGGCGGCACGCACCTGCTGCTCCTCGCTCACCGGAGTCAGGGCAATGGCCGCTCCGCCAAAACCTCCGCCGGTCATCCGGGCGCCGATGGCGCCGTTCGCCCGTGAGCTCCCGACGGCGAGATCCAGTTCCGGACAGGAAATCTCGAAGTCGTCGCGCATGGATGCGTGGCTGGCATCGAGCAGGGCCCCGATGGCCGACGGTCCCTGCTGCCGCAGGAGTTCCACGGTCTGCAGCACACGGTCGTTCTCTGTGACCACGTGCCGGACGCGGCGGAACGTGACCTCGTCCAGCAGCCCGCTGGCCTCTTCGAGGTCGCCCACGGTGACGTCGCGGAGCGCCCTGACGCCCAGCACCTGGGCACCCAGTTCGCAGGAGGCGCGGCGGGAGGCATAGCCGCCGTCGGCATGGGAGTGGGAGACCTTGGTGTCGATTACCAGCAGGACGAGGCCAGCAGCCTCCGCCTCGAAGGGGACCAGTTCGACGCTCTGGTCGCGGCAGTCCAGGAACACGGCGTGGCCCTTCGAACCGCGCAGCGAGGCGGACTGGTCCATGATGCCCGTGGGCGCACCGACAAAGTCGTTCTCCGCACGTTGTGTGGCCAGCACCATGTCCTCCGGGCCCATGCCGGCGCCGGTGAGGTCGTTGAGTGCGGAGATCACCGCGCATTCGATGGCGTGCGAGGAGGACAGCCCGGCGCCAAGCGGCACATCGGAGTCCAGCAGCAGGTCCAGTCCCGGGACGTCGATGCCGCGCTGCTGCAGGGACCAGATGACGCCCAGCGGGTACTTGGTCCAGCCCTTGGCCGTGCCGCCCTCCAGAGACGAGGTGTCCGCCGCCGTGATTCCCTGGTCCCCGTAGGTCGAGAGCATCCGGACGGTGGAGTCCGGGCGGACCCCCACGGCCACGCGGGCGGTCCTGTCGATCGCAAACGGCAGCACGAAACCCTCGTTGTAGTCCGTGTGTTCGCCGATCACGTTGACCCGGCCGGGAGCCTGCCACACGCCGTCGGGCTGGCGGCCGAACGCGGCGGAAAACCGCGCCTCGAGGTCGGTGGTGGCGGGGGCGGTCATGCGTGGGCTCCTTCGATGAGGTCCGGTTCGATCAGTCCGGGGGCAACCGGAGCGAGGGCTTCGGCGGGGGATGCCGGGACGGTGACCGAGCGGAGCCGCTCCGCCACCTGTTCGGGCGTGGTGTCGTTGATGAAGGCCCCCATGGCCGCCTCCGAGCCGGCCAGGAACTTCAGCTTGTCCTCCGCCCGGCGCGGGGACGTCAGCTGCAGGTGCAGGTAGCTGGCCGGACGCAGGAGATCATCCACAGGTGCCTGGTGCCACGCTGAAATGTAGGGCGTCGGGGTGGGATAGAGCGCGTCGAGGCGCTTGAGCAGGTCGAGGTATACGTGGGCCAGTTCGTCCTTCTCCTCCCCGCTCAGCGCGGCCAGGTCCGGGACCTGGCGGTGCGGGACGAGGTGGATCTCCAGCGGCCACCGGGCAGCGAAGGGAACGTAGGCGCTGAAGCTGTCGCTTTCCAGCACCATCCGGCTGCCGTCCTCCCGCTCGGCTCGCAACAGTGAGCCGGTCAGCGTCTGCTGCCCGCCGGCGTCGTCATAAAACCTGCGGGCGGCGGCGCCCATGACAGCGGCGCGCGGGGTGACGTACGGGTAGGCGTAGATCTGGCCGTGCGGATGGTGCAGGGTGACGCCGATGTCCGCACCACGGTTTTCGAACGGGAAAACCTGTTTGATGCCTGGCAGCGCGCTGAGCGCAGCCGTCCGGTGTGCCCAGGCCTCCACCACCGTGCGGGCGCGGGTTTCGCTCAGGCCGCTGAACGATCCGGTGTGCTCCGGGGTGAAGGTGACCACCTCACAGCGCCCGAACGCCGGGCCGGTGGTACCCCAGCCGGGGTTGGCAGGGACGGGGCCCACGGCCGGGCCGAGGGAGGGGAAGCGGTTCTCGAATACCACGACGTCGTAGTCCGGCGCCGGGATCTCGGACGGGTTGGCGTCGGTGGTGGGGCAGATGGGGCACTGGTCCGCGGGCGGCAGGTGGGTACGTGTCTGCCGGTGCGCGGCCACGGCCACCCATTCGCCGGTCAGTGCGTCGAACCGGACTTCGCCCGGCTCGCCGCGGGGCGGAAGGTCCCGGCCGTCCTGCGTGAGCTCCACGGACCGCGGGCGGGTTGAGCCGGCGTCGTCGAAATTGAGCAGTTCGCGGCCGTCGGCGAGCTGGGTGCTGGTGATGTGGGTCATGCGTCGTGTCCTTTGAACGCGGGGGTCATGGGTGGTTGGTTCAGCAATGTTTGGTTTACCGGCGCCAGCCGCAGCTCGCCGACGGACTGCCGGAGCAGGTTCTCGGCGCCGGGGCCGGCGGTACCCGTTCTGATCCGGTCGTCGCTGATGAGGGTGCTGACGGCGGATAGCGGGGCGATCCGGGCGAGCCCCACGGTCCCGTATTTGGTGGCGTCGGCGAGCACTGCCAATCTGTCGGAGGCAGCGACCATGGTGGCGTTGACCTCGGACTCGAGGAGATTCGGCGAGGTGATGCCGGCCTTCGGGTCGAAGCCGTGCACGCCCATGAAGCACAGGTCGGCGTGCAGGTTGTCCAGCGCATGCACCGTCACCGGGCCAACGAGGGCTTCGGACGGGGTGCGCTGGCCGCCGAGCACCACGGTGCGGATGCCGCCGTCGCCGGCCGGACCCAATGAGTTGGCCACCATGAGGGAGTTGGTGGCTACCGTGAGCCCGAGATCCCGGGGGAGCAGCCGCGAGAGCTCGTGAGTGGTGGTGCCGCCGGAAACCAGCAGGGTCATGCCGGGGCGGAGCAGCGTGAGCGCCTCCGCGGCGATGGCCCGTTTCGCATCCGTTTCCCGTGCCGATTTGGCGCCGAACCCCGGTTCAAGTGTGCTGAAGGAGGAGGCACGGGTGGCGCCGCCGTGAACCCGCAGCAGCAGGCCTTCGGCGTCGAGCACGTCGATGTCGCGGCGGACGGTCATTTCGGAGACGCGAAGCAGGTCTGCCAGCGCTGCCACGCGGACGGTTCCTTCCGCGTCGAGCTCCTGGAGGATGCGGTGCTGCCGCTGCGTTGCGAGCACTTGTCTCCTCCTTCCCCGGTGACCCAGGCGTCTGTGTTTGTGGGCCCGGCCACTTTCGGGCTCCGGAATCCATTGTGGCACAAAACGATCAAAAACAAATACTTTCTACCAAAAGATAACAGGGCTGTTCGTTCCCTCATGGGGCATGGGTTGCCGTATGTGCGTTGTACGGTAGGTCCATGACTTCCGGCGCGACTTCCGAAACCAGCGATTCCGTCCAGGCTCAGCGGCGCTACGCCACGGGCAGCCAGTACGAGCTCAGGCGGGGCGACGCGCTCGCCGTGGTCACTGAGCTGGCTGCCGGGCTGCGGTGGTACAGCCGGGGAGGCGTTCAGCTGACCGAGTCCTACGGGGATTCCGACATTCCGCCCGGCGCGGCGGGCATCACGCTGGCGCCGTGGGCCAACCGGGTGGAGGACGGGGTATGGCACCTGAACGGCAAGAAGCAGCAGCTGGATATCACCGAGGTTTCCAAAAACAACGCCAGCCACGGGCTGCTGCGGAATGCGTCGTACGCCCTGGTGGCCGAATCCGAGTTTGCCGTGACTCTTGAGGCGCCCGTGTTCCCCCAGCACGGCTACCCCTTCCTGGTACGGCACCGGGTGGAGTACTCCCTGGCCGAAGACCTGGGCCTGGAGGTGCGGCAAACCCTGGTCAATGATTCCGGGGCCGAGGCGCCGTTCGTGCTCGGTGCGCACCCCTACCTCCGGATTGGCGATGTTCCCTCCGAGGAACTCACCCTGACCGTGAACGCCGCCACGCGGCTGGTGGCGGATGCGCGGATGATCCCCCGCAGCTCCGAGCCGGTTTCGGCGGACAGCGACCTGCGCCGGGGGAGGACGGTGGGGGAGCTGGATCTCGACGCCGCCCTGACCGATCTGGAGTTCGACGGCGGCATCGCCCGGCACACGCTGACGGCTCCGGACGGCCGCAGCGTAAGCCTCTGGCAGGACGAGACCTGCCCGTTCGTCCACGTCTTTGTCAGCCGCATCTACCCGGGCCGGCCCGCAGCCGTGGCGCTGGAACCGATGACCGGCCCGGCCAATGCCTTCAACTCGGGGGACAGCCTCCGCTGGCTGGCCCCCGGCGACTCGTTCACGGCTACCTGGGGCATCCGCGCCGACCTGGGCTAGGTCAGGCGGGCCCTGTTCCTCCTACTCCGCTTTCCCATAACCCTGCGGCTAGGGAAGTATTGGGCTATGACGCCAGCAAGGGACGCCACACCAGACAACGCAGCCAACACGGGCGCCAGCGCCACCGGGAGCGGCGGCAACACCGGCGGGGCAGGCGCAGCAGCGGGCGCCGGGCCCGTCGGTCGCGGCCCGTTCGAGCGCCTCGAGCCGCGGCGCATCCGCACCGACCGTGACCTGGAGCAGGACATTCCCTACGGCGTGCGCATTGCGGCGGCATGGGCCTGGCGGCTGGGCCTGATCCTGCTGATCACCGGGGCACTGGTCTGGCTGCTCGCCAAGGTCAGTTTCCTCATCATTCCCGTTATGGTGGCAGCGCTGCTGGCCGGCCTGCTGAGTCCGGTGGTGCGCTGGCTGCGGGAGTCCCAGGTGCCCAACGGCGCCGCCGTCGCGATCACCGTCCTTGCCTTCATCGGCCTTATCGCCGGCTCCCTGGCGCTCGTCGGCCGGCAGCTTGCCCTCGGTTTCCAGGAGCTGTGGAGCGAAGCCCTGACCGGCATCCAGCAGATCCAGGACTGGCTGGCCCAGGGGCCGCTGCACCTGAGCGCGGCGCAGATCGATCAGTACATCAAGGAAGCCACGGCGGCACTGCAGAACAACAGCAGCAGCATCCTCAGCGGGGCGCTCTCCTTCGGCAGCACTGCCGGTCATTTCGCGGCCGGCATGATCCTGGCCCTGTTCATCCTGATCTTCTTCCTCCTCGAGGGCAGCCGCATCTGGGCGTTCCTGGTCCGGCTCCTGCCGCGCCAGGCCCGCGCGGCCACTGACGGCGCCGGCCGGCGCGGCTGGGCGTCCATGGTCAGCTATGCCCGGATCCAGATGTTTGTGGCATTCGTGGACGCCGTGGGCATCGGCGCCGGCGCGGCGATCATCGGAGTCCCGCTGGCGTTGCCCCTGGCGGTGCTGGTCTTCATCGGCTCCTTCATCCCCATCGTCGGTGCGCTGGTGACGGGCGCCATCGCGGTGCTGCTCGCGCTGGTGGCCAACGGCCCGGTCAACGCCCTGATCATGCTGGGCATCGTGCTGCTGGTGCAGCAACTGGAAAGCCACATCCTGCAGCCGCTGGTCATGGGCAAGGCTGTTGCCCTGCACCCGGTGGCCGTGATCCTGTCCGTTGCCGCCGGTTCCTACCTTGCCGGCATCCCCGGTGCGCTGTTCTCGGTGCCCATCCTGGCCGTAGCAAATTCGGCGATTCGGTATATTGCTGCCAGAACGTGGGAACATGAACTTGTGCCGGCTGCCGCGGGTACCGCAGACCCGGCCTCTGCCGACGAGGACAACACGTTCAAGGATGTCCGGCTGCCGGGCTCGCATTCCGGCCACGGCAACCCTGCCGGCACTGCACACGGCGCCCCGGACGGCAACGCTGCCCCGGGTGCCGACGTTGAATCACCCAAAGGAGAATAGTTCGTGAACACCCCCGAAAGCCTTCCCGTCACGCTGGACGATGTCCTTGAGGCGCAGAAGCTGCTGGACGGGATTATTGCGCGGACACCGGTGGAGTCCTCCCGGGCCCTGGGCGGCATGGTGGGCGGCGAGGTCTATTTCAAGTGTGAGAACCTGCAGCGCGCCGGCTCCTTCAAGGTGCGCGGTGCGTACGTGCGGATGGCGCGCCTCTCCGAATCCGAGAAGAAGCGTGGCGTGGTGGCCGCCTCAGCAGGCAACCATGCCCAGGGTGTGGCGGTTGCCGCCAAGAGCCTGGGCATCAAGGCCCGGATCTACATGCCGCTCGGCGTGGCCCTGCCCAAGCTTGCCGCCACGCGCAGCCACGGCGCCGAGGTGGTCCTGCACGGGCACAACGTGGATGAAGCCCTGGCCGAGGCCCAGCGCTACGCCGACGACACGGGAGCGGTCTTCGTCCACCCCTTCGACAACGTGGACGTCGTGGCAGGCCAGGGCACGCTGGGCCTGGAGATCCTCGAGCAGGTGCCCAATGTTGACACCATCCTCATGGGGGTCGGCGGCGGGGGCTTGCTGGCCGGCGTCGCGGTTGCCGTGAAGGCCCGCGCCAAGGAGCTCGGCCGCGACATCCGCATCATCGGCGTCCAGGCAGAGAATGCGGCCGCCTACCCGCCGTCGCTGGCAGCGGATGCCCTGGTGCCGCTCAAGAAGGTTTCCACCATGGCCGACGGCATCGCCGTCGGCCGCCCCGGCCAGCTTCCGTTCAGCATCATCCGTGAACTGGTGGATGACGTGGTCACGGTCAGCGAGGACTCGCTGGCCCGTGCCCTGATCTTCCTGCTGGAACGGGCCAAGATGGTGGTGGAGCCCGCCGGTGCCGTGGGCGTGGCGGCCCTCATGGACGGCAAGATCGAAAACCCGGGAACCACCGCCGTCGTGCTCTCCGGCGGGAACATCGACCCCATGCTGATGCTCAAGGTGATCCAGCGCGGCCTGTCCGCCGCCGGCCGCTACATGACCGTGCGCATGATGCTCGATGACCGGCCGGGTTCGCTGGCCACCATCGCGCGGATCATCGCCGAGAACGATGCCAACGTCACCGGCCTCGACCACACCCGGGTGGGCGGCTCCATCAGCATGGGCGACGTGTCCATCACCGTGAACCTGGAAACCAAGGGCCACGAACACGGCGAACAGGTCCTCGGTGCCCTGCGCGCCGAGGGATTCCAGCCGATCGTGGTGCACTAGGAGCCGGCATGCTGGACAGTTCCGGAGAGGCGCCGGCCGGCAGGGCAACGGCTGCCGCCCGTGCCAGGGGCGGACTGCTGGTGGTGGGTTCCTTCGTGGCGCTCCTGTTCGCCATCGAACTGCTCAACACGGTGCTGCTGCACTCCCTGAACGGTGTCTTCGGGCTCAGGCCCAGAAGCGCCGACGGCGTCCTGGACGTGTTCACCTTCCCGCTGCTGCACGCCAGCCTCAACCACGTGCTGTCCAATGCGCTGCCGCTGATCATCTTCGGGTTCCTGGTGTTCCTGTCCGGGCTCCGGGTCTTCCTCACGGCCATCGCCTGCAGCTGGCTGGGCTCCGGCCTGGCCGTCTGGCTGTTTGGCGCCGGCGGGGTCACCGTGGGCTCGTCCGGCCTGGTCTTCGGCCTGTTCGCGTTCCTCCTGGTGCGCGGCTTCATCAACCGCAGCTGGTGGCAGATTCTCCTCTCGGTGGTGCTGTTCCTCGCCTACGGCGGCATCCTTTTCGGGATCATTCCGAACCTGGCGGGGTACGTCTCCTGGCAGGCGCACCTCGGCGGCGCCGCAGGCGGCGTCCTGGCCGCCGTGCTGCTGCGGGCACGGGCCTCCCGCCGCTGAACACAGCTGAACTGCTCTGAATGCCGCTATGCGGCGCAAGCAGGGCTAAGACGGGTTAAAGCACGACGCCGGCCGTCCCCGGAAGGGGAGGGCCGGCGTCGTGCGTTTGCAGCGACCGCGGACGGATGCGGTGTTAGCCGGAGTAGGGCTTGGCGGAAATGATCTCTACCGAGATGTCCTTGCCGTTGGGGGCGGTGTAGCTGAGCTTGTCGCCCTCCTTGTGGCCCATGATGGCGGAACCGAGCGGGGACTTCTCGCTGAAGACGTCGAGGTCGGAGTCGCCGGCGATTTCGCGGGAGCCGAGCAGGAAGGTCTCCTCGTCACCGGCGATGCGGGCGACGACGATCATGCCGGGCTCAACGATTCCGTCGTCGGCCGGTGCCTCGCCGACGTGGGCATCGCGGAGCAGGACGGTCAGCTGGCGGATGCGGGCCTCGATCTTGCCCTGCTCTTCCTTCGCAGCGTGGTAACCGCCGTTCTCCTTGAGGTCGCCCTCCTGACGCGCGGCATCGATTTTCTGGACGATTTCCGCCCGGCCGGCGCCGGAAAGATGGTCCAGCTCTGCCTTCAGGCGGTCAAAAGCTTCCTGGGTAAGCCAAGCTGCAGGCGCACTGTTAGTGGTAGACACGGACTTCTCCTCTAGTGGGTGTACAAGCGGTCATACAAACAAAGACCCCGCCACGGTGGCCACCTGTGGAACTCAGCAACCATCTCAGCGGGGTAAAGGTATTGATTCATTGTAGTCAATCCTGTGGAGTAAACCCAATAATCAAGGGGCGTGGGTCACATAGCTTCTTCTGCTGCCCGCTTACCCGGCGTGCCTAATCGGGTCTAGGAGGCCGCGGGCTTCGGGATCCAGCAGCTGTCCACGACGCCCGAGACGGCCTGCGATTCGGTGCGCAGGACAACCCGCTGGGCGAGTGTGCGTCCGCCGTCGGCGCTTTCGCCCTGCGCCTCCTGCGGGACGGGCGGGATGTCGACCACCTTCCAGCCGACCACCGCGAACTTGGAATCGAGCGCCTTGACGGCGCACTTGACTGCCGTGCCGGGTTCCCTCGTCACCTGGAAGTCCACTTCGGCCTGGGTGGCATCCGTGGTCCGGTAGCCGATGTCCTTGAACGTCACCGACGCCGTGGCATTGGACGTGGACACCCAGGCCAGAAAGCCCATCCCGGCCGCAAGCGCAGCGATTCCCGCCCAGCGCTTGGCCTTCCCGGACATCCTGCGCTTTGGGCGGCCATAGCGATTGGCTAGGCTAATGTCTGCAGGCTGGGCGGTGGCCGACTTGTCCTCGGTAGTCACCCTTCCAGTTTAGTGGCGATCAACGCGGGAAATATCCGGCGTCAGCATTGCAGTCCGTCCCAGGAGAAAGAGGAGCAGTCCCAGATGACAGCGTCCACCAGCCAGACGTCCAAGCTTCGCCTGCTGGCAGTCCACGCCCACCCGGATGACGAATCCAGCAAGGGCGCAGCCACCATGGCGATGTACGCCGCGGCCGGCGTGGATGTGATGGTCGCAACCTGCACGGACGGCTCCCGCGGCGACATCCAGAACCCCGCCATGGAGACCGCGCCCCATCCGAAGCGGGACATGGCCGGTGCCCGGCGCCTCGAGATGAACGAGGCCGCCCGGATCCTCGGTATCCGGCAGCGCTGGCTGGGCTTCGTGGACTCGGGGCTGCCTGAAGGCGATCCGCTCCCGCCGCTGCCGGCTGGCTGCTTTGCCCTGCAGCCCCTGGAACGCGCTGCGGCGCCCCTCGTCAGGCTGGTCCGGGACTTCAAGCCGCACGTCATGGTCAGCTATGACGAGAACGGCGGCTACCCGCATCCGGACCACATCATGGCGCACCGGGTTGCGGTGGAAGCCTTCGAAGCCGCGGGCGACCCCGCCAGGTATCCGGGCACCGGGGAGGCGTGGGAGCCCAGCAAGCTCTACTACGACCGCGCGTTCAGCCCCGAACGCTTCCGTGCGCTGCACTTCGCGCTGGAGGAGGCCGGCCTCCAGTCGCCCTACGCGCAGCGCCTTGCCGCCTGGCTCGAGGCCGACGCCGAAGGCCACACGCCGCCTCCGCCCACGCATGAGACCACCACCCAGGTGGACTGCGGCGACTTCTTCGAGACCCGTGACAACGCGCTG
The DNA here is from genome assembly GCF_042673905.1 of Arthrobacter sp. NPDC057009. Classification (NCBI taxonomy): domain Bacteria; kingdom Bacillati; phylum Actinomycetota; class Actinomycetes; order Micrococcales; family Micrococcaceae; genus Arthrobacter; species Arthrobacter sp. NPDC057009. Next base: position 97,669 of record NZ_JBHUSB010000018.1, read on the forward strand.
CGCGCCCACCGGACCCAGGTGGACCCGCTGGGCTTCTTCTTCGCCGTGTCGGCCGAGATGCAGGCGCGCGTCTGGCCCTGGGAGGACTACACGCTGATCCAGTCGAAGGTGGCCCCGGAGCTGCCGGAAAAGGACCTGTTCGCGGGGCTAAGATAGAGACAAGAGACATTTTCTATCCCGCGTAGAAAGTTTCCGCGTACCCTGCGGACAACACCGTGCGGCCGCGGCCGCGCGCGTACCAACGGGCCGGACGTTAGCCCATGCTGCCGACGGCGGCCCAGCCTTGAGAAGGTTTGAACAGTGCACCATTTGCTCATCGCCCTGGCAGCGTCCCCGGCACCCTCGCCGTCGCTGCGCCCCGGCCTGTCCGAGGACCAGGTCACGCCCGGCCTGCTGGGCTTCCTGCTGACCGCCTTCATCGTGGTGCTCACCGCGCTGCTGATCGTGGACATGGTGCGCCGCATCCGCCGCGTGCGGTACCGTGCGCAGGTGGAGGAAGAACGCCAGGCTGCCGCCGAGGCGGCAGACATTGCCCGCGACGATGCCGCCAACGGCAATGCAGGCCGCACCGACACCTGATCCCCGATCAGGTCCGCCCGCACCAGGGCAACCCCGGCCAGGGGATCCCCGGCCGGGGGAGCGCAACGCCCTCGGCGCTGAACCCTCTGCCTACCTGCGCCAGCACGCCGGCAATCCGGTGCACTGGCAGCCGTTCGGGGACGCCGCCTTTACGGCTGCCGCGTCCCGGGACGTTCCGGTGTTCCTCTCCATCGGCTACGCCGCCTGCCACTGGTGCCACGTCATGGCCCGCGAATCCTTCGAGGACCAGTCCACCGCCGATTACCTGAACAGCCATTTCGTGCCGGTCAAGGTGGACCGCGAGGAACGTCCGGACGTGGACTCGGTGTACATGGCCGCTACCCAGGCCATCAGCGGCGAGGGCGGCTGGCCCATGTCCGTCTTCCTGACCCCCGCGGGCCTGGCCTTCCACGCGGGCACCTACTACCCGCCCCGTCCCATGCCCGGGCGCCCCTCCTTCCGCCAGGTTCTTGAGGCTGTGTCCGAGGCCTGGGTAGAACGCCGCGGCGCCGTCGAGGAAAACGCCCGCTCGCTCGCGCAGAACATGGGCCAGGTGCAGCTCGCCGCCGCCGTGGACGTGTCCCGGCCCCCGGAACTGCCCGACGCCGGCCTGTTGCCGGCCGCCGTCCGTTCCCTGGCCGGGTCCGAAGACCCCGACGACGGCGGGTTCGGCACCGCCCCCAAATTCCCGCCGTCGGCCGTTCTGGAGTTCCTGATCCGGCACGCGGCGGTCCCCTCGGACACGGCCGGTGAAGCCCGGGAGATGGCCGGGCGCACCCTCGCGGCCATGGCCCGCTCGGCTCTCTTTGACCAGCTCGACGGCGGTTTCGCCCGCTACTCGGTGACGCGGGACTGGTCCGTTCCGCACTTCGAAAAGATGCTCTACGACAACGCCCAGCTGCTGCGGACCTACGTCCACTGGATCAGGCTGGGCGGCACTGCAGGGTTCCCGGCCGCCGAGGCTGCGGATGTCGCGGCGCGGACCGCCGAATGGATGCTCGCCGCGCTGGGGCTTCCGGAGGGCGGGCTGGCGTCCTCGCTGGATGCGGACTCCGTGGTGGACGGGGAGCACCACGAAGGGGGCAGCTACCTCTGGACTCCCGCGGATCTCGAACAGGTGCTTGGCGCGGAGGACGCCACCGCCGTCGCCTGGATGATGAACATCGGCCCCCGCGGCACCGTCTCGGAGCTCGGCTCGCCGCTGCACCCGGGCCGGGCACTGGACTCAGACGAGGTGCGGCTCTGGCAGGAGGTGCGGGGCCGCCTCCGGGAAGCAAGGGCACGGCGGCCGCAGCCCGAGCGGGACGAGAAAGTGGTGGCCGGCTGGAACGGGCTCGCCGTGGCGGCGCTCGCGGAGGCCGGCGCCGTCCTGGACCGGCCGGACCTGGTGGACGCTGCCGGCCGGATCGCCGGCTACCTGGAACGGGTCCACTGGCGGCCGGAATCTGGCGGGCCGCAGGCGGCCGGGCAACTGGTCCGGGTGTCGCACAGCGGCGCAGCCCGGGGGATCGGCGGCCTGCTCGAGGACTACGCGTTCTGCGCGGACGGCTTCCTGGCCCTGTATGCGGCCACAGGCGCCGGCCGCTGGTACGCGCTCGCCGAGGCACTGATCCAGGCCGCCTGCACCCGGTTCGTCGACGGCGGCAGACTCGCCGACTCGGCGGGGGAATCGGAGCAGGTGGTCAGCGCCCAGGGCGGAACGCCGGGCCTGGATCCTTTCGACAACGCGACGCCCAGCGGCGCGGCCGCCTTCGCCGGCGTCCTGCTGAGCTACGCTGCCCTGTCCGGTTCGGCCGAACACCGGACCATCTCCGCGAACATCCTGGCACTGGTGCCCCCGCTGGCAACACGGGCACCGCGCGTGGCGGGCTGGCTCCTGGCCACAGCGCAGGCCGCGCTTGCCGGGCCGGTGGAGGCCGCCGTCGTCGGGCCTCCCGGTCCGGAGCGGGACGCCCTCCACCGCGCGCTGCTGCTGTCCCCGAGCCCGGGGCTGGTGGTGGCGGCAGGGGACGCGGACGACGGCGGGACGCCGGCAGAAGTGCCGCTGCTGCGGCACAGGACGGCCGGACCCGGCGGAGAGCCGCTGGTGTATGTGTGCCGCGGCATGGTCTGTGACCGGCCGGTGGCAACCGCTGAGGAGGCGCTCGAGCGGGTCAGCTCAGCACGGCCATGAGGATGGCCGCGAAGTGCGCGCCGAAGGCCAGCACCGTGAACGCGTGGAACAGTTCGTGGAAGCCAAAGTGCCGGTAGCTGAAGTTGGGCTTCTTGAGCGCGTAGAACACGGCCCCGGCGATGTACAGTGCGCCGCCGATGCAGATGAGCAGTGCCGCCGGGACGCTCGCGGCGAAAAACGCGGGCAGGTAGAACAGGGACCCGCAGCCGAGGCCGATGTAGATGGGCACGTACAGCCAGCGCGGGGCGTCGGTCCACAGCAGCCGGAACAGCACCCCGAGGACCGCGGCGGGCCAGATCAGCCAGAGCAGGACCTCCGCCGCCGGCCTGTCCAGCAGGCTCCACGCGAGCGGCGTGTAGCTGCCGGCAATCACCAGCATGATGTTGGTGTGGTCGAGCCGTTTGAGGACGCGCTTGACCCCGGGGGACCAGTTGCCGCGGTGGTAGACCGCGCTGACTCCGAACAGCAGGACCCCGGTCAGGGCATAGATGGCGGACGTGATCTTGCGGTCCGCCGTGGGAGCCAGCGCAACCAGGACAATCCCCGCAGCCAGGGCTAACGGGGCGGTGACGGTGTGGATCCATCCCCGCCACTTTGGCTTGATGGTCAGCAGTTCTGCGATGCGTTCCGCGGCGTCGTCCACGGCGCTTGGCTCTGTTGCCGGGGCCGGCTGCCGGCCTGGGTTCCGCTCCGCAGGCTCCGGGTCCGGCCCGCCCGGCCTGCCATCCGGGGCATTGCTCTTCATGCCCTCCAGAATAACCTACGGTTCAGTAAGTTACCTGCCGGTAGTGTTCCGGTCCTGGTGCTTGGAAGGCTCGTCCGCCGGACCGCTCTGCGGGCACCTGCACACGGCCCCGGCCTGCGGGCGGTAGCCTAGGACTTGCAGAAAAGTCGTACAGCAGGAAGTCAGGTGAATCTCCGGATGGAATGGCCCGGGTTCCTCTATGGCTTCTACGAGCGCAAGCTGCTGCGGTCCCTGGAGCCGGAACGGATCCCCCGCCACATTGGCGTCATGGTGGACGGCAACCGGCGCTGGGCGCGGCAGTTCAATGCCCCGACCAGCCAGGGCCACCAGGCCGGCGCCGACAAGATCCACGAGTTCCTCGGCTGGTGCCAGGAGCTTGGCGTCCGGGTGGTCACCCTGTACATGCTTTCCACGGACAACATGAGCCGTTCCGGCGAGGAGCTCGATCTCCTCATGGGCATCATCGCCAACACGCTGGACCGGCTGGACGAGGATGAGGACATCTCGGTGCACGCCATGGGCGCCCCGGAGCTGCTCCCGGACTACCTGGCGGACCGCCTGACCAAGCTCACTGCCCGGACGCCGGTGCGCGAGAAACTGCACGTGAACGTGGCCGTCGGCTATGGCGGCCGGCGCGAAATCGTGGACGCGGTACGCGAGCTGCTGCACGACGCCGTGGCGCACAAGGCCGACATCACCGAGCTCGCGGATTCCCTGAGCGTGGAGGACATCTCACGCTTCCTCTACACCCGCGGGCAGCCCGATCCGGACCTGGTCATCCGGACGTCCGGGGAGCAGCGGCTCTCGGGTTTCCTCATGTGGCAAAGCGCCTACAGCGAGTTCTACTTCTGCGAGGCACTCTGGCCGGCCTTCCGGAAGGTCGATTTCCTGCGCGCCCTCCGTGACTACGCGGGCCGGCAGCGGCGCTTCGGTTCCTAGCCCCTTCCGTTGTCTGGCGGCCCTGCTATGGGCTGTTTCCGTTCACTCCGAATTCACGCGCCGGCAACAGGAATCGCCGGAAGAAGACGTTGGAAATTACTGCGGGCCGATTTACGTTAAACCCATCAGCAGGCAAACCGCCGGCTGATCGGGGAGGCCAGTACATGGAGCGATTTTTCGCACCGGCTGTATGGGAGGCCGGATCCGGCCTCGTGGCCGAACCGCCTCACCAATAACAATTCCGGGCGTGCGCCCCGGGGCTGGAGTCGATGTGGCTATTTCTGAACAACTGCCCGACGTCATCACGGACAAGGGTGAGAAGGCTACCTCTCGCGCCAAGCGAGCCAATTCAAAGACCGGTGCGGACATGAAAGACGCCGCAGCCGGTCTTGCTGTTTCCGGCCCACGGACTGAATCCCAGCCAGCAGTCTCCACTTTCGTCATCGATACCTCCGTGCTGCTCTCCGACCCCCGCGCCCTGCTGCGGTTTGCGGAGCACGAGGTCGTAGTGCCGATCGTGGTGATCACCGAACTTGAAGGGAAGCGGCACGACCCCGAACTCGGCTACTTTGCACGGAAGGCGCTCCGGCTCCTTGATGATCTCCGCATCCAGCACGGCGGGCTGAACCGGCCCATCCCGCTGGGTGACGCGGGCGGTACGCTCATGATCGAGATGAACCACATCTCGGCCGAAGTCCTGCCGGCCGGATTCCGCGCAGGGGACAACGACAGCCGCATCCTCGCCGTCGCCAAGAACCTCTCCAACGAGGGGCGCAACGTCACCGTGGTGTCCAAGGACCTCCCCATGCGGGTGAAGGCCTCGGCCATGGGCCTGCTGGCCGATGAATACCGCAACGAGCTCGTCAAGGACTCCGGGTGGACCGGGGTGGCGGAGATCGATGCGAGCGAAGAGGAAATCTCCACGCTCTACGGCCATGAGCCCGTCTTCATCCCGGCGGCCGCCGAGATGCCCGTCAACACCGGCCTCGTGGTGCTCTCCAGCCGCGGGTCCGCCCTGGGCCGGGTCGGCGCCGACAAACAGGTCCGCCTGGTCAGGGGCGACCGCGACATCTTCGGACTCCACGGACGCTCCGCGGAGCAGCGGCTCGCCATCGATCTGCTGATGGACCCGGCCGTGGGCATCGTGTCCATGGGCGGACGCGCAGGCACCGGCAAGTCAGCCCTCGCCCTGTGTGCCGGCCTGGAAGCGGTGCTGGAGCGCCGCGAGCACCGCAAGGTGATCGTCTTCCGTCCGCTGTTCGCCGTGGGCGGCCAGGAGCTCGGCTACCTGCCGGGCTCGGAGGCGGAAAAGATGAACCCCTGGGCGCAGGCGGTCTTCGACACCCTGGGCGCGCTCGTGAGCCAGGAAGTCGTGGAGGAGGTCATGGACCGCGGCATGCTGGAGGTCATGCCGCTGACCCACATCCGCGGCCGTTCCCTGCACGACGCCTTCGTGATCGTGGATGAGGCCCAGTCGCTGGAGAAGAACGTCCTGCTGACCGTCATGAGCCGGATCGGGCAGAACTCGAAGATCGTCCTCACCCACGACGTCGCACAGCGCGACAACCTCCGGGTCGGACGGCACGACGGCATCGCAGCCGTCGTCGAAACGCTCAAGGGCCACCCGCTCTTCGGCCACATCACCCTCACCCGCTCCGAACGCTCGCCCATCGCGGCGCTCGTCACGGACCTGCTCGAAGGGGCTTAGTTCGACGACGGCGGGGTGCCGTTGCCGCGCTGCTTCCACGGCAACGGCGCCCCGCCGCCCTAGTTGACTCCCAGGAGGAACTTCGCCGTCGGTTCGTGGCCTTCCACTTTTAGCTGCCAGTCGGGGCGGTTGAAGGTTTCCGGCGTGAGGCGTACCCGCTGGACTGTTTCCGGTTTCCCGGCCCAGGACATGCGGGTGACGCCGTTCAGTTCGTAGCCGAGAGCGCGGGAGACGCCCAGCGATGCGGCGTTCCAGTGTGCCGCGTCGGATTCGCACACGTCAGCGCCGAGCCAGTCGAAGGCGTAAAGCGCGACGGCGGCCCGCATCTCCTTGCCGAAGCCGCGCCCCTGGGCGCTTCTCCGCAGCCACGATCCGGTGGTGACCGTGCGAAGGATGGAAAAGTCCCGCGCTGCCATGTCCTGGCAGCCGAGGAAGGTGCCGTCGTGCCAGATGCCCAGTGCCAGCGTCCAGGACTCCGGCGTGGAGGCAGCGCGGCACTGCCAGTACCAGCGGGCCATGGTGGGGCCGAGCTCCTCGGCGGGTACCGCGGTCCAGGGCGTGCTGAACGGGTTCCGGCCCTGGTCGTGGATGCCGCTGGCCGCCGCTTCAACGGCCTTGGGGATGTCGTCGTCGCGCAGGGGCCGCAGTGTGAGCCTGGGCGTGCTCAGGGTGAGGGCGAACGGAGGCCACACGGAGGTCAGCTCGGTCATGCCGGAAGCCTAACCGATCTGCGGGGAGCGCCCTTGCCGGCCGGGGGGCTGCCGGCCGCCGGGCCGTCAGCCGGTGTGGTGCGACAGGCCGAGGGACAGCCGGGTGTTATCCGGCCCCTCCAGCACCAGGGCAACTGCCCGGTTGGGAAGCTCAAACACCAGGGTGGCATCGGCTGAGTCACCTTGCCGCAGCTGCGCCTTCCCGGGTGCCGCCCACAGCGGACGGATGCTGCCGGCGCCCAGCCCCGTCACCGCGAACTGTGACGTGTCCAGGCCGATGCCGTCGCCGTCCAGGGCCGTGAACTGCACCAGGATGCGCACCCGGTGGGTCCCCGCCGACGGGCCGGCGTCCAGCACCTGGACGCGCTCCGGCGGAAGCCAGCCGTCCTTTTCCAGCGGGACCACATCGCTGACGCGCGCCGTCCCGCCGGGAATCACCGCGCTAGCACCCAACGGCGTGCTGGGCTCCGGTTTGGCGGTGAGGAAGAGATATCCCAGCAGAAGCCCCAGGGCGCAGAGCAGGGAGAGCGGGATCAGCAGCAGCTTCCTCCGGCGCCGGGAACGGGGCGACCCGGCGTCCCCCGCGTCGGTTCTCGAGACATCCGGGACCATGGCTGACATGGCACGAGTGTGCGGCGGCCAGGTTGGAGAAAACCTGCGCTGCACCCCGCATTCCGGGCGTCCCGGTCAGACGCAGCGGCCGGTCACGCAGGGTTGGGCCGCAGCGGCCACGGGATGTGCTCGCGCACGTCTGTGAGGTTCATCGGCTGGGCCACGAAAAGATCGTCCAGCATGTACTCGTCCACGGCCAGGATCCGGATGCGGTGCCCGGGAAGCTGCCCGCCGCCGTCGAGCGGTTCGGCGGCCACGCACACACCGGTGCCGGCATCAACGCGGATCCTGGTCCGGCCCGGGCCGCAGAGGGGCGTTGCCGGATCCAGCGGACGGTAGCCGGGGTTCGGGGACACCACGGTTTCCAGCGCCGTACGGCCCTCGTAAGTCACCTCCTGGACGGGCTCCAGCACTTCGACGGCGTTGGCGTTGGGGAACTCCAGGGGCACCGGGGCATTGCCCGCCAGCTCCACCGGATCCAGCGCGGCAGCGAAGCGGCCGTTTCCGAAGGAGGGTTCCCCGTAGGCGGCCTCCGGGCGGCGCCGCACCAGCCCGCCGTCGTCATAGACCGGCGTGACCAGGTGCGCAGGAAGAAGCCAGGACTTCCGGGTGGCGCTGATGTACAGGCCGTCGCGGGAATCGTTGATGCCTGTGGTGCTGCCGAGCAGGGTGCCGTCGGCGGACTCCAGGCGGAGGGCGCCGGGACGGCGCAGCCAGGCGCGGACCATGTCAGTGGCGGGAGGTCCGCTGCCCGGAGTTTCGGTGTATTCGAAGCGCAGGGACTGCCATTTCCACGGGGACGAGCGGCATAGATTGCGAAAGGAGGCAGCCGATGTGGGCGGAGCATCGCCGCCATGCTCCTGCGCGTGTTTGGCGTCCCAGGTCACCATATCCACAGTTTACGCGCGGCCCCCAGCGCCGGGACGGGCAATCCAGTAGCATCCGAGGGTGATCCAAAGACTGGGGGAACTCTGGGAAGCCGCACCCGCCGCATTCTGGCTGGTGCTCGCCGCGTGCGCCTACTTTGCCGTAATGGCGGTGCGGCTCACGGTAATCGACGTCCGGCACCACCTGCTGCCGAACCGGATCGTCTTCCCCTCCTATGCCGTGGCCGGCGCGCTGCTGCTGGGCGCGGTGCTGACCCTCGCCGTCGGTGATCCGTCCGGAGTGCCCGACGGCGGGGCCCGCCTTTTCGGCGTCCCGGCGCTGCGGATCCTGGCCGGGGGAGCGGTGCTGTGGCTGTTCTACTTCCTGCTGCGGCTGGTGTACCCGCCCGGCATGGGGTTCGGTGATGTGAAACTCGCCGGTGTCCTCGGGCTGTACCTGGGTTACCTTGGCTGGCCGCATGTGTTTGCGGGGACGTTCGCCGCGTTCCTGCTCGGCGGCCTCTGGAGCATCGGCGTGCTGGCGCTGCGGCGCGGCACGCTCAAGTCGGCCATTCCGTTCGGGCCGTTCATGCTGGCCGGCGCGGCCGCGGCGATGGTGCTGCTGCCCGCCTGACCTCCACCTCCCACCGAGCGCGAACGTACACTTGTGGCCCCACACCTGAGCGCGAACGTACAGTTGTGGCCCCCTGGAAGCGCGAACGGACACTTGTGGCCCCAAACCTGAGCGGGAACGGACAGTTGCGGCCCAAAAAGAACGACGGCGGCCGTCCGCCTTCGCGAGGAAGGTGGGCGACCGCCGTCGTACTTTATTGGCGCCTCCGCAGAGGCGGTGGGGAGACCTAGGCCTTGTGGGCCGGGGCCGTCATGGTGGTGACGTCCAGGGCCTTGTCGAGATCCGCTTCGGAAACCTTGCCTTCGCCTTCGCCGACGAAGCCCAGCTTCTCGGTGGCCTGGCGGACGGTGAGACCCTCGGCCACCGCGGTCTTGGCGATCTTGGCTGCGTTTTCGTAACCGATGAACTTGTTCAGCGGGGTGACGATCGACGGCGAGGCCTCGGCGAGGAAGCGGGCGCGCTCCACGTTGGCGGTGATGCCGTCGATCATCTTGTCAGCCATGACGCGGCTGGTGTTGGCCAGCAGGCGGACGGACTCGAGCAGGTTCGCGGCCATCACCGGGATGCCGACGTTCAGCTCGAAGGCGCCGTTGGTGCCGGACCAGGCGATGGCGGTGTCGTTGCCGATGACCTGGGCGCAGACCATGATGGACGCCTCGCAGATGACGGGGTTGACCTTGCCCGGCATGATCGAGGAGCCCGGCTGCAGGTCCGGGATGGCGATTTCGCCGAGGCCGGTGTTGGGGCCGGAGCCCATCCAGCGCAGGTCATTGTTGATCTTCATGAAGGAGATGGCAATGTTGCGCAGCTGGCTGGAGGCCTCGATGAGGCCGTCGCGGTTGGCCTGCGCCTCGAAGTGGTCGCGTGCTTCGGTCAGCGGCAGGCCGGTGTCCGTGGCGAGCAGTTCGATGACGCGCTCCGGGAAGCCGGCCGGGGTGTTGATGCCGGTGCCCACGGCGGTGCCGCCGAGGGGAACTTCGGCGACGCGGGGGAGTGCGGCGTTGATGCGCTCGATGCCGTAGCGGACCTGCGCGGCGTAGCCGCCGAATTCCTGGCCGAGGGTGACCGGGGTGGCGTCCATGAGGTGCGTGCGGCCGGACTTGACGACGTCCTTGAACTCGACGGCCTTGCGCTCCAGTGATTCGGCGAGGTAGCCGAGGGCCGGAATGAGGTCGTTGATCAGGGCCGAGGTGGCTGCAACGTGGACGGAGGTGGGGAACACGTCGTTGGAGGACTGCGAGGCGTTGACGTGGTCGTTGGGGTGGACCACCTTGTCGCTGCCGGCGGCCTTCAGGGCGCGCGTTGCCAGCTCGGCGAGGACCTCGTTGGTGTTCATGTTCGAGGACGTGCCGGAGCCGGTCTGGAAAACGTCGATGGGGAAGTCGCCGTCGTACTTGCCCGTGGCCACCTCGTCGGCGGCGTCCGCGATCGCCTTGGCCAGCTCGCCGTCGAGCACACCCAGTTCAGCGTTGGCCTGGGCAGCGGCCTTCTTGACCCGGGCCAGTGCTTCGATGTGGGCACGTTCCAGGGTTTTTCCGGAGATCGGGAAGTTCTCGACTGCACGTTGCGTCTGCGCGCGGTACAGGGCGTTCACGGGGACGCGGACTTCGCCCATCGTGTCATGTTCAATGCGGAACTCTTCAGTGGAAGTCATGGGGCTAGCTTAGGACGCCCGGGCGCCGCATCGAAAACCGTGAACGGCATGCTTCATGCGGCCCGCCCGGGCGTTTTCAGGCTGCCTTTAGAGGTCGCCGATTCCGGAAACAAGCTCCGCGTGGCCCTCGCCGAGGCTGTAGGAGAGGCCGATGACAGCTGTCCGGCCGGACTCGATTGCGTCCGAAATCACACGCGAGCTGTCCACGAGGCGATGTGAGGTCTGCCTGACGTGCTCCACCACCATGTCGTTGACCTCCGTCTGCTCGTTGCGCAGGGAGGTGAGGACCGACGGCGTGATGCGCTCCACGAGGTCGCGGATGAAGCCCGCCGGCATCTGGCCGGTTTCGACGGCGTCCTTCGTGGCGCTGACGGCCCCGCAGCTGTCGTGGCCGAGCACCACGATCAGCGGCACGCCCAGCACGCCGATGCTGTACTCAAGTGAGCCGAGGACGGCGTCGTCGATGACCTGGCCGGCGGTGCGGACAACGAAGACGTCACCGAGCCCGACGTCGAAAATGATCTCGGCGGCGAGCCGCGAGTCCGAGCAGCCGAAGATCACGGCGAAAGGGTGTTGGTTCTCCACGAGCGAGGACCGCCGCGAGGCGTCCTGGTTGGGGTGGGAGGATTCACCGGTGACGAAGCGTTCGTTGCCTTCGCGCAGACGGCGCCAGGCCAGGGCAGGAGTCAGGTAAGTGGTCACCCGCCCCACCTTACGGCGCGGGGCTCGGCGAGGGGGAAACAATGACAGCAGGGTTACTTTCCAGAGATTTCACGACGGCGGCAGCCAGGACCGCGAACTCCTCCAGGTTGGCGTCTCCCGCCAGGACGACGGTTGAGCCGCGGTAGGCGAGCACCATGCTCTTCTCGCCCTTGCCGGTGTCGTGGAGCTCCCACTCCTTGCCCCCGGCGTTGCGGGTGCCGGTGACGGGGGCGTTCTTGGTCTGCTGCAGGAGCCAGGTGGGGTTGGCCTTGCTGGTCTGGGTCAGGCCGATGAATTTTTCCTTGGGGGTGACGTACCCGACCTCCCAGGCCGCGACTCCGGTGCCGCTGCCAGCAGCCCAGCGGGCGTAGTTCGGGCGGAATGTGTCGCCCGGCGCGGGGGCCACAGGTGTGAATCCCGCCACACCCTTGGCGTTGGTGGCCACGGCGCTGACATCGATATTGGGGCGGTAGCCGTCCGACTTCGGGGACGGGTTCATGAGGACGATGGGCAGGAACGCCGCGACGCTCACCACCAGGGCGATGATCATTCCGATCACCGAGGCATTGGCCCGCTTCGCAGCAGCCGCGGCGATTACGGGCTTGACGGGCTGGCTGCCCGGCGCCGGGGAGGGGTTGGGAGCCTGAACGTGGCTCGAGGGGGTGGACTGGTCCTGCGTATCACTCACCCTTCTATAGTCGCGCATGCGGGGTCCGAACTCACATTCGAAGCCCGGGGCGGTGAGGCCGGCCGTCCGTTACGGGGTGCGGTCATCCGCCGCCGGAGAGCCCGCGCCACGACTATGATCAGTTACAGAGGAATCACCGCGATGGTCTACTCAGGCCTCGCGGGTTCAATGATCGCCACTCGAAGAAGAGGTTCACGTGTCATCAGCGTCCATCAGCCAGAAGTACTCAACGCTTTCTCCGTCGCTCGCCGTCGGAACCGACGAGCCGGACCGCAACCTCGCCCTTGAACTCGTCCGCGTTACCGAAGCTGCCGCCATCGCCGGCGGCCACTGGGTGGGATTCGGCGACAAGAACAAGGCGGACGGTGCCGCCGTCGACGCCATGCGTTCCTTCCTTCAGACGGTGCACTTCAACGGCGTCGTGGTCATCGGCGAAGGCGAAAAGGACGAAGCCCCGATGCTGTTCAACGGCGAACAGGTGGGTGACGGCACCGGCCCCGAGTGCGATGTCGCCGTCGATCCCATCGACGGAACCCGCCTGACCGCCCTCGGCATCAACAACGCGCTGGCAGTCCTGGCCGTCGCTGAGCGCGGCTCCATGTTCGACCCCTCCGCCGTGTTCTACATGGAGAAGCTGGTCACCGGTCCCGAGGCCGCAGACATGGTGGACCTGCGCCTGCCGGTCAAGCAGAACCTGCACCTGATCGCCAAGGCCAAGGGCGTGAAGGTCAACCAGCTCAACGTCATGATCCTGGACCGTGACCGCCACCGCCCGCTGGTGGAGGAGATCCGCGAAGCCGGCGCGCGCACCAAGTTCATCATGGACGGCGACGTCGCTGGTGCCATCGCGGCTGCCCGCTCCGGCACCGGCGTGGACGCCCTCATGGGCATCGGCGGCACCCCGGAAGGCATCGTGGCGGCCTGTGCCATCAAGTCCCTCGGCGGCGTGATCCAGGGCCGGCTGTGGCCCACGAGCGACGACGAGAAGCAGAAGGCGATCGACGCCGGCCACGACCTCGAGCGGGTCCTGTCCACCAATGACCTCGTCACCAGCGACAACTGCTACTTCGCCGCCACCGGCATCACCGACGGCGACCTCCTCCGCGGCGTCCGGTACAACAAGGAGAAGGTCATGACGCAGTCGATCGTCATGCGCTCCAAGTCCGGCACCATCCGCTTCGTGGACGGCGAGCACCAGGCCAGCAAGTGGGAAGGCTACGCCCGCAAGAGCTAGCCCCCCTTCTAGCGCGAACGTACAGTTGTGGCCCCATTTCCAATCGGATTTGGGGCCACAACTGTACGTTCGCGCTTTCCTCACGGGGCGGAGCCCCAGGTTCCTGATGCCTGGCGCCGCAGCAGCCCCTGCAATGTTGCCCTGACCTTTTCGACGACGAACGGCTTATCGCCGTCGAGATCGTCCTTGAAAATTCGGAGCTCGGTCCACCCCAGGCGCTCCGTGACCTCCTGGCGTTTCCTGTCACGTGCTGCCTGTACTGGATCCGAATGATGCCCGCCGTCATATTGCAGCGCCAGACGGTGTTCCGGATAGGCAGCGTCCGGCCAGACCGCAGGCTGACCCCAGGAGTTGCGGATGACATGGTTCAGAACCGGCTCGCCGAGCTTGGTGCGGGCAAGAATGAGCCTCATTTTGGTCTCTTGGGGTGAATCGGCTCCAACGCGTATTTCTGGAAGGGCGAGCCGCGCCGTCTTAATTCCCCGCATGCCAGGATGCGAAGCCACCATGCGGTGCAGGTCGTAAATCGTTGCCAGTGGAGCCCGGGGTACGGGGAAGTCGGATCCGTGGGCAAGCACCGCCGAATCACCCGCTGCGATCAGTTCGTCAACGTTGAGCAGGCCCGCGAGGTCAAGCCACGTCCTTGCCGGCGAGGTGACCCGGACGCCGTCGTGGATCACCACCTCGCCGGGTTTGAAAGTCATGCGGTGACCAACGACGTTTCGCCGCCTCGGCTTGCTGGCATCTCTCTCGCGCGCGACGTGGATTCTCCAGTCCTCCTGCATCCATGCCGGAAGGCCATAACCCCAGATCCGCGCCCCGGAGTGGTGGGTGAGGGTGGAAGCGTCATCGAGAGCGGAATAGGCGCGCAAGTTAGCGGCTATGGTGGCCTCTCCTCCGAGTGGAACCCGGATCCCGCGCGAAGGAATGGCCAAGTCCGGCTGGCGCTGGCGTTTCCGGGTTACACCACTCGCGGCAGCGTCCGAGGATGTGAATGATCCGGCGACCAAGTCCGGGGGCAGAGGTGAGAGACCCATGCTTCAGTGTCTAACGGGCAGGTGCGTCTCGGGAGGTTATCCACAGGCACAAACCAGGGAGAGCGCGCGAACGTACACATTTGGGCCCCGGTGGGGGGGGCAAAGGGGGCCCAACAGTTACTTAGCGCGCCCACCGGGGGGCCCAACAGTACGTTGGCGCGACCGCGAGGGGGC
>NZ_JBHUSB010000019.1:0-89138 GCF_042673905.1 Arthrobacter sp. NPDC057009
TTTCGGAGCCCGCAACACGCGGGGGCTGGTGCGGGTCCCCGCGCTCCGCTTGCCCGGCCGGGCCGGGGGCGACGGTGCGCGCGACCGGACACTTGTGGCCCTTTACACGAGGGCCACAAGTGTCCGTTCGCGCTTGGTGGTTCCCTGGTGCCGGGCGCGGATGCTTGCCCCGCGCCGCATTGCCAAAAAGGGCCGCCTGGAAGCATTTTGGGCGGCCACTTTTGGTAATTGGTGGAGAGCGAGCGGCCATTTTTGGTAATCCACCAACGACGGAGGCTCGGCAAGGGCGGCGTTACACGGACCGCGGCCTGAGGGCATGAAAAAGCCGCCCTGCGGTGTTGGGGGCCATCGCAGGACGGCATGAATTCAAAGGTACTGTCCCGGTCTTCGCCACAAAAGAGTTTCCACCCGTGGCGCAGAAATTTTAACGTTTTCTTTACGCCTGCCCTCGTCTGGCGCGCAGAGGGCAGAACACGCGGCGGGGCCCTGTCCGCTCTTACCGGACAGGGCCCCGAGCTCTAAAGCTGGACCTTAGTGCCTCCTGAAGGCGTCCTTGATCTTTTCGCCGGCCTGCTTGAGGTCGGCCCTGATGTGGCGGGCCCTGCCTTCGGACCGGAGCCGCTCATCTCCGGTCGCGCGGCCGGCTGCTTCCTTGCTTCTGCCGTGGAGTTTTTCGGCGGCGTTGTGGATCTTGTCACCCAAACCCATCGTGACCTCCTGTTCGGGAAGGCCGGGGCGGCCTGATGCCGCGGCGGCCACTTTCAGTCTATCGACGGCGGGCCCGGGCAGCCATGCTCTCCTTCCGGTCCGCGGCATTACAGGGTGGGCGCTTACTTGTGAGCTTCGGCCACGTCCGCTTTTGGTTCCGGAGAATAACGACGACGGCGCCTGGCTTCACCTATCACCGCGTCCAGGAGGAGGAAGGCGAGGAGGCTCCAGCCAAGGAGCGGCAGGAACATGCCCACGAGGACCATCGCCGTGATCGCGGCCAGGACGCCTGCCCAGTGTCCGCGGACGAAGGCTCCCCGCGGCGCCGGCCGGCCCACGGCCCAGTCGCTGCCGCGGGTGGGGCGGCGCTTCCACCACATCACGTAGCCCCACACCACCATGGCGGCCAGTCCTGCGGCCACGGCGAGCAGCACGAGCTGGTTGGGCAGGCCGAAGAGCAGGCCCATGTGCGCCGCGATGGCCCAGCGGGTCAGCTTCGCCGCCAGTCCGAAATCCTTGAAGTCGGCGCGGCTGGTGACCTTCTCGGAATCCGGGTCGATGGCAACTGCGCTGGCGGTGGCCGGCCATTCCCGGCCTGCTTCGGTCACGGTCCAGGCCGTGCCGGCCTTTGCGGGCGGCTTGATGTCCACCATGGGGGCCGTGATGATGTCCGCCCGGGCGATCCGCTCGACGGTGTCGTAGGCTGCCGGATCCGCTGCCGCGCCGGTCGGTGCCGACCCTGAACCGTGCCCGGCGTGGTCACCGGCCGGTGCGGACGCCTCCCCATTCAGTGACGTGGAGACAGTGGGGGTGAGCCAGCCGAGGCTGGTGCGGACCTTGGTGATGTTCTCGCCCGCGCTGGCGGACCAGGTGAGGCCGGAGGCGGACAGGAACAGGAAGGCGGCGAGCAGGACGGTGCCCGTGGTGCCGTGGAGCCACACCATCCTGGCCCGGCCGGAAGCGGGGCGGGCCTTCGGAGATGATGTTCGGCGTCGGCGGATCCTGCCGATCCACAGACCCAGCCCGCCGAGCGCGACAACCCAGAGCCAGGACGCAGCCAGTTCACTGTAGATCCGGCCGGGCTCACCGAGGTTCAGGGAGCGGTGGAGGTTGGAGATCCAGGTGCGCATCGGGAGCGACCCGCTGCTGCCATAGGTGGTGAGGTCTCCGCGGATTTCGCCCGTGCCGGGATGCACAAAGACGGTCCTGTATTCGGATTCACCCAGCGTAGGGTCGGCGAAGAGCACGCGGGTGGTGTCCTCGGAGCCGGGCGCCGGGCGGACGGCAATGGGCGTGGCGCCGCCGGCGGAATCCATCGCCGCCTTCACCTGTGCGGAGAGCGGCAGAGGGTGGGCGACCGCCGGAACGCGCAGCTCCTTGGCGTGGACGGCCTGTTCCAGTGCCGGGGTGATGGCGTAGAGGCCGCCGCTGACCGCGGCGATGAAAAGGAAGGGACCGGCGAGAATGCCAGCGTAGAAGTGCAGCCGGAGCAGGAAGGCGCGGAACCATCCGCGGCCGTCCGGTCCGTTGCCGGCGGGGGCAGCCTCCGGCGGTGATGGTTGCCTGGACTTTTGGGGGTTGGCTAATAGGGTCATGGTCTTGTCTTTCGAGGACTGGTGGCGCTGCGGACGTGCGCGTGGGGACCACTAAGGGACCGGCTTAAACGGCCGGGTTGAGGGCAGCACGGCGCACGGAACCGGCTTTTGCGTACCGACGGCGTGGGGTCCCGAAGGGGGCAGCCCGGAATTGGGCACAGCGCATTTGGGCAGCGCGAAGCGTTTGTGGGTAGCGCACAGGAACCTCCAGCCCGGTCAGCCGGGTGAGGGGCTCAGTGCGTAAAAGAAGTACGCGGCGCCCGGGCCGGTTGCCAGCCCAGGCGCCGCGTCGCTGCTAGCTGTTGCCGCGGCTGGCGCGGGTCCGGGCCAGCGCCGTCACGCCCGCTGCAAGGCCGATGAGTCCGGCGGCGAGTCCGACCCATCCGGCGGTGTCGCCGCCGGAGGAGGAATCCGACGACGCCGGCGCCACTGCGGAAGCCTGCGTGGCGGCGGGGGCGGCACTGCCGTGGCCGTCGCCTTCAGCTGCCGTGGTGACGAACGTCGGTGCCGGGCGGGACTCCTTCGCCTCTGCGGCAGGCGTTTCCGAGGCGCCCGCGGAGGACGTTGCCGACGCGTGGCCGTGGTCGGCAGCCGCATCGGCCCAGTTAACTGTGGTCCCGTCCGTGTAGCCCTGGGCCGCCGGCAGGGTCACCGTGGTCCCGGCAGCGGGGAGGCGGCCGACCGACAGGGTGAAGGTCTGGAACTCGTTCTGCCCGATCTGGTGCGCAGCGTCGGCAGTCCAGACCACGCTGGTGGGTGCCTTGGTCACGGTGGCCCCGTTCACCTCGACCGGCTTGGGCAGGGTGCCGGTAATGATCTGGGCCTTCCAGCCGTCCATGGGCTTGACCGAAACCGACGTCAGCGGGGTGTCGGTGGGCAGTTTCACTTCGAGGCGGTTGGTCTTGGCGGTCTCGGACTCGTTGGGAACGCTGAACGTCAGCTTGGTGAAACCGCCCTCAGCGGTGGCGGAGGGGTCGACAGTGACGTGGGCGGAGGCGGCGGCCGCGCCGGCGGCCAGGAATCCGGCCGTCAGCGTGGCGGCAGCGGCGGTCTTGAGGGTACGGCGAAGGGAGGTATTCATGGCAGGTGTGCCTTTCACGGGTATGAGGGGTCAGGAATGGCAGGCCGGTGGGCCTGTCCGGGAAGCGGAAGAACCGCCGTCGGAAGTTCCTGCCCTGCGTGAACAGGGGCCTGTGCAAAAGGTGCCCTGGTGAAAGGGCCCTTGCGTGAAAGGTGAAAGGAACTGTCTCTAGGCGGCGGCTGCGGGCAGCGGCGGGCCGCGGCGGGACGGCAGGCGTACCGAATGGTGCCGGGGCGGAAGCAGCACGGCCGCGAAATGGGGGCGCGGAACGCAGACCGGAGCGATGACGGCCGGCTCGGGGTTCCAAAACAGCGGGCCCAGCCAGTCGGCCAGTGCACCGAGGGCCCGCTCGCCGCGGGCGAGGAGCAGCGCCGTGACCAGGGTGGCGACGGCGTGGGCGGCGAACATGAGCCCGTCGGGCACAGACCCGTGGGCCGGGGCGGCCAGCATCAGCGCTTCGGGATTCAGCGCGGCCGAGGCGTGTCCGGCGTGTTCGGAGAGCAGCGCCGGGGAAGCGGCTGGAGGAGCTCCTGCCGACATGGCGTCAAACGCCCAGTGAAGCCAGACCTGTCCGCCGCCTATCAGCCCGATCAGAACCGGCAGCGACAGCTTGAAGCGTGTCAGGGCCGCGACCGGAACCATGGTCACGGCGCACAGGGCCGCGAGGATTGCGGGCGTGGGCAGTTGGCCTCCGCCGGCCAGGTGCCCTCCGGCGGCCAGGCCCAGGATGATGGATCCGATCAGCCCGGAGCGGAACAGGCGGAACGAAGCATGCGGCTTCACGGGCTGTCCTTTCTCCTGGCGACGACGTTGGCACAACAGTGGAATCCACTTCCGGTAATGATATGACGCGGATCACACGGCCGGGCGTTTATGACGTATTTCGGTTCCCATTCTGCCCGATTCCTGGTGCCCCTTTTCCGTATTTCCCGGATCGCGTCCCGAAGTGCGCTCACGGGCGCAACCGGTAACAGCGCAGACACATGGCAGGACCCAACCCGAAACGTTTTAGAAAACATCGTGGGGCAGGCTGGTGCCATCAACATTCCAATGGAGGGGGATCGGACGTGAACGAAGATATGGGCCTTGAAGTGCGGTCCAGCGCCGAGCTGGCGGTAGGGGACGTGGTGGAGGCGTGGCACCGCGGACGGCTGGCGCACAGCGGGACTGTGAGCAGCACCTTCCGGGACATCGACCTCTTCTGGATCATCGACTCCCGGACCGGCGCGCGGCGGCTGCTGGACCTTGAGCAGCTCAGCGTGCGGCGGGTGCCGGCCGCGAAGGCGGCGGGCGCCGTCGGGCATTCCACAGGGGCGCGTTCCACAGGTGCAGGGAAACTGAAGTCCGACGCCGGGAACCCGGCTTACGCCGTCGGCAAGCCTGCCCGGCGGCGCAGGAAGCCGGCCACCAGCCTGGCCCAGTTGGTCTTTATCGAGGCACCGGCCACCCGGTAAAGGCGGGGCAGCGGTCACTGCATATTGCTGAAGCGCTCCGCCTGCGTTTTGCTGCCCTGCACAATGATCTGGTCCTCCTCGTACAGGACGGTCTGCGCCGTGGTGTGGCCCCAGATTCCGCCGGGGCGCTTGACCGCCACGATGGTGATGCCGTACTTGTCGCGCAGGCCCAGCACGCCGAGCGGCCGGTCGCAGGCTTCCGCGGGCGGGCTGGTGCGGATCATGACGAAGTCGTCCTCGAACTCGACGTAGTCCAGCAGCGAGCCGCGGACCAGGTGGGCCACGCGCTTGCCCATGTCGTGCTCGGGGCGGATCACGTGGTCCACCCCGAGCTGGTTGAGGATCTCGGCGTGCGGCTCGCTGATGGCCTTGGCCCAGATCTGCGGCTTCTTGAAGGTGAGCAGGCGCGACGTCGTCAGGATGCTTGCCTCGATGTCCGTGCCGATGCCCACCACAGCGCGGTCGAACTCGTGGACGGAGAGCTGGCGCAGCACCTCCTCCTTGGTGGAATCGGCGCGGACCACGTGGGTGAGGCGGCCGTTGTAGGACTGGACGGTGTCCTCGTTGGCGTCGATGCCGAGCACCTCGGTGCCCTGCGCCTCGAGCTCCAGCGCCAGGGCGCCGCCGAAACGGCCCAGTCCGATGACCACCACCGTGTCCGCCTGACCCGCGGCTTCGGGTGAACGGGAAAAGAGGTTCTTAGCCAATGAGGGGCCTTTCCTTCGGGTATTCGTAGAGAAGCGGGCGTTCGCGCAGGGCCAGTGCGGCGCCGAGCGTCACCGGGCCGAGGCGGCCGACGAACATCAGCAGGATCAGCACCACCTGGCCGGCCGGCGGCATGGAGGCGGTGATGCCGGTGGACAGCCCCACGGTGGCGAACGCGGAGATGACCTCGAACAGGATCCGCTGCTGCCCGAAGTCGGTGATGAGCATGAGGAACATCGTGGAGCCGACCACCAGCGCGATCGCGAGCAGCACCACGGTGATGGCCTGCCGGTGCACGGCACGGGAGAGGCGCTTGCCGAAGATGTTCACCGCGGTGCCGCCCTGCAGTTCGGTCAGCAGGATGAAGAACAGCACGCCGAAGGTGGTGATCTTCAGGCCGCCGGCAGTGCCGGCGGGGCCGCCGCCGATGAACATCAGGATGTCCATGCCCAGCCAGGACACCTCGTGCATCTGCCCGATGTCGATGCTGTTGAACCCGGCCGTGCGCGTGATGACGGACTGGAAGAAGCCTGCCAGGATGCGTTCGCCGGGCTTGAGCGCGCCGAGCGTGGCGGGATTGGACCATTCGACGGCGGTAAGGAAGACGGTGCCGGCGGTGAGAAGGACGGCGGTGCCCACCAGGACCAGCTTGGTGTTCATGCTCCAGTGGATGGGCCGCTGGTACTGCCGCCGCAGCTCGAACAGCACCGGAAAACCCAGGCCGCCGATGATCACCGCGGCCGCGATGGGCAGGCAGATCCAGGGGTCGCCGGCGAAACCGATGAGGTTGTCCGTGTGCAGCGCGAACCCGGCGTTGTTGAACGAGGACACGGAATGGAAGACGCCGTGCCACAGCGCCCGCCCGGGCTCGTAGCCGTACCCCGCGACGAGCCTGGCGGCCAGGATCCCGGCGAGCACAATCTCCACGGTGAGGCTGATGGTCAGCACGCCGAGCAGGACGCGGCGCACGTCTCCGAAGCCTGTGCTCTTGATCTCCGCGGCCGTTGAGAGCCGTGACCGCAGGCCCAGCCGGCGGGCCAGGAGCACACCGAGCAGGGTGCCGAAGGACATGACCCCGAACCCGCCGATCTGGATCAGGGCCATGATCACCACCTTGCCGAAGCCGCTCCAGTACACGGGGGTGTCGACCGTGACCAGTCCCGTGACGCACACCGAGGATGTGGAGGTGAACAGGGCGTCGAGGAAGGGCGCACCCTCCGGCCCGTTCCGCGCGATGGGCAGCATGAGCAGGCCCGTTCCGACGGCGATGGCGGCGGCGAAGCCGAGCACGATCACCTGCGCCGGATGCTGGGGTGCAAAGACGTTGAGGATGCGCGGGAAGACCGTGCCGGTAGGCCGGGCCTTCTGGGCATGAATGTCGCGCATAGGCGTCACGCTACCACCGCGAAATTCCCTGCGGCCGGTGTGAAGTACGAGGCGTTAAGAAAGCGTTAAGATCCCCGGTTTTCGCGATTTTCGGATTCCGGCCGGTGCTACGCTCCCGTGGTCATCAGCAAACTGCCCATGTGAATCGAAGGACCCCGTGGCCACCTCAAGCACGCAAGGCCGTGTCCCGCCATGCTGACCCAAAACGCCCCGCTGCTGTGGCTGATCCTTGGGATCGGCGCAACCGGCTACATGATCTACCGGCTCATCAGAGCAACCAAGTAGCCCCCACCGTCGGACGCCCTCCCATGGTCCGACGGCGGGTCCCCGACCCTTCCTCACGTCCTGCCGCCTTGTCCCCGACCCTTCCTCACGTTTCGCCGCCTGGGGGCCCGACCCTTCCTCACCTTTCGCCGCCTGGTGCTCCTCACTCGCCGGCGCCCGATCCCCGAAATCCAGAAAGACATTTCATGACCGCACCAGCCCAATATTCCGTGCCGGCCAGCGTGCCCAACCCCGAGCGGGAAAGCGGCCCCGGCGGCGCGTTCACCCGGTGGCTGCTGGAGCACAAGGTGCACCAGCCGGTGGGGCCGGAATCGGCGGAAGGCACCGGGCACCAGCAGAGCTGGTGGAAGGTCATGTGCCTGACCGGCGTGGACTACTTCTCCACGCTGTCCTACCTGCCCGGCATCGCCGCGCTCGCCGCCGGTGCGCTGTCGCCGCTGGCCACGCTGCTGATCGTGGCCCTGACCCTGCTGGGCATGCTGCCGATGTACCGCCGCGTGGCGCATGAGAGCCCGCACGGGCAGGGCTCCGTGGCCATGCTCGAGAACCTGCTGCCGTTCTGGCGGGGCAAGGTGTTCGTGCTGGTGCTGCTCGGGTTCGTGGCGACGTCGTGGATCATCACCATCACCCTCTCCGCCGCCGACGCCACCGTGCACCTGCTGGAGAACCCGTACCTGCCGCCGTTCCTGGAAGGCCAGGCCGTCCCCATCACCGTGGTGATGCTGCTGATCCTGGGCGGGGTGTTCCTGCTGGGCTTCTCCGAGGCCGTGGCCGTCGCCATTCCGCTGGTGGGCGTCTTTCTGCTGCTGAACGCCGTCATCATCGGCACCGGAATTTACGACGCCGTCACTCAGCCGGGTGCCGTGGCTGCCTGGATCGCTGCACTCGGTTCATTTGGCGGCGGCTTGGGCAACATTGCCGGGCCTGCCATCCTCGCGTTCCCGCTGCTGGTGCTGGGCCTTTCCGGCTTCGAAACCGGCGTGAGCATGATGCCACTGGTGGCCGCCTCTGGATCCACGCCTGAGGAGACGCTCCGCAACCGGATCCGCAATACGCGCAAGCTCCTGACGGCCGCGGCCGTGGTGATGAGCGTCTACCTGGTCGGCAGCAGCTTCGTCACCACCGTGCTGATCCCGGCTGAGGCCTTCCAGGAGGGCGGTGAAGCGAACGGCCGCGCGCTCGCATACCTGGCGCACGAGCGGCTCGGCAACGGCTTCGGCTCCCTGTACGACATCAGCAGCATCCTGATCCTGTGGTTCGCCGGCGCGTCCGCAATGGCCGGGCTCATCAATATCGTGCCCCGGTACCTGCCCTCCTACGGCATGGCCCCCGACTGGTCCCGGGCCGTGCGCCCCGTGGTCCTGGTGTACACGGCCATCAGCATCCTCATCACCATCGGCTTCAAGGCGGACGTCAACGCCCAGGCCGGCGCGTACGCCACCGGGATCCTGGCCATGATGGTCTCCGGCGCTGTGGCTGTGAGCATTTCCGCCGCCCGCCAGAAGAAGCGCAGGGCCGCCGTCGGGTTCACCGTCCTGACGCTCGTGATGCTCTACGCGCTGATGGAGAACGTGATCGAGAAACCCGACGGCCTGGCGATCTCCGGATTCTTCATCCTGGGCATCGTGGTGGTGTCGCTGGTGTCCCGGGTCTCGCGCACCACTGAGCTGCGGGTGGACCGGATCGAGTTCGATGAGACCGCGCGTCGGTTCATCACGGACACGATCGACTACGACGGGCGCATCAACATCATCGCCAACCGCCCGCAGGCCAGGGACGCGAAGGAGTACGCGCAGAAGGAGGCCGCGCAACGGGAAAACAACCCCGTCCCCGGCACGGCTGACGTGATGTTCCTGGAGATCGACATCACGGACCCGTCGGGCTTCAGCGATGTGCTTACCGTGCGCGGCGTGGAGGTGGCCGGGCACCGGGTCCTCCGCGCGAACAGCCCGGCCGCGCCCAACGCCATCGCCGCGATCCTGCTGGCACTGCACGACGCCACCGGAGTCCGCCCGCACGCGTACTTCGAGTGGGCCGAGGGCAACCCGCTGGCCCACCTGATGCGCTACCTGCTCCTGGGCCGCGGCGACACCGCCCCCGTGGTCCGGGAGATCATCCGCGAAAACGAGCCCGACCCCGCCCGGCGCCCTGGCATCCACGTCGGCTAGCCCGGCTTCTCGTTGGCGCTGCTCGAGTCCTTCCGCTGGCCGGGCCTGCCGATATTCAGGGCGGTAACGCTCTCTCACTTTTCGTCGGGTTTTACTGAACCCTCTCTCACCTCCAAAACGCGGGTGAGAGAGCGTTTGGAATGAGGCGACAGGATCTGACAGAGCATTTGGATTTAGGCGACGGGATCTGAGGGCGCGTTGGGGATTAGGCGACAGGATCTGAGGGAGCGTTGGGGTGGCGGCTCAAGACATGTCCTGTTCACCAGAGCGTCAGCAGCTGGTGGGCAAGCGTTAGTTGCCGGCGGGCAGGGTGGTGGGGCACGCCGTCGGACATTCCCAACCGGGAAGCGCGGGTGCATCCCAACCGCACTGAAGGAGAACCCTGTGCTGCTCAAAAGCACCGTCACTGCCCTCGTCGCCCTAACGGCGCTCGCCGGAATCGCCGCCCCGTCCGCCGCGGCGCCGGATGCCGCCGTCACACTGGGGGAGCCGCATCCTGCAGCGCATGCGCACAACGACTACGAACACGACCGCCCGCTGCTGGATGCGCTGGAACACGGGTTCACCAGCGTGGAAGCGGACGTCTGGCTGGTCGACGGCGAGCTGCGCGTGGCTCACGACCTCGAGGATGCTCGCGCCGGTGTCACCCTCGAAAGCCTTTACCTCGACCCGCTGGACCAGCTCGTGCGGCAGCAGGGCCACAGCGTTTACCCGGGCTGGGACGGCAGCCTGCAGTTGCTTATCGACATCAAGAGCGACGGCGAAACGACCTATGCGGCCATCGAGAAGGAACTCGCCGAGCACCCGGAGCTCATGACGCGTTATGCCAACGGCAAGGTGTCGGCCGGCCCGGTGACCGCCGTCATCAGCGGCAACCGGCCGCTCGCCACGATGCAGGCTGCGGACAAGAGGTTCGGTTTCTACGACGGCCGGTCGGCTGATCTGGCTTCGGGGAAACCTGCCGCGCTGATGCCGCTGGTCAGTGACAACTGGACCAAGCTGTTCACGTGGCAGGGTGTCGGGCCGATGCCTGAGGCCGAGCGGGCCAAGCTACGCGCTTACGTGGAAACGGCCCACGCCAAGGGGTACCGGGTGCGGTTCTGGGCGACGCCGGACCAGGCAGGCCCGGCCCGCGACGCGCTGTGGGCCGAGCTGCTCAATGCCGGCGTCGACCACATCAACACTGACGACCTTCCCGCGCTGGATACATTTCTGAGCGGGCGCGGGGAGTAGCCTGCTTCCTTCGAAAGGTGGGGAGGGTCCGGAAGAAGGCGGCGAGGGGTGAGGAAGGGTCCCGAAGAAGGCGGCGAGAGGTGAGGAAGGGTCCAGTCAGGATGAGCGCGCCGGGGAGGCCGTGACCACCACGTTCTTGCCCCAGGGGTCCTCGGTGTAGCAGCTGATCAGGACCAGCCGGTTGGGCACGACGTTCCAGATATCGCTGTCCTTAAGCGTGTTCTTGTCGTGCGTCGTGACGGAGTCGATGGTGTACTTCAGCGTCCCCTTTGCCGTCGTCACGGTGACTTCCTTGCCCGCGAGCGACTCGTCGCTGAGCCGGTTGAAGGGCGCATCCCGGCCGTCCCAGCTGTGACCCACGATGTACGTCGTGTTCGTTGAGCCCGCTCCGGGCATGCCGTAATTGGTCAGCCAGTATGCCTCAACCGTGAGCGGGGGAACGAGCGATCCGGACGACATCTCCTCCGCGCTGGGAGTCAGCGGCAGAACCCGGACGTCCAGCCCTGCCGCCATGATCGCCACCGCGGTGGGCGCAGCTACGGCTGCCGGACGCACAGGTTTGCGGACCGCGCCGGTGCTCCGGGTTGCCACCGCCGAGGCGGTGGCTGAGGGCACGACGGCGGTGCTGCCGCCGTCGTTTGGGGGGACAGCGTTCGACGGCGCCAGGAAGAGAGCCGCTGCCAGACCCGCCGTGGCTACGGCAGGCACGGCAAGCCAGCGCCGGCTGGGCCGGCGCCGGCTGGCCGTGGTTTGCGACTCCAACAACTGATGCCTTAGTGCTGGTGCCTAGTTGCGGCCGCGTTCCAGGCGGCGCATCCGCAGGGCGATGGCGGCAGGCACGGAGATGCCGGCCGCGAGCAGGGCGGCGAGCAGCGCCAAGCCGGGGTGGCCGCTTGGCTCGGTCTCGGCCGCGGTCTGCACATTCAGGCCCTTGTTGGTCGCCACCGTGGCGGTGCCGACCCCTGCTCCGGGGGTGGTGCCGACCCCTGTGGGAGCGCCGGTGACAGGGTTGGTGACTGCCGGCGTCGTGCCTCCCGGCGTCGTGCTGTCCGGCACCGTCACGGGCGGCGTGACAACCGGGTCCACGCCGACAGAGTCCGGATTGCATGCTGCGAGGAACGCTTCAAAGAGCCCCGCAAGGCTGGCTGCGGAGCCTTCGTCCAGCGAGACGGCGGCGAGTTCCTGTTCGAAGGCGGCGACGGCGGTGTCGAAGGCGTCCTTGACGTCAAGGAACTCCTGCGAAGTCCAGGCGGCGTCATACTCCGCCTGGCGGAGCTCCAAAGCGTCCCGGGATTCGCCGCGTGCATCATCTGCTGCGTCGTAGGCAGCCTGCGCCGCTGCGATGGCATCTGGATCGCCGGACGTCTGGGCCTCTACGAGCGCATCTTCGGCGGCGTCCTTGGCGGCCTCGTCGTCGGCGAGCTGGGCCTCGGCGGCCGTCAGAGCAGCGCCGGGCCCGTCCTCGATAGCCTGCTGCGCCGCCACGTATGCCGCCTCGGCGGAGGCAGTGACCTCCGCGAGGGCGTCGAGGCGAGCAATGCTTTCCTCGGTGATACCGGCGGCTGCGAGCGCGGCCTCGAACTGGACGGAAGCCTGCTGGCAGGCGGCGTCACCGGGCGCTGCGATGGCTGTCGGAGCCCCGATGAAGAGCCCGCCGGCGAAAACAGCTGCTGACGAGCCAGCGGCGACCCATTTGGATACAGCGGTCATAGTTTGTGTCCCCTCAAACACGAAGCGGCCGCCGGGGCCGTCCCCGGCGGTTTCAGCGCGCGGTAGAGCGGCTCTTGGCGGTTTGCTCCGAAACATTTCCGGGTGGACCAGGCAGGGACGCTCGTACTGCTGATCTCCGGAGTAAGACGGCGAGACCTCAGGTTTACCCTGAACGCCGCCCGAAAGATCGCTGTGGAGCTAAAAATACCTATCGATGCCCGTTGTGGCAAACGTCACGAAGGGTTTGGTGGGAGGCGGCAGGAGGTGAGGGAGGGTTTGGTGGGAGGCGGCGGGAGGTGAGGGCGCGTTGGTTCAGGCCGGGCAGAGGGCTACTCCAACCAAGCGGCCTGCAGGCCGGGCGCAACGGACAGGTTGGGCTCTGGCTGGGTCAGGTCGCGGGCTCGCAGGACGGCCATGGATTTCGCGGCCACCTTCAGCACCGAACCGGCGTCGATGGGTCCGCGGTCCACTCCTGTTCCGGCGGTGTTGACCACCATGTCCCAGGCCTCGGCGAACTCGCCGGCCGGGAGCGTGAACTTGATGTCGTCGTCGTGCGCGTTGAAATACAGCAGGAAGTTCACGTCCGTGATGCGGCGGCCGCGGTCGTCGCGGCCCTGGATGCCGTCGCCGTTGAGGAACACGCCGATGGTCCGGCCGAAGCCGCGGCCCCAGTCCTCGGGCAGCATTTCGATGCCCGCTTCGTTGAGCCACACGATGTCCGGCAGCTTCTCGCCCTTGCCGCGGCGCACCGGCCTGCCGTCGAAGAAGGTGCTGCGCCGGAACGTGGGGTGCTGGGCGCGCAGCCGGTTCACCGCTGCCGTGAAGTCCATGAGCGGCATGTCCACGGTGTCCCAGTTGATCCAGCTGAGCTTCGAATCCTGGCAGTAGACATTGTTGTTGCCGTGCTGCGTGCGGCCCAGTTCGTCGCCGTGCGTGATCATCGGCACGCCCTGCGAGAGCAGCATGGTGGCGATGAAGTTCCGCTGCTGCCGGGCCCGGAGCGCCAGGATCTTCGGATCCAACGTCGCGCCCTCCACGCCGCAGTTCCACGAGCGGTTGTGCGATTCGCCGTCGCGGTTGCCTTCGCCGTTGGCCTCGTTGTGCTTCTCGTTGTACGAAACCAGGTCGCGCAGCGTGAAGCCGTCATGCGCCGTGACGAAGTTGATGGAGGCGACGGGACGGCGCCCCGACCGCTCATACAGGTCCGCGGAACCGGTCAGCCGCGACGCGAACTCGCCGAGCGTGGCAGGCTCGCCGCGCCAGAAGTCGCGCACGGTGTCCCGGTACTTGCCGTTCCATTCCGTCCACTGCGGCGGGAAGTTGCCCACCTGGTACCCGCCGGGCCCGACGTCCCACGGCTCTGCGATCAGTTTCACCTGCGACACGATCGGGTCCTGCTGCACCAGTTCAAAGAACGTGGACAGCCGGTCGACGTCGTAAAACTCCCGGGCCAAAGCGGCGGCCAGGTCGAAGCGGAACCCGTCTACATGCATCTCGGTCACCCAGTACCGGAGCGAATCCATCAGCAGCTGCAGGGAGTGCGGGTGCCGCACGTTCAGGGTATTGCCGGTGCCCGTGTAGTCCATGTAGTACTGCTTGTCGTCCTCGAGCAGCCGGTAGTACGCGGCGTTGTCGATGCCCCTGAAGCTCATGGTGGGACCCAGGTGGTTCCCTTCCGCCGTGTGGTTGTAGACGACGTCGAGAATCACCTCGATCCCCGCGCGGTGCAGGGTGCGGACCATGGCCTTGAAGTCCTGCACCTGCTGGCCCATCTGGCCGATCGAGCTGTACGTGTTCTGCGGCGCGAAAAACCCGATGGTGTTGTAGCCCCAGTAGTTGCTCAGCCCCTTCTCCTGCAGGGTCCCGTCGTTGACGAACTGGTGCACCGGCATCAGTTCGATCGCCGTGACCCCCAGCCGCTGCAGGTGCGCAATGACGGCAGGATGGGCGACGCCGGCAAAGGTGCCGCGCTGCTCTTTGGGCACCTCGGGGTGCAGTTCGGTGAGCCCCTTGACGTGCGCTTCATAGATGACGGAGCGGTGGTAGGGAATCTTGGGCGGCCGGTCACCTGCCCAGTCGAAGAACGGGTTGATCACCACGCCGAGCATGGTGTGCGGGGCGGAGTCCTGGTTGTTGCGGGACGAGGGGTCGCCGAAGTTGTAGGAGAACATCGCCTGGTGCCAGTGCACCTGCCCGGCGACGGCCTTGGCGTACGGGTCCAGAAGGAGCTTGTTGGGGTTGCAGCGCTGGCCCCGGGCGGGATCGTAGGGCCCGTGGACGCGGTAGCCGTACTTCTGCCCTGGCTGGATCTGGGGCAGGTAGCAGTGCCACACATACCCGTCCGCCTCGAGGAGTTCCACGCGCGTTTCGGTGCCGTCCCCGGCTATCAAACACAGCTCGACGGCGGTGGCCGCCTCGCTGAAGAGCGCGAAGTTTGTCCCCATCCCGTCAAAGGTCGCACCCAGTGGATAAGCGCTGCCCGGCCAGACTTCCATGATCACTCCTGCGGCTGTTCAGTTATTCCGAACCATAGTCGATGTCCGATGGGGTCCGCGCGCCTCGCCCTGACTTACAAGGCTAAGCACACTTATTAATTTGGCCAAGGCCCGTTGGGCAGCAGGAGGCCATGTTTATCAAATTGTTTGTGTTTCGAGATTCCCGGAGCCCGCGTCACAGCTGCGCGCGCCGCGCCCGCACCTAGGATGAAGGGGATGACTCCGCCGCCAGACAGCCCGCCGCCCTTCAGCCTCCGCGGCATCGCTGTTCCGGCCTTCGGCCCCGCCCTCCTGTTCAGCGTGGGCCAGGGCGCGATCCTGCCGGTGGTGGCGCTGTCCGCCCGCGAACTGGGCGCGTCCGTTGCCGTGGCCGCCCTGATCGTCACCCTGATGGGGCTGGGCTCGTGGTTTTTCAACCTGCCGGCGTCCATGATCACCCTGAAGTTCGGTGAACGCTGGTCCATCGTGGGCGCGGCCGCCGCCGGTGCCCTTGCCCTGCTGGCGGCCGGACTGTCCCTGGTGATGGGCAACGGACTCTGGCTGCTCGCGGTGGCGATGGCCGTCGTCGGGATGTCCGCCGCGGTCTTCAGCCTGGCCCGGCAGAAGTACCTCACCGAAGCCGTGCCGGTGGAGTTCCGTGCCCGGGCATTGTCCACGCTGGGCGGGGTGAGCCGGATCGGCACGTTCATCGGGCCGTTCATTGGCGCCGCGGCCATGGCCCTGGTTGGCATCAGCGGCGCGTACTGGGTGGGCGTGGCCGGCATGGCCGCCGCCGCGCTGCTGGCCGTGAACGTCCGTGACCTCGTGGCGGTGGACGGCCCCTCCACGCAAGCCGGTCCGGAGCCTACCCTGCGCGGCGTGGCCGTCTCGCATGCCGGCGTCTTCCTGACTGCCGGAGTGGGCATCCTGCTGCTCAGTGCCCTGCGTGCCTCCCGCCAGGTGGTGATCCCGCTGTGGGCCGACCACCTGGGCCTGGACCCCACGCACGCTGCGCTGGTGTACGGGCTCTCCGGGGCGATCGACATGCTGGTCTTCTACCCGGCGGGCAAAGTGATGGACCGGCGCGGCCGGCAGTGGGTGGCCATCCCCTCGACGCTGATCATGGGCTTGGCGCTCGTGCTGATCCCGCTCACGGCCGGGTTCACCGGCCTGCTGCTCGTGGCCCTGCTGATCGGCTTCGGCAACGGAATCAGCTCCGGCCTGGTGATGACCCTCGGCGCGGACTTCTCGCCCAGCCGCGGCCGCGGGCAGTTCCTGGGCCTCTGGCGCTTCATGGCCGACGCCGGCTCCACCGGCGGCCCCGTCCTCCTCTCCGCGGTGACGGCCGCGGCCTCCCTCGGCGCCGGGGTGACGGCCACAGGAGTACTGGGGTTCGCAGCGGCAGGTGTGTTCGCCGTCGTACTTCCCAGGCTCCGGCACCGGCGCAACTACTGATCCCCGCGCCGCCCCCAACCCCGCCCCGCACACCCAACTGACGGCCGCCCCGCACACCCAACTGACTCGCAGTTGTTGTCGTTTTCACCCCTCAAAGCGACAACAACTGCGAGTCAGTTGGGCCAAGAGCGCTGATACATTACGACGGCGGAGCGGCCGGTTTTGGGAGCGGGAGTTAGGTTAGCCTAAACTCAGCGTGGCCCTTTCGGCCGTCCGCTCTTGCGCCTGCCGCGCTGCGCAGGCAAATCAATCTAGGTGGTACCCGTTGCGCTCTTCCTTCCCGCTGTCCGTGTCCTTGGGACTCGCGGCGCTTCTTTCCCTGTCTGCTTGTGGCTTCAGTGGCGAAGCCAGCAAAACCGGCGAAGCGGCCGACCCGAACCAGCGCATTGTCGTGGACAACTTCCGCGCCCCCGTGGCGGACTGGGCGCTGGAGAGCGACGCCGCCTACATCCTGTCCCTGTCCGGCTGCCTTGAAACCCTGACGCGATACGACGAGACGCAGGGCAAGATCGTGCCCTCGCTTGCCACCGAATGGAAGCAGGTCTCCGACCTCGAGTGGGACTTCACCCTCCGCGAAGGCGTCAAGTTCCAGGACGGCGCCGCACTCGACGCCAAGGCCGTGGTGACCTCCCTGCAGAACGTGCTCGACGCCGATGTACCGGCCCGCGCGTTCAGCCCCAAGGTGGTCAAGGCCGTCAAGGCCATCGACGAGAACACCGTCCGCGTGACCACGCCTACCGAGAGCCCGCTGGTTCCCTACCGGCTGGCGAGCGTAAACACCGGCGTGCTGTCGCCGGCCGCCTTCAAGGGTGCGAACGTGGATCCTTTCGGCCACTGCACCGGCCCCTTCAAGCCCGTGTCGGAGAAGCCGAAGCAGTCGCTGACCCTGGACCGCAACGAGGACTACTGGGGCGGCGACGTGCAGCTTGCCGGCGCCGAGGTCCGCTTCATCACCGACGGCGCCACCCGCACCGCACAGGTGCAGACCGGCGAAGCGGACGTGTCCCTGTCCATCCCGGTGTCGGGCCTGGCTGCGCTGGAGTCGGATTCCAACGTGAAGCTGCTCAAGGCGGATTCGCCGCGGACCGCGACGCTGTACATGAACAACGGACGGGCCCCGTTCGACGACGTTGACTTCCGCAAGGCGGTCCGCTCGGCACTGGACCTGGACGCCCTGGCGGCCAGCGTCTACGAGGGCGCGGCCATCCCGTCCACCGGTCCTTTCGCCCCCTCGGAGCCGTGGGCCATCAAGGATGCGAAGGCGCCGAAGCAGGACGTGGAGGCCGCCAAGAAGCTGCTCGCCTCCGCCGGCTACACTGCCGGCCGGCCGCTGGAGATTGTCGCCATCGTGGAGCGCGCCGAGTTCGCGGACGTGGCCACGGTCATCCAGGAGAACCTGAAGGCCGTGGGCGTTCCGGTCAAGATCACCACCAAGGAGTACGCCGCGGTGGAACCGGACCTGCTGTCCGGCAACTACGACATGGTGCTGAGCCAGCGCAACCGCCTGATCGACATCGCCGATCCCATCGGCTTCCTCACCGCGGACTACACCTGCGACGGCACCTACAACCTCAGCCACTTCTGCAATGCCGAGTACGACAAGAAGATCACGCAGGCCGCCACAACCGCCGACAGCCAGGAGCGTTACCGGCTGTACGCCGAGGCCGGGCAGATCCTCCAGGACCAGGCCGTGAACGTGTGGCTCGTCAACGAGCAGGCCATCGACGCCGTCCGCACCGACCTGCAGGGCCACGTCCAGGACCCGCTGGCCAGGTACGTGCTCCGGGCCGAGTCGGCCAAGCCCTAACCGTGACGTTCCCGTACCACGGACCCCGAGAACAGGGTCCGGCATGATGCTGTTCCTCGCCAGAAGAGCGGCGGCCCTGGTGGCCGCCGTTCTTCTGGCGTCTTTCGTGGTGTTCCTCATCCCGTACGTCACCCCGGGCGACCCGGTGCGCAAGATCATCCGTTCCCGGGTGGCCGGCGACGCCATCGATGACTCCGCCGTCGAGTCGGTAGCTCTCCAGCTGGGACTGCAGGATCCGCTGTGGACGCAGTACCTGCGCTGGCTGGGCCGGTTCCTCAGCGGCGACATGGGCCTGTCCTACACCAGCCGGACACCCGTTGCGGAGCAGGTGCTGCCCGCGCTGTGGGTCACGCTCAGCCTGGTGGTCATGGCACTGGCCGCGGCCGCCCTTATTGCTGCCGTCCTCGGCGTCACCGCCGCCCTGAACGAGGGGCGCGCAGCGGACAAGGCCATCACCGCGGTTTCCCAGGCATTCATCGCGATGCCAGAGTACTGGCTCGCGCCGATGCTGGTGCTGGTCTTCGCGCTGAAGCTGTCCGTGCTTCCTTCCGCCGGTTGGGAAGGCCCGACGTCGGCAGTTCTACCCGTGGCGGTCCTCGCCTTGCGTCCGGCGAGCCATTTCATCACCGCCGTCCGCGACGGCATGCTCGACGCCCTGGGCGCGGACCACGTTACCGCCGCGCGGGGGAGGGGCCTGAGCCACGTGCAGACCCTCCGGAAGCACGTGATCCCGAACGGGCTGCTGCCGCTCACCACCCTGGCCGCCGTGTGGTTCGCCGGCCTGCTGGGCGGCTCGGTCATTATCGAGGTTATTTTCGCCATCCCCGGGATGGGACGGCTCCTGTTCGACGGCGTCCTGAACAACGACATTCCGCTCGCCCAGGGAGGCGTGGTGGTGGTCGTCGGACTGGCCGTCCTGCTCACCACGGCCGCGGACCTGGTCCACGGCCTCCTCAACCCCCAGGTCAGGATGCGGCATGCGTAACCTTCCCCTGCATATCCGGATCGCCGTCATCATCCTGGCCGTCGTCGTGCTGTCCGTGGCCCTGGCCGACTGGATCGCACCCTATCCGCCCGCCGGGCAGGACCTTGCCTCCCGGCTGGCCGCCCCCAGCGGAACCCACTGGCTGGGCACCGACCACCTGGGCCGCGACACCCTGAGCCGGCTCCTCGACGGCGGACGGTTCTCGCTGACCATCGCCGCCCTCGCCACCGTGCTCACCGCCGTCATCGGCACGGCCATCGGCGTGCTCAGCGCCCGGCGGCGGGGCTGGCTGGATGAGTTCTTCACCCGCACCAACGACATCCTGCTGGCCATGCCGGAGATGGTGGTGGCGCTGTTCCTGGTCGCCGCGCTCGGCGCAGGCTACCCCTCGCTGCTGCTGGCCCTGACGGTGACCGGCTGGACGCCCTTCGCACGGCTCGCCCGGGCGCTGGCATACGACGTCTCCGCCCGCGGCTTCATCGAGGCGGCCCGCGTGCTGGGCTGCACGCCCTGGTTCACGGTGCGCCGCCACATCCTGCCGCACCTCGCCGGTCCGCTCATGGGCCAGGCCACGCTCCGGTTCGGCCAGTTCCTGATTAGCGTCGGCGCCCTGTCCTACCTGGGCCTGGGGGTGCAGCCTCCGCAGTCGGACTGGGGCTCCATGCTCGCCGCCGCCCAGCCGTACGCCGTGCGCTCACCGATGACCATCCTGGCGCCCGGCCTGGTGATCTTCACCGTCGCACTGTGCGTCACGCTCATCGGCCAGCACCTGGCACGCATGTCCAGCAGCCGGCTGCTGCTCGCGTCCGCCCCCGCACCGGAGGTCACCCATGCCTGACGGCCTGCTCATCGAGGACCTGCACCTCAGTGTCCGGACGCCCTCGGCGCCGTCGGCACGGCCGGTGCTTTCCGGCGTCGGCCTCTCCGTGGCACCCGGCGAGTTTGTTGCCCTGGTGGGGGCTTCCGGAAGCGGCAAGACCATGACCGCGCTGTCCGTCCTGGGACTGCTGCCGCCGCAGATCCACGTGGAGTCCGGGGCCGTCAGCCTGGGCGGGACTGACCTGCTCGGGGTGAGCGGCAGCGAGCTCAACCGGCTGCGCGGCGGCCGGATTGGGATGCTGTACCAGCAGCCCAAACGGATGTTCAACCCGCGCATGACCATTGGCAGCCACCTGGCCGAACCGCTGAAGCTGCACCGCCAGCTGCGCGGACGCCAGGCCAGGGCGCAGGCCCTGGAGCTGCTCGGCGGCGTCGGATTCGACGATCCGGCACGCGTTGCCAGGTCGTACCCGCACCAGCTCTCGGGCGGCATGGCGCAGCGGGCCATGCTGGCTGTGGCGATGGCCGGGCAGCCGGAGCTGCTGCTCGCCGACGAGCCGACATCCGCGCTGGACAAGGTGCTGGAGCGGCAGATCCTGGAACTGATCGACACCCAGCGGCGCCGGCACGGGCTCGGGGTTCTCTACATCACCCACGACCTCGCCACCGTTTCAGCGTTCGCTGACCGGGTGGTGGTGATGGACGCCGGCCGGGTCCAGGAAGGGGGGCCGGCCCGGACCGTCCTCGGCGCGCCCCGGACCGCGTGCGCCCGGGAGCTGCTCGAAGCGTGCGCCCTTACCCGCCGCCGCATTGAGGCGGCCGGGGAGGCTCGTGGTGCCGCACCTGCCCGCGACGTCCTGGCGCTGGACAGCGTCACCAAGCGGTTCGGCGGTAACGGGCGTGGCGCCCGGCCCGCCCTGGCGGACGTCTCCCTTGGCCTCCGGGAAGGCGAGATCCTCGGCGTCCTGGGCCAGTCGGGCTCGGGGAAGAGCACCCTGGCCCGACTCCTGGTGGAGGTCGAGGCCCCGGACCGCGGCACCATTAGCCGGACGCTGCCCTCGGGGGACGGAAAGCACGACGGCGGTGCCGCCGGGTCCGGCGCCCGCCGCACCGAGGTGCAGCTCGTCTTCCAGGAACCGCACGACGCCTTCGATCCGCGGATGAAACTGTTCGCCAGCCTGGAGGCCCCGCTGCTGCGGCAGCGGACCCTCAACCCGGACGAGCGCCGGGAGCTCATCCACCAGGCCGTCCAGGACGTGGAGCTAGAACCCGGACTGCTGGAGCGGTACCCGAGCCAGTGTTCG
Source organism: Arthrobacter sp. NPDC057009 (assembly GCF_042673905.1). Classification (NCBI taxonomy): domain Bacteria; kingdom Bacillati; phylum Actinomycetota; class Actinomycetes; order Micrococcales; family Micrococcaceae; genus Arthrobacter; species Arthrobacter sp. NPDC057009. Next base: position 21,170 of record NZ_JBHUSB010000019.1, read on the forward strand.
GGAGGGCAGCTGCAGCGGCTCACCATTGCCCGCGCGCTGCTGCTGGACCCGGACGTGCTGATCTGCGACGAGGCGACGTCGGCGCTGGACGCCGTGACGCAGCGCAAGGTCCTCGACCTGCTGCTGCGCCTGCACCGGGAGCGCCGGCTGTCGCTGATCATGATCTCCCACGACATGAATGTCATCCGGTACATGAGCCACCGGGTGGCCGTGCTGTACCGGGGAGCCCTGGTGGAACTGGCGCCCACCGCCGACTTCTTCGCCAGCCCCCGGCACGCACACAGCAAGGAGCTGGTGGCTGCCGCCCTCGTCCAGCCGGCGGCCTGCACGGCTCCGGTGGCCTGCGGCGACCTGGCGGCCTGTGTTCACCGGTCGGCAGTCATTGCCCTGCGCGCCCCCGTCACCGGTGCGGCGGATGTGCCCGTCCGCACCCTGGAACTCATCGGCACTCCGGACGAATAAGGATCCACCTGACCCATGCCGTACCTGCCCGAAACACGCATCCTGCTTGGCACCCAGCTGGTGTTCAACGTGGGCTTCTACGCGGTCATTCCCTTCCTGGCCGGCGCCATGGGCGGGGATTTCGGGCTGGACGCCGCCGCCGTCGGACTTGTCCTGGGTGCCCGCACCTTCAGCCAGCAGGGCATGTTCCTGTTCGGCGGCCTGCTGGCCGACCGGTGGGGCGCCCGGCGGGCGATCCTGACCGGCTGCCTGGTCCGCATCGCCGGGTACGCTACCCTGGCGGCAGCTTCGGATTTCACGCTGTTCCTCCTCGGCGCCGTGCTGACCGGCGCGGGAGGTGCGCTGTTCTCTCCGGCGCTGGAGTCCCGGCTGTCCCATGCCGACCGTGCTGAACACACCGACGAACGGGGTCCGGGCAAGGGCCGGCGCTCGGTGTTCGTCTGGCTGGCGATCACGGGGGAGATGGGCGCCCTTGCCGGACCGCTGCTGGGGGCTGCCCTGCTCGGATGGGGGTTTGACGCGGCGCTGGCGGCGGGAATCGCAGTCTTCGTTGCGGTGACCGTGCTGCTGTGGTTCCGGCTCCCCGTGGCTCCGGCAGCTGTTTCGGCGGGCGCGCCGAAGACATCGGGTGCAGGGAAACAGGAAGCCGCACCGGCCCAGTCCCGCGGCGCGCTCGGATGCCTGAAGAACCGGCGCTTCGTGGCGTTCTGCCTCCTGGCCAGCACCAACATGGTGGCCTACAACCAGATGTATTTCGCGTTCCCGCTTGAGCTGGAGCGGCGGGGCCTGGACGCCTCGTGGCTGGCCATGCTCTTCCTGCTCGCCTCCGTGCTGACGTTGCTCCTGCAGCTGCCGGTGGCCGCGGCCGGCCAGCGGCTGGGGCCGGGGCGGACCATGTCGGCCGGCTTCCTGCTCGTGGGGGCTGCCCTGGCGGCGGCCGCCGTGACGTCCGTGGATGCCGGATCCGTCCCGGCGGAAGCTTCCGGTTCTGCGCCGGGCGTTTCCTCCCCGGCCGTTTCCGTGGCACTGATGGCGGGCATCGTCGGCGCGCTGATCCTGGGCCACATGCTCCTCACGCCCACCATCCTGTCGCTGATCCCGCGGTTCATCCCGGCAAAGGGGTCGGCGTCGGGCCGTGGCGCCTACTACGGACTGTCCGCAACGTGCGGCGGCGTGGCCGTGCTGGCGGGAAATGCGGTGCTGGGGTGGCTGCTGGATCTGACCGGGCGTTATCACTGGTGGCCGGGTACACCCTGGCTGCCGATGATCGGGCTCGCGGTGCTGGCCGCGCTCACGCTGCCGCGCCTGCTGCAGGGACTGCACCGCGGCACTACCCACGGTTCGGCGGCCGCAGCTCCCGAGGCTACAGCTCCCGAGGCGCGGGCCCGGCCCAACTGACTCGCAGTTGTTGCCGTTTTGAGGGCTGAAAACGACAACAACTGCGAGTCAGTTGGGCAAGGGCGAGCGTCCTGTCAGTAGCCGTACCAGCGGCGCAGGGTGCTGTTGACGAGGCCGATCAGCACGGCTGTCCACCAGCACGCCTGTGAGATGCTGAGCGCGATCAGCAGCCGGTTTCGCAGCCGGCGCGCCAGTTCAGTGAAGCGCGTTTCCGGCGGGAGAGCGAACATCCTGTGCATGGCCGGGGCGATGCACAGCCCGTTCAGCATCAGGACAAGCACGCAGACGAGCTTGATGACGGTCACCGGGTTGGTGAGGTCGGGCTTGATGAGGGCTCCGGAGACCAGCAGCAGTGCCAGGCCGCCCCAGATCAGCGGCTTCGCCGCGGCTTCAAGCTTGGGCGATTCGTGCATCTGCACCTTGCCCATGAGCCACAGCAGGCCGAGCCAGTCGACAACGAGGATGGTGCCGAAGGACAGCACCAGGGCGAGAATGTGGACGGCGAGCCCGATACGGTGCAGCTCCGGGCCGCAGTCCACGAAGTGCCCCACCAGCAGGGAGGCAACCCAGCCGGCGGTGCAGAGAATGCCCAGCAGGAACAGCCGGATGGTCTGCTTGAGGGTGAAGGTACGGATGCGGTTGTCCCGCCTGCGCCGGAATGGGCCGGAAGGGCGCCTGGAGCCAGGCTGGGGCACGGGGGTGGTTGCGGTTGAGGTTTCAGGGCGGGTCAAGGTGGTGCGGGTGTCGGCGATCATAAATGCCGGCCTTTCATCACTGTTGTGCTCCCCTGAGAATGGTGCCGGGAGCGGGCTGGCCGGGACGTTCCGGACAGCAGGGAATTGCTGGGCTCGATTTGGGGATTTAAGGGTGCCGGGAGTGGCTGACGCGCTGCGGCGCAGGCGAGTTTCGGTATACCTAAATGAATACGATACAGGTTGATTTCCGAATTAAGCAAAGAAAATTTCCCATTCTTCGGCGCGTCGGCTGGAAATTTAACCCTACGTTCAGGTAATACGCACAATGCGATTAGGGCCGCAGATAACTGCAGAGGGCGCTGCCGCAGAGCGTTTATGCTCCGAGGTAATTTTCGTTTCAGTCGTCGGAACCGTGGCCGCCGCTGTCGTCGTCCGGTTCAGCTGCCTTGCGCTGTCCGCCCTTGTCATCGCCCGGTTCCGGGCCTGTGCGCAGGCCACCTTTGTCGTCCTCCGGCTGGACAACGACGGCGGAACCACCGGCGGCGGGCCGGGAACCGGCGGTGCCGGTCGGCTGGGAGCCGGCGGGACCGGCGTCGTTCTTTTCCCCAACAGTGCCGCCTTTACCGTCACCGGGCACGGGCAACGGTGCCTTTTGCCTGCCGCCGTTATCGTCGTCATTGCGGTCCCAGGTTTCCGGCGGCACAGCCGTCTTCCCCATGGCGGGAGCCGTGCCGCCGCCGGAGGACGCCGCATCCCGCGTCGCCTTCGCGCTGGCGGCGACGGCCGGGGTCGGGGTCCTGCCCGAGCTGTCCGGCAGGAGAATGCTGTTCGCGTTGCCGGTGCCTGCCGGCGTGGTGTTCAGCACCTGCGTGTTGACGGCGAGGGCAGCGGAACCGGTCACGAAGACGCCTGCCACGGCCAGCGCGAGGGCTGCTCGGGTTTTCATGGTCCACTCCAGGGGGTGTCGGAAATGATCGGGTGCAGGGCCCGGGCCGGGGCGGCAGTCACGTGCCGTCCTGGATCTCATGCAAATGCGCCAGCAGGGCCTGTTCCGGGTGGCCGGGGTGCTCGGAGATGTGCCTGAGCAGCGACAGCCGGATCTCGGGATTCAGGTCGTCGTCGCCGAGGATTTCACCGATGAGCCGCATCAGTTGGCGGTGCAGTATTCCGCCCTGTGGCGCGTGTTGGGGTCCGCGCTGTGGGGTGTGCCCGGCAGCGGGGGCGGCGGGGAGTGCAGCGGATCGGCCGGCCGGATGGCTGGCGGGCCGCCGCTCCGGCGTGGGTGGCTGCCAGTGGCTGCCGCCGGGTGAATACGGGTCCGGGCTCATTTTATTTACCTTCCACCTTCGCCGCCCCGCGGGCCCTTCCGGCTGCGCTGAGACCGGCGGCGTTGCCGGCAATCCCCGTTGGCAGGAGGATGTGCCGTCTGACGGTATTGTTCGTCGGCGCCATGGTGGATTGCCGGTGAACCTTGGACTGAGGATCCCCCCGCTGCCGGGTGCGGCCGCAGTGCGCGGCTCCGGGGTGGACACCGGAAGCTGGGGGTCCGGGTTCTCCAAGGTCTAACGGGATTTTCCGAGGAACGGTTGGCACGATCTTTCTATCTGGTCCGCCGCCACAGCCGCGAGTGGCGGTTCAGCCAGTTCGCCGGCCCGGCATCGCACCCCCCTGACATGCCGGGCCGGCAACCCCCAGGCCCTTGGAACACCCGGTTAATTACCAGGCCACCGACATGAAGGGTGGAACAGTCAGGGCAGCTTTCTCGGGCTGGCGGGAACGATGGGGATCAGGCCGGTCGGCAGCTTGATCTCGGCATCCTCGGGCCGGTCCTGTCCCGCACGTTCGATGGCCGCCCGGAAGTGGGGCAGGCTCCGCTCCACCATGTCCTCGCTGGCCGTGAGGGATATCCGGAAGAAACCCGGTGTTTCGAACAGGACACCCGGGAGCACAAAGACGTCCTCCTGGCTGAGGGCTTCTGCGAACGCCTCGTCATCGTCGATGGGGGATTGGACGAATAAGTAAAAGGTGCCTTCGGCTGGCCGGAGCCGGTATCCCATGCCGCCCAGCTCCTGGACCAGCCGGTCCCGCTTTTGCTGCAGCTGGCCGACGTCAATGGTGGCCGTCTCCAGTCGCGGCAGCGCATGCTGCAGCACCGCGTTGGGGTAGATCCAGCCCATTGCAACCTGCATGGACTCGATGGCGGTGCCGAGTTCCTTGCGGTCCGGCATGCTGGGTGGCAGGGCCAGATACCCGATCCGCTGGCCAGGGGCCAGCAGGGTCTTGCCGTAGGAGTAGGCCAGCAGCGTGTAGGGATAGTACTCGGTGGGGCTGTGGAAGCGGGCGCCGTCGAAGACGATCCTGTTGTACGCCTCGTCGGACACCAGGTAGATCCGCCGGCCTATCCGCGCCGACGCCTCGTCGAGGATCGTGGCCAGCTGGCGGAGGAGCTCCGGAGGGTAAATTCGGCCGGTGGGGTTGTGTGGCGAATTGATGATCACCACGCGGGTCCGCTCGGTGATGGCAGCTTCAATGGCCGCCAGGTCGAGGTCGAAGGTTTCGAGGTCGATCCGGACCTTGACCGGGACCAGCCCGGCCTCGACGGCAAGCGGCTCGTTGAGGAACCACGGCGGCAGGCTGTAGATGACCTCGTCGCCCGGGTCGGCGACTGATTTCAGTGCCAGGGCGATGGCGGTGAAGCCTCCGGTGGTGAGGTACAGGTCCTCGGCTTCGAACGGGACCTCCAACAACCGGCTCAGGGAATCTGCCGCCGCCTCCCTGGCGTCCACCTCGTTGGTCTTGTACGCGAACCACTGGTCATCGTGCGGGTGGAGCGCGTCCCGGAGGGCACCAACATAGGACTCCTGCGGCATCTGGTGCGGGTTGCCAAAGGTGAAGTCGCAGACGCCGGGAAGGTGCTTGCGGCGGGAGTACGTGGACCGGCTCATGTATTCCGCGAACCGCCGCGAGGACGGAATCGAGGCCACCTCAAGGGCGCGGCGCGATGCGGGTGAGCCGGCGGCGGCGGGGGAGTCCGTCACAGCCCGGTTTCCTGGGGCTTGGCATTGGTCTTCGCCGTGAGCAGCAGGTACTCCCACTCCATCTGCGCCGGCGTATCACCGTGGGCTTCGATGTACGTGCCGGCGAGCTCCGTGAGGGCCTCGTCCAGGGCCTTGGTCTTCTCGTCGTCACCGGACAGCGACTTGTACAGGGAGATGGTGGGGCCGTAGTGCGACTTGAAATAGCGCACGAAGTCTTCAGGGTGGCGGAAACTCGTAATGGCCACGGTCCGCTTCTGCACCCGGATGTCGTCCAGGCGGTCGCCGAACAGCTTGCGGACATGGTCCTCGCTGCCCCACAGCGGTGCGGGCTGCGCGCCGGGCGGTGGCGGCGGAGCGAAGGGCTTCATGGTGGCGAACATCTGCCCGATGAAACCCTCCGGTGTCCAGTGCAGCAGCCCCACGGTCCCGCCCGGCCTGCAGACGCGCACCATTTCGTCGGCGCTCGCCTGGTGGTGCGGGGCGAACATGGCGCCGAGGCAGGACATGACGACGTCGAACTCGCCGTCCGCGAAGGGGAGGTTCTCGACGTCGGCCTCCACCCATTCGAGCTCAACGCCGCGGTCGGCAGCCTGCCGCCGGCCGGCGTCGAACATCTCCGGGGTGAGATCGCTGGCGACGACCCGGGCACCCATCATGGCCGCGGGGACGGCGGCGTTGCCGGCACCTGCGCCCACGTCCAGGACGCGCTGGCGCGGCTTGATGTTGCAGGCCTCCACCAGGATGGCGCCCAGATCCGCGATGAGCTCGCTGGCGAGGGCAGGATAGTCGCCCTGCGCCCACATGGCCCGGTGTTTTTCCTTCAGGGCTTTGTCCGCCCCGTCCTGGTCGTTCATGTCCGCGCACCTCTGCTTTCGCAGGCTCAGTTGCAGCGCACTGCCGGGTCAGTGGAGGCTGGCCCAGTGAGGCCGTGGCAGTGGAGGCTGTGGTGCGACTTATTGTGGGCTTCACGGCTGGGCTTGTAAAGGTCGTCGGTGCAACCGCGGGGCCCAACTGACTCGCAGTAGTTGTCGTTTTGACGCCTGAAAACGACAACAAATGCGAGCCAGTTGGGTGGGGGACGCAGGGAGGGGAGGCCGGCGCCTTCCGTCAGTCCCGCCGTCGGACGGCATATGCGAACAGGGACGTCGTGGCCACGGTGGCCAGGTACCCTGCGATCACGATCAGCGAGATGCCCGCCCAGAAGTAGTTGGTGGTGCTGGCTTCCTGGCCGATGCCCGGGGCGATCATGACCAGCGAATACACGGACACCGCAGCCGAGGCCAGCCCCAGCGCCGCGGGCAGCCCGATCCACAGCCGCGCCGATCCCCAGTGGCCGTCGAAGCCGTCCCAGACGTTCCACTCGCGGCCGTCGTTGCGGAGGATCAGCCAGCCTGCGGGAATCGTGAAGCAGCCCACCACGAGGAACGCCGCCACCACATCCGCCGGCCGGTGCCACTGGTTCACGAGCGTGGACATCCCCGAGGCGATGGCGAACGTGCCGCCCACAAAGCCGGCCAGCGGGCGCCACCGCGGGGACGCCATCAGGAACACGGCCGCCGCCGCGGACGCGGCCAGGGTGGTGTGGCCGGACGGCAGCGAATTCAGCTCCAGGGTCTCCACGCCCCGGTCCGGCCGCACCGGCAGCAAGGCCTTGAGCACCTGCGTGGCGATGTTCGCCGCGACGCACGCCGTGAGTGCTATCCCCGCGTCCCGCCAGCGGCGGTGGATCACCGTCACCAAAAGGACGACGACGGCGGCCATCACCAGGGAGATGGTGGGCAGCCAGTCCAGGAAGCGGGTGGTCACCTTGCCCGCCGGCCCGTGGATTTCCACCGCCTCGACCAGGGCCGACTCGTCGATGAACTGGCCCGTCGTGGTGCGGACGAAGTAGTAGTAGGTGGCCGCGAGGCCCGTGGCGCAGGCCAGGGTGGCCACAGCAAACAGGAAGCCGGTGCCCGCTGCGAGGCGCATCCGGCCGGCTGACGGCTGGCGGCCCGGCTTCTGACGGCCCTGCTGCTGGCGGCCTTGCTTCTTACGGCGGGGGTCCCTGAGCTGGAAAGTCATCGTTACAAGCGTGTCACAGTTTGCTGGGAGGCGCCTGACCGGCCGGTGGGTGCCGCCCGTTTCCAGGCACCCTCGTCAAGGCGGCGCGGCCCTCGACACTCTCGCACACTCGACGGCGGGCCCCTCGACACGGCTATGCCGCACGATTACGTTGGGGCCATGAGCGAAAACCCAGACAAGCCCCGCGCAGACCGCGATGAGCCGGCCCGCGAAGAATCCGACCTGAGCACCAAGCTGGACCCGGATTTCATCCCGCAGCAGGGCGAAACTCCTGAAGCGGAGCGCGCCCGGGAGCATCCCGAGGAAACCGGGAGCTGACGACCCGCCGGCGCTAACGACCCCGCCGGTGCTATGAACAGCGGTGGCTAAGAACAGGGCCGGCCGGAGGCTAAAGTTGGTGCATGGGCGGTCTCGTGGATGCACTTGGCCCCATCCTGGAACTAATGACGTGGGTGGGCTTCCTCCCCGGCGTGCCGTTGCTCGTGTGGGGGCTGATTATCGAACGGCGCCGCTGCGCCTGGACCAAGACCACGGGTGAGGTTTACACCGCCGGCGGCTTTACCGGTTTCCGCTGGACCGACCAGGAAAACGTGCCGCGCCAGACCCTCGTCGATTCCGACGTGGCACGGGGGCTAGTGGCCGGAACCCAGGTGGAGCTCCATTACGACCTCTGCCACCCTTCACGGTGGGGCCTGAAGCCGCCCAAGCACGACAACCTCATCCTGATCCTCGGCTGGATCCTCACAGGCGTGGGCGTCCTGAGCTTCATCGGGGGATTTGTGGTGCTGCTCTGAGGCTCCTGCCTTTTTTGTAAACCGCCGGACATGCATCGGGTACCCGTGCCGCGGCGGGTACCCGGTCTGTGGGGCAGTCGGAGCTGCCGCATTTGTCTCTCAGCTGTTCGTCCGTTAGGCGTGCGGCTCGGCTGCTGCAGCCCGCTCGCCGCGCGGGGGACGCCCGCCGCGCCGGTTCCTGTCGCGCAGGTGGTCCAGCAGCGCCTGTTCGGGATGCCCGGGGTTCTCCGCCAAGTGGCGCAGGAGCCGGCGCCGCACCTCGGAGCGCGGATCGGCGGTGGAGAGCACGTTGTGGATGATGTCCAGGACCTGTTGATGCAGTTCCGAGTCGTCCACCATCACGGTAGTCGGCTGGCCGTAGGGTGAGTCGACCGTGGAGCCCCACCGGTCCGGCGGAATGGGCTCGTACAGATCGCGGAATTCGGTGTGCATCACTGACTCCTTATTGCGGTGGGAAACTGCTTCTTCGGGTTGCCGCCGCGTGCGTTTATTCATTGCTGCTGCCACTCCTGCCGCTGGTGCCGGAGGGGTCGCTGGTGCCGTCGAGCCGGTCCGGGGACGTTGGGCCCGAGGACGTTGAATCGTCAGTGGGTTCCACTGCCGGCGAAGTGACCTGGCCCGGTTCCACAAGCTCGACGCCGGTGACCTCGCTGGAATCCACGTCAGCATCCGGGTCGTCGGGAGCCAACCCGGTCTCCGCCGGGTCGGTTGGCTTGGTGGAGCGGGGCGAGGAGGTGGCAGGGTCCAGCGGCGCCCATTTCCGCGCCGGTGATGTGGTCCTGGGCGTCGCCGTGGGATCGGTAAGCCTCGACAGTCGCGGGTCCTCAGTGAAGCCCTCGATGTTGAAGACCGGATCGCGGGGGTCCGGTTCACGAACAATTACGCCGGCTTCCTGATCTGTCGGAGCCCCGATGACGGCCTGCGCCCAGACGGTGATGCTGGCGAGTCCCACCAGCGGAACGCTCAGCAACAACCACCTCTTCATCGGCCTGCCACACCTCCTTCGTGCTTCAACTTTGGAGGGTGAAGGTGAGGCACGGATGAGACGTGGATGAGAGTCTTCTCATGCACCGTCGGGCTGGTTGCAGCCAGTGAGCCTATGAGCCGGCGGACCTATATTGAATGGTCCTCGGCAACATCCGCGGTGCCGGATGGATCATCCGGGGCCGTCGTGGAGGGGCCGGGCAAACACACGAGGCGGTAACCCACGCCGCGGACCGTCTGGATGCGCTCCTGGCCGAGCTTGTGCCGCAGGTACCTGACGTACACGTCCACCACATTGGAGGAGCCTTCGAAGTGGTAGCCCCACACCCTGCTCAGGAGCTGCTCGCGGCTGAGCACCTTGCCGGCGTTCTCCATGAACGTCCGGGCCATGACGAATTCCCGCGCGGACAGGTCGATCACATGGCCGCCGATCTCGGCGGTGCGCAGGTTGACGTCGAGCGACAGGTCGCCGCAGACGAGCGTCGGGGCGGAAGCCACCGCCTGCGCGCCCCGGAGCCGCAGCTTGATGCGGGAGAGGAGTTCCTCGAACCGGAACGGCTTGGTCATGTAGTCGTCCGCGCCGCCCTCGAGCGCTGCCACCGTGCTTTCGAGGCTGTCCGCTGCCGTGAGGATGATCACCGGAATCGTGGAGCGCATGTCGCGGAGGTTCTTGAGCACGGTGAGGCCGTCCATCCTCGGCATGCCGATGTCCAGGATGAGGAGGTCGAACTCCCCGGATGTGGCGTAGTCCAGTGCCTTCACCCCGTCCGAGACCTGGGTGGTGGTATAGCCGGCCGCCGTGAGGCCTTTGGTGAGGAAAGCCGCAATGCGGGGCTCGTCGTCGGCGATCAGGATCCGGGTCAAGAGGTACCTCCCGCCCGGGTGGCCAGTTCAATGCCCGACGCCGGTCCCGCCGGCTTTGGTTTGCCGCCTCCCGTGCCCGCTCCCTTATGCCGCGGTCCCTTAACGGCATGGCCCTTAGCGGCACGGAGGTCCGCACTGCTGCCGCTCCGGCCGGCGCTGTCTGCGGCGGCTGAATCATCCGCTTCGCCGTCCTCCTGCCGTCCGCCGGACGGGATCCGGAGCACGAAGCGGCTGCCCTTGCCCACCTCCGATTCCAGCAGCACCGTGCCGCCATGCGCCTCGGCGATGGCCTTCACGATCGACAGCCCCAGTCCGGAGCCCTCCGAGGTCTCCGCGTTGCTGCCCTTGCCAAAGCGTTCGAAGATGCGCTCATGGTCGCCGGCGGGGATCCCGGTGCCGGTGTCCGACACCCAGATCTCCAGCACCCTGGATACCGGGTTTCCCAGCTCCCGCACAACTACCGCCCGACCGCCCTGGGAGGCGCCGCCGTCGTCCTCCACCCACGCCCCGCCAACGGAAATGCGGTCCGACTCGGACGTGTGCTTAACGGCGTTAGCGGCGAGCTGCTCCAGTGCCTGGGTAAGCCTGCGGCGATCGGCGCGGATCAGGCCCCCGGGGCTGGCGTCCAGGTGCCACTGGCGCTCGCCGAGGACACGGACCCGGTTCAGGACGTCCTCCAGAAGGTCGTCCGCCTCCACCCAGTCAGGCGTCACGAAGTCCGGCCGGCCGCTGCGGGCAAGGATCAGGAGGTCATCCACGAGTACCTGCATCCGGTCCAGCTCGTCCAGGAGCAGCATGCGGGTCTGGTCGACGTCGTCGGGATCCCCTGCGCGGAGCAGTTCCAGGTAGCCGCGGATGATCGTCATGGGAGTACGCAACTCATGGCTGGCATCGTGGACGAAACGGCTCTGGTTGTCGAAGCCGGACTCAAGCCGCTCAAGCATGCGGTTGAAGTTCATGGCGAGCTGGGCGACGTCATCAGTGCTGTCGGGCACCTCAACCCGTTTGGTCAGGTCCTCATAAGTCGTGGCCTCAGTGGCTTCGCGGAGCCGCCGGACGGGACGCATCAAACGGCCGGTGACCAGGTAACCGACCAGACCGGTCAGCGCGAGCGTCCCCACCGAGGCCAGGGCGAACGTCCACATTGAGGCGAAAACCTCGGCGCGCTGGGCGCCGATCTCGCTCGAGGCAATCAGCAGGCCCTGGTCCTGGCGGCCGCCGGCCAGGGAAACGGCAGTAATGGCCAGCCGGACCTGCCGGCCGTCCAGGTCAATGTCCCGCATCACGGTCTCGCCGGGAACGCTCCAGTCCCAGACATGGTCGGTGACGGCCGGGGTGTTGAGGTTAGTGGGCTGTTTGGCTTTGGGAAGGATGACGATGCCGCCGCGGACTATGGTCATCACGGACTCGTAACCGCCCGGAGCCCCATTGCGCAGGTAGGTCGCAAAGAGCTCGTGCAGGGAGGAGTAGCCCGCGCCAAAGTTGTTCGGCGAGCCCAGCCGTGCCAGCACGTCCAGGTTGTCCCGGGGCAGCAGCAGTTCAGAGTTCACCCGGTCGTTGAGGCTCTTCAGCTGGGCGGCATGGGTGGCGGCGCCGGCCACAAAGAGGCCTACGGCCATGAAGACGAGCAGCGTGGCCAGCAGCCGGAAGCGGACGGAATGGATTTCCGTGCGCAGTGCGCCGGCCGGATTCATGGGTCTACCCGGCCTCTTCTGGTATGTGACGCGCGTAACACAACACACGCCAGGGCCAGCCCGGCAGAAATTTTTTGAAATCCGGGGCGGCCGGCAAAGACGCACATCGCCGAGTACTCGGAGTACTTGGTTGTACCCGGCCCGGCCATAGGACGCGTCATTGGATCACCCATTTCATGCTGGCTCGGCGGTCCTCCGGGGACGAGGATCGCAGTAGTACCGCTCTAACTGCAGTAATACGACTGTAGCCCCGGGTTCTTGGGAAAAACTTGGTGCTGTTGGACCCCACCGCCGTTGTTCGCGCCGGTTCGAGGGGAGCCGCGGGCCACCCCGACCGCGTGGTGCCCGGTCTATGCAAAAGCAACCAAGTAGTGGGTGCCCCGAAATTCGAGTACTCGCTACTCGTGCCCCTACTTGCATGAGTGACAAGTATGAATCCAAGCCATTCATGGGGAATGCAGTTCATGGGGATAGTAGGTGCAGAAAATGGTTCAGACCGTTGCAGAAGATACTCGTTGGGCCCGGAGAGTCAATGACGACGAGTACCTTCCAAACTCACTGGAAGATGCTGGCGGCACAACGACGAAGTTGTCCATCAACATCCTGGGTCCGCTCCGGGTCCGCCGCGGCGGAGTCGTGATCGGATCCCACGAGCTGGGCGGTCCCAAGCCGCGCCAGGTCCTTGAAATCCTGTTGCTCAAGCTGGGGACCCCGGTCTCCAAGAACCACCTGATCGACGTGCTGTGGAACGGCCAGCCGCCGGCTGAGGCGCTGTCCACGCTCGAGAGCTACGTCAGCGTCCTGCGCCGGCACCTTCAGCCGGGAAGCGGCAAGGGCGGCGCTCTCCGCACGGTCACCGGCGGCTACATGATCGACCGCAGCATGGTTGATCTGGACCTGGACCGCTTTGATGACCTCCTCAAGCAGGCCGGGCATGCCTCTCCCGAGGAATCCTTCCGGCTGCTCGAGAAGGCCCTCGACATCGCCTCGGTGCCGCTGCTCGGGGATGAGCTGCTGGCCGGCTGGGCTGAAGAGGAACGTGCTCTCCACTCCGCACGCGTCGCCAGCATCAAGGCACGGGCAGCGGAAGCCGCCGTCGCCGTCGGACATCCGGAACGCGCGGTGGCCCTTGCCAGCGAACTGCTGGTGGACGATCCCATCAATGAGCGCGCCTGGACCGCCCTGGTCCTGGGCCTCGAGGAATCCGGGCAGTACATGGAAGCACTGCGGGCCTACGGGCGCTGCCGCCGGGTCATGGACCAGGAGATCGGCTGCCTCCCCGGACGTCCGCTGCGGGAAGCACACGCCCGGCTGCTGCAGGCAACGGCCGCCAGCGAGGACGACATGGATCTCTCAGATGCGGATGCTCCGCTCCAGGCAACTTCCCAGAACACCCGGGAAATCAGCATCCTGACCATCGACGACCACAGCACGTTCACCGAACTGCTCACGGCCGCACTCGACCGCGAGCCGGACCTGCGGAGCGTCGCTTCGGCCACCACGGCCAAGAGCGGCGTGGAGCAGAGCATTGCCCTCAAGCCCGACGTCGTGATCATGGACTTCCACCTGCCCGACGGCGACGGCCTCACCGCCGCTGCCCGCATCCTGGCTGACGCACCGAACACCCGGATCGTCATGCTCACCGGCGACCCGACGCCGGAAGCGCTGCGGACCGCCGCCTCCATGGGCATCTGCGCCTTCCTGCCGAAGGGCGGATCGCTGTCCACGCTGCTGGACACCCTCCGCTACGCACGGGCCGGCAACATGGTGGTCCACCCCTCGCTGGTGGCCCAGCTGGGCATGGCCACTCCCGCTCCGGCCCCCGCGGCCCGCGAAGTGGAGCCGGGCGGACCCGTCCTGACCCCCCGGGAACTGGATGTGCTGCGGCTGATGGCCGGTGGCCACGGGTCGAAGGAAGTGGCCAGCAAGCTGGACATCTCCCTCAACACCTGCCGCGGCTACGTGAAGGCGATCTTCGCCAAGCTGGGAACGCACTCGCAGCTCGAATCGGTCATGGAAGCGTCACGGCGCGGCATGCTCGAGCAGCCGACAAATGGCTAGGCCATCGCTCGGTAAACCTGCCCTTTTCCGCCCGTTCGAATCGCCGGCCTACCACAATTCCGAGGTTTTCAAGGCAGTCCGGCGGTTCCTGCTCATGGGGCTGGTTGCCCTGGTGGTGGTCACCACCCCGGTGGCCTTCTGGATCTGGTCCGAGGCTGAACGCCACGCACTGCAGAACTCCAAGGACGCCACCCACCACCTGGCCAACAACGTGGTGGGGCCGCTCCTGGATGAGGAAGTCCTGTCCGGCCAGCCCACGGGGACTGAACGGCTCGAGGAGCGCCTCCGCCCCTGGGTCGAGTCGTCCTCGGTGTTCGAGATCAGGCTTTGGGACAAGGACGGGCGGATCGTCTACGCGGACGACCCCAAGCTCGTCGGCCAGACCTTCGGCCTGCCGCACGAGGCGCAGGACGTCCTGGCCGGCGGGGACGTGCCCGCCAACCTGGAGATGCAGAAGGACGAGGTCAACACACCCGGCGTCGAAAACGGCGAGCTCGTGGAGGTCTACGTGCCCGTCACATCCCCGGACGGGCAGAAACTGGTCTTTGAGAGCTATTACGACGACGACGGGGTCCGCCAGGAGCAGGCCGCCGTTCTGTTCGGCATGGCTCCGCCGTTCCTCCTGTCGCTCGCCGTCCTGCAGCTGGCGCAGCTGTTCCCGGCAGTCCAGCTGGCACGCAGGATCCAGGCCTATGAAGCTGGCCGGAGCCGCCTGCTCCGCCGGGCCATCGAAGCCTCCGAGCTTGAGCGGCAGCGCATCGCCCGGGACCTGCACGACGAGGTGATCCAGGAACTCTCGGGCCTGTCCTACGTGATGGAGTCCGAGGAACTGCACAGCCCGGTGGGCCAGCGGGCGCTGTTTTCCGACGCACGGCGGATCCTGCAGGACAATGTCCGCAGCCTGCGGGCCATGACCAGCGAGCTGTACCCGCCGGACCTGAACCGCCTTGGCCTTTCCGGGGCGCTGGCACGGCTTGGTGATCCGCTTGAGGAACGCGGGATCAGCCTGGAACTCGACCTGCCGGAGAAGTGCGAGCTGGACCGGGACCGCGCGGCGCTCTTCTACCGGGTGGCGCGTGAAGCCCTGGCCAACACCGCAAAGCATTCCCGGGCGTCCAAGGCAGAACTCCACCTCCACCAGGACGGCGGCCGCTCGGAGATCCGCATTCAGGACGACGGCTGCGGCTTCGACCAGAGCGAGGGATCGCCGGAAGGACATTTCGGCCTGCGCATCATGAAGGACACCATCGGTGAGGCCGGCGGAACGCTCCAGGTGATGTCCGCGCCCGGCCGGGGAACCACGGTGATCGCGCGCTTCGGTGGCGGGGGTGCCGACGTTCCGGCCTCCTTCGGCCACGAGTCGGAGCCGGTGCCCACGGCGTAGCTCCCGGCGCGCACTGCACCCACAGACCGCCGGCCCCTCCAATGAAGTGGGGGCCGGCGCAGTTCCGTCCCAACCCTCTCGCAGTTTCTGCCGCTTTTCCCAAACCCTCTCGCAGTTTCTGCCGCTTTTCCCCAAACCCTCTCGCAGTTTCTGCCGCTTTTCCCCAAACCCTCTTGCAGTTCCTGCCGCTTTTCCCCAAACCCTCTTGCAGTTCGGCGCCGGTACAGTGAATCCATGCCCCTCCAGCACCCGTCCCTTGAGGAACTGCTCTCCAGCGCCCGCGTCGTTGCGCTTCCCATGCGCGTCAAGTTCCGCGGGATCCTGGAACGGGAGACGTTGCTCCTTCACGGCCCGCTGGGATGGGGCGAGTTCGGTGCCTTCCCCGAATACGGCGACGCCGAGGCCTCCCGCTGGCTGGCTTCGGCCATCGAGGCTGGCTGGCACGGTTTCCCGGCACCCGTGCGGACCAGCATCCCCGTCAACGCCACCGTGCCCGCCGTCGCTGCAGAGCGGGTGCCTGAAATACTAGCCAGATTCGGCCGTGTGGACGCCGTCAAGGTCAAAGTGGCCGAGCGGGGCCGGACGCTCGACGACGACACCTCACGGGTGGCCGCTGTCCGCGCCGCGCTCCCGGAGGCCGCAATCCGGGTGGACGCCAACGGCGGTTGGGACATTCCGGCGGCGGTGGCGGCGCTCACCCGGCTCGCCGACGCCGGCCTGGAGTACGCCGAGCAGCCGGTGGCGGAGATCGACGGCCTGGCCGAGGTGCGCCGGCGGCTCCGCGCTGCGGGGGTGCCCGTCCTGATTGCCGCGGACGAAAGCGTCCGTAAAGAGGAGGATCCCCTCAAGGTGGCCCGGGCCGGCGCTGCCGATCTCCTGGTGGTGAAGGTTGCGCCGCTCGGGGGAGTCCGGCGCGCGCTGGAGCTGGTGGCGCAGGCGGGGATGCCCGCCGTCGTGAGTTCCGCTCTCGATACCTCCGTCGGGATCCGGGCCGGGCTGGCGCTCGCGGCCACGCTGCCTGAACTCCCGTACGCGTGCGGGCTGGGAACAGTCTCGCTGCTGGCGGCGGACGTCGTCGCCGAGCCTTTGGTGGCCGACGACGGCGCCATCGCCTTGCGCGATGTTGTCGCCGACGAGGGGCTGCTTGAGGAATACGCCGCCCCGGCTGAGCGCCGGGAATGGTGGCTCGCCCGCCTCCGCCGCGCCTACGCCCTGCTCCCCGCCCCGGCATAGCCCGCCCCTCCCCGCCGATCCTCTCTCACTTCCTGCGGGTTTTCCCACGACGCTCTCCCACTTCCTGTCGGGTTGCGGCCGACGCTCTCTCACTCCCTGTCGGGTTGCGACGGACCCTTGCTCACCTGGGGAAGCCGAGTTCACCAGATCTTCATCCGAGTGTCGACTTCCGGTTGGCTTTCACTGGAAGGGTGGCGGTGCCGCATCTAAACCCTTGGAAGGTCTCTCTCCCATGTCTGAAATCTCCGGACGCAAGTTCGCTCTGCTGCCCATGCTCGGCCACACCAAAGGCAAGCGCAGCCCGATCACCTGCGCGCTCAAGTGCGACAACGCCTGCGCGGGCGACGTCTGCAACACGAGCTCGAACAGCTACTTCCGCGACATTGCCTCCACCACGCTGTCCCGCCGCGCCGCCCTGGGCTTTGGCGCCGCCGGTGCCCTCGCCGTCGTGCTTGGCGGTGCCGTAAGCGGCAGCGAGAAGGCCGTCGCCGACGGCGGAACGGGACTGTCGGCTGCTGCGAAGAACGGCTTTGGCCGGGGTGCGTCCAAGCTGCAGTTCACTGCCATCCCTTCCATTGCTGCCGACGTCGACGCCGTGACAGTGCCGGCCGGCTTTACCTGGCAGCCGGTCATCCGCTGGGGCGACCCGATCTTCAAGGGTGCCCCCGCCTTCGACCTGAACAAGCAGACCGCTTCCGCCCAGGAGCGCCAGTTCGGCTACAACAACGACTACACGGACATCCTCGAAATCCCCGGCAGCAAGGGCCGCCGTGCAGTGCTGTTCGCCAACCATGAGTACACGAACGACGCCATCATGTTCCCCCCGTCCATGCCGGCCGGCGAGGTGCGCGCGGTCAGCCAGGCCGCTCATGGCCTCTCCGTTGTGGAGCTGGAGCGCAAGAACAAGAACAAGCCGTGGAGCTACGTGCAGGGTGCACCCCTGAACCGGCGGTACCTGAACAGCACGCGCTACGAGCTCACCGGGCCCGCTGCGGGCTCCGCGCTGGTCAAGACCGTTGCCGACCCAGAGGGCCGCTGGATCAACGGCACGCTGGGCAACTGCGCCGGCGGCACCACCCCGTGGGGCACCATCCTCTCCGGCGAGGAGAACTTCAACGGCTACTTCGTTGCCCCCGGCACGTCCGCCTACGACAAGCGCTACGGCCTCACCAACAAGCCCACGGCCCGCCAGTGGGAGCTGGACGATCCGCGCTTCAACACCAACAACCCCGGCCACGAAAATGAGGCCAACCGCTTCGGCTGGATCGTGGAGGTTGACCCGTTCGACCCCACCTCCACGCCCAAGAAGCACTCTTCCCTGGGCCGCTTCAAGCACGAAGGCGCCAACGTCATCGTGGCCGGGTCCGGTCACGTGGTGGCCTACTCCGGCGACGACGAGCGCTTCGACTACCTGTACAAGTTTGTCTCGAAGGCCAAGTACCGCGAGGGCGACCGCAAGCACAACATGACGCTCCTCTCCGAGGGCGACCTCTACGTTGCCAAGTTCAACGGCGACTCCCCGGCTGCCGAAATCGACGGCACCGGCAAGGTCCCCTCCGACGGTTCCTTCGACGGCACCGGTGAATGGCTGCCCCTGGTGGTCGGCGGCAAGTCCAAGGTGGATGGCATGTCCGTCGAGGAAGTGCTCGTGTACACCCGCATCGCCGCCGACAAGGTGGGCCCCACCAAGATGGACCGCTGCGAGGATGTGGAACCCAGCCTGCACACCGGCAAGGTCTACGTGGCATGCACCAACAACTCGGACCGCGGCAAGATCGGCAAGGAGGGCGCCACCGAGGTCAACCCCCGCAATGCCAACCGTGACGGCCACATCGTGGAAATCACGGAAACCGGGGACCAGACGTCCACCAAGTTCACGTGGAACCTCCTCATGGTCTGCGGCGATCCCTCTTCCGGTGACGTCACGTACTTCTCCGGTTTCCCGGCCGACAAGGTCTCGCCGATCTCCTGCCCGGACAACCTTGCCTTCGATTCCGTGGGCAACCTCTGGATCTCCACCGACGGCGCACCGTCCGGCATCGGAAAGGCGGACGGCCTGTTCAAGGTCACCCTGGAGGGGGCCGAGCGCGGCCGTGTGGAGCAGTTCCTCGCCGTGCCCCGCGATGCCGAAACCTGCGGCCCCATCATCCACGACGACGAGCGCACCGTGTTCGTCTCGGTGCAGCACCCGGGGGAGGAGGGCACATTCGAAGCCCCGAACTCCTACTTCCCGGACTACGTTGCCGCCGGAGCAACTGCCCGGCCTGGCCAGGTCCGGGCTCCCCGCCCGTCCGTAATCCAGGTGTTCCGCACCGACGCCTAGGGTTTTTCCCGACGCGCCATCAGATCCTGCAGGGATTCTCCCGACGCGCCATCAGCTCCTGCCGGTTCCCGGGCAACGCTCTCTCACTTTCCTTGGGAAAGTGAGAGAGCGTTGCCGATTAAGCGGCGGGAGGTGAGAGAGCGTTTGGGGTTGGGCGGCGGGAGGTGAGAGAGGGCTGGTTGGTGGCAGACTGGTTCGGTGACTTCCGAGCCCGACGAGCCTTCAGCCTCCACTTCCGACGCACCTTCCGCATCCATCTCCGACGGACCTTCCGCCCCCACTTCCGACGCGCGCATGGAACCTGCCGACGTGCCGGGCGGCACCCCTTCTGACTCGCCGAGCGACGCCGACGCCGGTGACAATCCCACGCTGACGTCGCTCGCTTCCGCACGGATCGCCGTCGCCGCGCTGCTCGACGGCGGAGTCCGGTACGTCGTTGTGGCTCCCGGCTCGCGGTCCGCCCCCATGGCCTACGCGCTGGCGGAGGCATCGGCGGCGGGGAAAGTCGAGCTGCTGGTCAGGATCGACGAGCGCTCGGCCGGGTTCACCGCACTCGGCCTGTCCCTGGCCACGGGCGCACCGGTAGCCGTGCTGACGACGTCGGGGACCGCCGTCGGGAATCTCCTGCCGGCAGTGATGGAGGCCAACCACGCCGCCGTCCCGCTGATGGTGCTGTCAGCTGACCGGTCGGAAGAACTGCGTGGAACAGGCGCGAACCAGACCACCATCCAGCTGGACCTCTTCGGTGAGCACGTGCGCTTCGCCGTCGACATCCCCGCCGGGTCGAGCCCGCAGCGCGCGGTGGAAACGGCGCTGGCCGCTGCCACCGGTGCCTTCGAGGACACACCGCCGGGACCCGTTCAGCTCAACCTGGCTTTCCGCGACCCCCTGGTTCCCGAAGCGGGGGAGCGGCTGCCCGAACAGCGCGGCCACGGGACGTTCCGGATCGGCACTGACCCGCTCACCATGACCCTCGATCCCGCCCCGGCCCACCTTCCCGAACGGCGCACTGTTGTCCTCGCCGGGCACGACGCCGGTCCGGTCGCCGAGGCGTTTGCCCGCGCCCACGGACTGCCGCTGCTGGCCGAGCCATCATCCAACTCCCGCTTCGGCCCCAACGCTGTGGGCCCGTACCGGCTGCTGCTGGAGCACTTCGGTCCGGACTCCGCCCTGCCGATCGAGCGTGCCGTGGTGTTTGGACGCCCAACGCTGTCCCGGCCGGTGTCGGCCCTGCTTGCCAGTGCGGACATCCCGGCGGCGCTCTACCAGCCCGTGCCGGTGGCCTGGTACGAGGCCGGCCGGCGCCGGGAAACGCCTATCGCCAGCCTGGATGAACTCGCAGAGTTTGCCG
This sequence comes from Arthrobacter sp. NPDC057009, assembly GCF_042673905.1. NCBI lineage: Bacteria > Bacillati > Actinomycetota > Actinomycetes > Micrococcales > Micrococcaceae > Arthrobacter > Arthrobacter sp. NPDC057009. The sequence continues at coordinate 41,515 of NZ_JBHUSB010000019.1, forward strand.
GGCGGGGGTCATCCTCGTGGCTGGATGCATGGCTGCTGGCCGGTGCCGCGGCCCAGCATGCCGTCGACGGCATACTCGCCACGGAGGAGACAGCAACGGGTCCCGCCGTCGGCGCCCTCGTGTGGCAGCACAGCCACGGACAACTGGTCCTGGGATCGTCCAACGGCATCCGGGACGTCGACCTCGCCGGGCAGCCCGCACCCGAACCGTCCGCCACGGTCTTTGCCAGCCGCGGCCTCGCCGGCATCGACGGCACCATCTCCACCGCCACCGGCATCGCACTCGGCGGCCACCAGGAAACCACCCTGCTGCTCGGCGACGTCACCTTCCTGCACGACGCCGGCGGGCTCTTCCTCGGCGCGGGCGAGGAACAGCCGCAGCTGCGCATCGTCGTGCTCAACGACGCCGGCGGTGCGATCTTCAGCCTCCTCGAACACGGCGCTGTCGCCGAGGCAGGCGGCTATGGGGACGCCGTCGAACGCCTCTTTGGTACCCCGCACTCAGTGGACATTGCGGCACTCGCCGCAGCGTACGGCGTCGGGCACTGTTTTGTAGGTACGACGGCGGGACTCGCCGAGGCGCTTGCCGCGCCGTTCGCCGGACGCACCATTATTGAGGTGCGCACCGACCGGCACGAACTCCGGGCCCTGCACGGCAGAATCAAGGCGGCGGTGGGCTCGGCAGTGGCTGGCGTGCTCGCTGGCTAGGCCACGGCGACGCGGTGCCTGTCCGGCGACGCGCTGCCTGTCCGGCGACGCGCCAATTACCTGCCGCGGCGCAAATTCCGTGCGCGCCGAGTAATCTGCGCGTCGCAGGGTAACTTCCGTGTCCTCTGGCTGTCGGTGGTCAACGCCGGGATATCCACATGGCGGCACGCACTTCTGTCGGACCGGCACCCTGTCCTGCGAGACTGCGAGCCATGGCAGAGCTACCAAGACTTATCCTCGCTCGCGAGTACATACAGCAGGGACTGACGCCAAATATGCTTGCCCGCCGGTGTAGTTCCGGTGCGCTCGTCCGGCTGCGGCAGGGAGTCTATGTGGACGGGGAAACCTGGGGCTCCCTCCAGCCATGGGACCAGTACCGGCTGAAGGTGCAAGCAGCGGCCGAAACCTTTACTTCGCCGACGGTGTTCACCTGGCATTCGGCGGCCAGTGTTTGGGGCGTTCCGACTGTCGGCCATCAACATCCGGTGCATGCACTGACGTTTCAGAACGGCGGCGGCAGGTCCCGGGCTGGCGTCCGACGGCACTACGCGGATCCGGCCGGCGTGAAAGTGTTCCGTCACGACGACCTTTTGGTGACCGGCCGCGTGCGTACTGTCCTGGACCTTGCTGCATTCACATCCTTCGCAGAAGCCATCGTTCCCCTGGACCACGTGCTCAGATCCGACAGGGCCAGGAAGCTGCCGGCACTGTGGAAGGAACAGCTCCTCGCCGAAATCGAGGGAAACTACACCACCGCAGCAGTGCGGCGGATCACCCTGGCCGTCGAGTTCGCAGATGCGCGGTCCGCCTCACCGGGGGAGTCCTACAGCCGGGCACTCATGCATGTGGCAGGCTTCGAGGCACCTGATCTGCAGCACGAGATCCGGGACGGGGCAGGTTTGGTTGGCTACTCGGATTATTACTGGGACGGCGCCCGTATCGCCGGAGAGTTCGACGGCGTGGAAAAGTACATGAAGCCGGAATACCTGAAGGGACGGACTCCGTCTCAGGTGGTGGTGGACGAGAAATGCAGGGAGGACCGGATCCGGGCTACCGGCTGCACCGTGGTCCGTTGGGTGTGGGCCGACCTGATGACGCCGGGACGGCTGGAACGGAAGCTGGCAGCGGCAGGAGTGCCCCGGCGTCGTGCTCGGTCCGCACAGTGATGCCGACGCTTCCGGCGACGCGCAAATTCGCCCGTGATGCAGAAATGCCTTGGCGCTACTGGAATTCCAGCAGCGCCAGGGCATTTGCGCATCGGGGGACGGAATGCGCGTCGTGCGGTCCCGCGGGCGCGCGGGCCTACTCGGCGATCTCGATGTGGGTGGGGTCCAGCACGCGGCGGAGGAACTCCTTGGTGCGGCCCTGGGTGGGGGAGCCGATGACCTGCTCGGCCGCGCCCTCCTCGACCACCACGCCGCCGTCCATGAACACCACGCGGTCGGCGACCTCGCGGGCGAAGCCCATCTCGTGCGTGACCACCAGCATGGTCATGCCTTCCTTGGCCAGGTTCCGCATGACCGAGAGGACGTCACCGACCGTTTCAGGGTCGAGCGCCGACGTGGGCTCGTCGAAGAGCATCAGTTCGGGGTCCATGCTCAGCGCGCGGGCGATCGCCACACGCTGCTGCTGGCCGCCGGAGAGCTGGTCCGGGAACCGGTCGGCAAGGTGCCCCAGCCCCACACGCTCAAGGTTGGCGCGGGCGATGCTGTCGGCTTCCGCCTGCGAACGCTTGAGCACCTTGGTCTGCGCAATTGTGCAGTTCCGCAGCGCGCTCAGGTGCGGGAACAGGTTGAACTGCTGGAACACCATGCCCACCTTGCGGCGCATCCGGTCGATGTCCACATCCGGGTCGGTCGCGTCGAAGCCGCCCACATGGATGCTGCCCTGGTTGGGCTGCTCGAGCAGGTTGACGCAGCGCAGCAGGGTGGACTTGCCGGAGCCGGACGGGCCGATCAGGCACACCACTTCGCCGGGTGCGACGTCCAGGCTGATGCCCTTGAGGACCTCGTTGGAGCCGTACGACTTGCGCAGGTCCTTGATGGCCACGCCGGCGGCATGGACGGCACCCTTGTGACTGGGGGAGTGAATTACGACGTCGTTCATTGACTTCTCTGCCTATCGCTTGGTCCGCGCGGAGCGGCTTTCGAACTTCCGGGCCAGGAGGCTCAGCGGGATGGTGATCACCAGGTAGAAAGCACCGGCCACCAGGAGCGGGGTGAGGCCCGCGCCCAGGCTTGAGATGCCGTCGCGGCCGAACTTGGTGAGGTCATATTGGGACGCCGTCAGGCCAAGCACGTAGATCAATGAGGAGTCTTTGGTCAGGAGGATGATCTCGTTGGTAAGCGGCGGCAGCACGATCTTAAAGGCCTGCGGGATGACGATGGTGACCATCGCCCGCCACTGCGGCATGCCCAAGGAACGGGCGGCTTCCATCTGGCCCTTGGGAACAGCCTGCAGGCCGGCACGGAGCGTTTCCGCGATGTAGGCGGCAGCCACCATGCCGAGGGAAACCATCGCGATGACGGTGACATTCCACTGGACGCCGAAGGCGAGCGGAACGCCGTAGCCAAAGGCGATGAACACCAGCAGCGCCGGGATACCTCGGAAGAACTCGATGTAGCCGGTGGCAATCCACCGGTACAAGGGAAAGCTGGAGAGCTTCATCAGGGCCAGCAGCAAGCCGCCGGAGAGGCCGAGGATGAAGCCGAGGGCCGTGTAGAGCAGGGTGTTCGTCAGGCCAACGACGAAGATATCCGGGAAGATCGGCGCGAGCTTGCCGAAGTTGAATACGCTGTTAGCGATGGTCTTCCAGTCGGTGGCCAGGATCAGCGCGGCCACAGCCACGACAAAGATTGATGCCTGAACGTACAGGCTCACCCTTGCCCGCTGTCGTGCGGTCATTGCGGTCATTGCCATCGTTGTCTCACATTCATTTTGCGCAGGTGAGGCCCCGTACGGACTGTGAACAGATCCCGGACGGGGCCCCTGATGCGTAGGCGTCAGGCGCGCCGGCTACTTGGCGGCTTCGCCGAACCAGTTGGTCTCGAACTTCTTGAGGCTTCCGTCGTCGGTGAGGCGCTTGAGCGTCTTGTTGACCTGTTCAAGCATGGCGGTGTTGCCCTTCTTGACGGCGATGCCGAGCTTCTCACCCGTGGCGTAGTTCTCGACGCGCTTGTACTTGGCGTCATCCTTGATGGCGTAGCCGAGGACCGACTGGTTGCCCAGGGCGGCGTCGATGGTGCCGGCCTTGAGCGCCTGGACCAGGAGGCCGGTGTCCTCAAACTGCTGCGCGTCGAGGCCCTTGTCCTTGGCGTACTTGGCACCCGTGGTGGCCTGCTGGACGCCCACCTTCTTGCCCTTGGCACTGTCGAGGTTGGTGATGCCGGAGGCATCGGAGGCGACCAGCGTCAGGTCGTCGTTCAGGTACGGGTCGGAGAAGTCCATGACGGACTTGCGGGTGTCCGTGATGGAGACGGACGAGATGGAGACGTCGCACCCCGTCAGCGCGGTGCCGGTCTCGATGGCCTCGAAGGAGCTGTCCACCACGTTGACTTCCGCGTTCATGTCCTTGGCCAGTTCGGCTGCGATGTCCATGTCGAAGCCGACGATCTTGCCGTCCTTCTGGAATTCGAACGGCTCGTAGGGGACGTCGGAGCAGATGGTGAGCTTTCCGGCGTTGATCAGCTGGACGCCGCTGGTGCTGGTGGCAGCGGGGGTGGAGCTGCCGCCGCCGCAGGCGGTGAGGGTAAGGGCCCCGACGGCGAGGATTGCGGCTGCCTTGGCGCTGAGTTTGGCCGTGGCAAGGGACTTGAGCTGCATTTCTTTACCTTTTGTTGCAGGGGTATGCGGAACTAAATCGGTTCATAGTGTATCGCCGTTGAGGAGATGTACGTCACAGAAAACTAAGTTTCACTATTTGATAACTAAACCACAGCACTTTTCAAGGGTTTTAATCGGGGGGATGTCCCGAATCCCGGACGCTTCCAGCCGGATGGCCTGATCGGTCGTCAGAGGCTGGCCACTCTCAGCTGCTGATTCCCAGCGACTCCAGCATCGGCCGGAACTTCGCCCACGTCTCCGCCAGTTCCGCCTCGGGCTGCGAACCCTCCACGATTCCGCAGCCGGCATATAACCGCACGGTAGTGGGGGATTCGATGACGGCCCCGCGGAGCGCGATGCCCCACTCGCCGTTGCCCGCGGCATCCAGCCAGCCCACCGGGCCCGCGTATGGTCCTCGGTCCAGGTGTTCGAGTTTCCGGATCAGTGCCCCCGCCACCTGCGTGGGGGTGCCGCAGACGGCGGCGGTGGGATGCAGGGCGTTGATCAGGGCCAGGCACGTGGGGACGTGGCCTTCCACTTCGGTGAGCTCAGCTTTGACGTCGGAGGCGAGGTGCCACACGTTCGGCAGCTCCAGGATGAACGGCTCGTCGTGCGCGTTCATGGCCTCGGAGAAGGGTGCGAGCTGGGTGGTCAGCGACTGGATGGCAATCTCGTGCTCGTGCCGCTGCTTCTCCGACCCCGCCAGGACCCGCTCGGCGTAATCGAGCGGCAGTCCGGCCTCGCCCACGGCATCGCGGCGGTCCAGCGTCCCGGCGAGCACCCTGGCCTGGGCGGTTCGTCCCTCCACCTGGATGAGCATCTCGGGAGTCGCCCCCACCAGGCCGTCCACTCCGTAGGTCCAGCATTCCCGGTACCGGCTGGCCAGCTGCCGCAGCACCTCGGCGGCATGGACGCCGTGGGGAACGGTGGCCACGATGTCCCGCGCCAGGACGAGCTTCTCGAGTTTCCCCGTGCGGATCTCAGTGACGCCGGCGGTGACGGCGGCCATCCAGTCCTCTTCGCTGAGGGACCCGGTCGTCAGCGTTGCGGGATCCTGCAGGGCCGCGGGGTCGGAATGAACGACGGCGGGCGGCGGGTCCGACTCCAGCCACCCCTTCAGGGTGGCGACGGCGCCCTCTTCGGTGAGTTCGCCGTCGTCGGCCGTTATCTGGGTGAGCCAGGCGCGGCCGTCCCGGACGCCCACCACGATCTCCGGCACGATGAGGCGGGACTCGTGGTCGGAAGCCTTGGAAAAAGCGAAGGATCCGAACGCCACCGGGCCGGTGCCGGGGCACTCCACCTGGTCCGTGATGTCTGCCTCGATGACCAGGTGGCGCCACCAGATGTCCGCCTCCAGGAACCGCTCAGGGCCCGTGGCAGTGAAGCGCGCCACTTCGCCGAAGCCCACCAGGCCGGCCTCGCGGCGGGTCCAGCACAGAACGTCATCGCGGACCAGATACGGCGGCAGTCCCTCGGGGGCCGAATCTCCATCCAAAGGGACTGTCAGGGTGCGGAGGGTGCTGGTCATGATGGGTCAACACTACTCCGCGCAGCAAGCCGGGGGCGTTTCCGGGCGGTTTGCCACGGCCACCACGCCCGGCCGCGCCCGTGGCACGGAGCCTGCTGATCTTTTGAGACAATGACATGGTGAACCGAGCATCCTTGGATAAGCGTCCGGACGAAGTAGCCACGATGTTTGACGACGTCGCACCCAAATACGACGTCGTCAACGATGTCCTCTCGATGGGGCAGACGCGCCGGTGGCGCAAGGTCGTGGTCGAAGCCATGGATGTCCGGGCCGGCCAGCGGGTGCTGGACCTGGCCGCCGGAACGGGAACCTCCAGCGAGCCTTATGCCGATGCCGGCATAAATGTGGTTGCCTGCGATTTCTCCCTCGGCATGCTCAAGGTGGGCAAGCGCCGCCGCCCCGATATCGACTTCATCGCCGGGGACGCCACCAACCTGCCCTTCGCTGACAACACCTTCGACGCCAGCACCATCTCCTTCGGCCTGCGCAACGTCAACGAGCCCAAGAAGGCCCTGGCCGAGATGCTCCGGGTCACCAAGCCGGGCGGCAAGCTGGTCATCGCCGAGTTCTCCCAGCCCGTCGTTCCGCTGTGGCGCACCATGTATACCGAGTACCTCATGCGCGCCCTGCCGGCCATTGCCACCAAGGTCTCGTCCAACCCGGACGCCTACGTGTACCTGGCGGAATCGATCCGCGCCTGGCCGGACCAGGACCACCTCGCCGCCTGGCTGCAGGAATCCGGCTGGCAGGACGTCACCTACCGCAACCTGAGCGGCGGGATCGTGGCCGTACACCGGGCCCACAAGCCGGTCAGCGGCAACGGCTCGGCGGAAGCCATCGCCGCCCACACCGGTCCGGTGGCCAAGCTGCGCCGCAACCTTCCGCGGACCGCGCGCTGACGCTGTGAAAGTACTGATTGTTGGCGCGGGTCCCGCCGGGTCCACCGCCGCGTATTACCTTGCCAAAGCCGGCATCGACGTCACGGTCCTGGAAAAGACCAGCTTCCCGCGCGAAAAAGTGTGCGGCGACGGTCTCACCCCACGGGCTGTCCGTGAAATCCAGAAGCTCGGCTTGCCGCACCCTGAGCAGGACGGCTGGCGCCGGAACAAGGGGCTGCGCCTGCTGGCCGGCGGCCGCACCCTGGAACTGCCGTGGCCCGAGGTCTCCGACTTCCCGCAGTACGGCCTGATCCGCACCCGGCTCGGCTTCGACGAGGAACTGGCCCGCCACGCCCAGGCCGCCGGCGCCACCGTACTGGAACGCCACAGCGTCATCGAGGCGCTGCGCAACGGTGACGGCCGCGTGACCGGGGTGCGCGCTGCGGTCCTTGACGAGTCCGGACGGAAGACGGGGGAGACGCTCGACTTCAGTGCCGACGTCGTGCTTGCCGCTGACGGCAACTCCACGCGCACCGCCGTCTCGCTCGGCATCCAGAAGCGCGACGACCGGCCGCTGGGCGTTGCGGTGCGCACCTATTTCCAGAGTCCGCGGCACGACGACGACTGGATGGAAGGCTGGCTGGAACTTCCAGGCCGCGACGGCAAGCTCCTGCCCGGGTACGGCTGGGTGTTCGGCGTCGGCGACGGCACCTCCAACGTGGGCCTGGGCATCCTCAACTCCTCCAAGGAGTTCGGCAAGCTGGACTACAAGCAGGTGCTCCGCGAGTGGACCGCCGGCATGCCTTCCGAGTGGGGCTTCACGCCCGAAAACCAGGTGGGGGAGATCCGCGGCGCCGCCCTCCCCATGGGCTTCAACCGCACACCGCACTACTCGCCTGGCCTGCTGCTCCTCGGCGACGCCGGCGGCATGGTGTCCCCGTTCAACGGCGAGGGCATCTCCTACGCCATGGAGTCCGCCCGCTTCGCGGCCGAATTCATCATCGATGCCGCTGGGCGGGTCGCTTCCGGTGGCTGGAACGCGTCCGACGCCGATACCCGCCTCGCGGGGTACGAGGACTATGTGCGTGAACAGTGGGGATCCCACTTCACGCTGGGCCGAGCCTTCGCAACGCTGATCGGCAAGCCCGCCGTCATGAAGCTCGCGCTGCGGACAGGGATGCCCATCCCCGTGCTCATGCGCTTCGTGGTCCGTCTGCTGGCCAACCTGACCGACCCGTCGGCCAAGGGCTTCGAGGACCGCGTGATCCGCGTGCTCGAACTGCTGGTTCCCGCCACGTCCAACACCTCTGCCCTTGCCCCCGCCGGCCCCAAATCAGCGGTTTCCGCAACAAAAAGTTAGGGTTAACCCGTGACCAACTCCGCGAACCACAGCTGGACGCACGCCGGGCACGGCCTGCCGGACTCCGAACCCAGCCTCAACACCACCGCCATCGCCACCGGGCTGCAGCTGCCGGCAGGCTTTGCGGCCATCGCGGAAGACCCCGACCTGGGTCCTGCCATCACCACCAACCTTGCCCGGGTGGAGAAGAAGCTCCGCGAAGCAATCGCCAACTCCGACCCCCTGGCTGACGCAACGTCGCGTCACCTCGTGGAAGCCGGCGGCAAGCGCATCCGCCCCCTGCTGACCCTGCTCTGCGCCCACCTGGGCGACGCATCCCTGCCCGCCGTGGTGCAGGCCGCCGTCGTGGTTGAACTGACGCACCTTGCCACCCTGTACCACGACGACGTCATGGACTCGGCGCCCTTCCGCCGCGGCGCCCCCACGGCCCACGAGGTCTGGGGCAACTCCGTGGCTGTCCTCACCGGCGACCTCATCTTCGCCCGCGCCTCCATCCTGGTGTCCGAGCTGGGCTCGCGCGCGCTCGGCATCCAGGCCAGGACCTTCGAGCGGCTGTGCCTGGGCCAGCTGCACGAAACCGTCGGGCCCCGCCCGGATGAGGACCCGGTGAAGCACTACCTCTCCGTGATCGCGGACAAGACCGGCTCCCTCGTGGCGGCCTCCGGGCAGTTCGGTGCCATCTTCTCCGGCGCCGACGAGGCTTACGAACAGGTCCTGGTGGAGTACGGCGAGAAGGTGGGCGTGGCGTTCCAGCTCGCGGACGACGTCATCGACGTGACGGGCGTCAAGGTCAAGTCCGGCAAGTCCCCGGGCACGGACCTGCGCGAAGGCGTTCCCACCCTGCCCGTGCTGCTGCTCCGCAACGCCGCAGCGGGCGGCGACCAGTCCGCCGTCGAGCTTCTCAAGCTCATCGACGGCGACCTCTCCTCCGACGAGGCCCTCGCCGAAGCCGTCGCAGGGCTGCGTGAGCACCCGGTCACGGCGGAGTCCTGGGTGGTGGCCCGCGCCTGGGCGGATGACGCCATCGCCGCACTGGCCCCGCTTCCGGAGGGCGTGGTGAAGGCCTCGCTGTCCAGCTTCGCGCGCGCCGTGGTGGACCGCGCCAGCTAGCGTATTGCGGCTTCAGACCCGCCAAGGAAGGCCCGCCCCCAAGGTGCCGGGCCTTCCTTGTTTAACCCGGTCTGCAGAAGCCGGGCCTGCAGATGCGGAACGGCCCCGGTTCTGCGCAGCGTCACGAGTCATACGCTGCGCGGAACCGGGGCCGTCTCTCCGTTCGCATCAAATCCACCGGAGGCATTCAGTGGACCCAGAAACACTCTATGACAGGTTTGTCATATCTGCAAAGTCCTTTGTTAATCGGCGTGTCACACACTTTTGTGACCCGGTGCCCGCCGTCGTGACCTTCTTTGGCTCAGGAGGGTGGAAGACACGCCGCGATATGGGGCTTCTGGCAGGTTTCACGCCTCAAAACGGGTCGGGACGGCGGCCCGGCCAATAATTGTCTACATGGCGAAGCCCAAGGCTGCCCGCGACTCCGGTGCACGGCCACCTTTAAGTCATGGACCTTGAACTCTTCCTTGCCCGCCGCGGCGGTGTGGCCAGGAGAAGCGACATCCTGCGGGCGGGCTTCCAGCGGATCCAGTTTGGATGCTTCGGTGGCTGCCGGCCGCCTGTACCGTCCGCAGCGGGGTGTGTACGCAGTGTTTAAGGCGGACCGCGACCTTCTTGCCGCTTTCAGGGCCAACGGGCAGCTGACGTGCGTCTCGGCCGGACGCTTCTATGGTCTGTGGGTCCTTCATCCGCCCCAGGCCCTGCACCTAAGCTGCGGTAACGGTGTGCCGAAGCAGGGAGTGATTGACCACGGGGCGTGCGTTCACGAAGCCACGCTGGCGTACCCCGTGGCTGCGTTGGCGGACGTACTCCTGCACGCACTGAGATGCCTGCCGGAGCTCGAAGCCCTGGTCATGGTGCAGTCCGCCACCGGCACAGGACAGATCTCGGTCAGTTTCCTGAGGAAGAAACTCATCGGGAACAGGAACGGCCGTGCCCGCGCGGTGCTGGACCTCCTGATTCCCCGGGCAGATTCCCTCCTGGAGGTGCTGGCGCATACCCATTTCGTTCGTGCGGGCCTCAAGGTGAGAATGCACGTGGACCTCCCGGGCGTGGGGGAGGTGGACTGCCTCGTGGAGGAATGCCTGGCGGTCGAGTTGGATGGATCGAGCCACTTCGAACCCAAGCAGATCAAGAAGGATCACAGAAGAAACAAAGCGGGCATGCTCGGGGGCCACCTTACTTTGCACTACTTCTATGACGATGTGGTCCACCAGCCAAAGGCGATGGTGGATGAGATCCGCGCCGTGCTGCACCTGTGGGCAACGGGCAGGTTTGCGCCCAACCACTGGTAGGGCAGGACTCCGCCGTCGTGACCCTCTTTGCCGGGCGCAGGGCCGAAACACGCGGACGTTTGCGGCGTGTCACGGCCGCCAGGAGGTCAAACAGGGTCGGGACGGAGGAAGAAACCGAAAAACCTAGTCCTCGTCGTTGAAGGCCCAGTCGAACATGTCGAAGACGAACTCCGAGAAGGTGCCTTCCTCGCTCTTCCACTGCCCGCGGATGTTGTTCCGGCGGTACACGATGGGGTCCGGGATGCTGAGATCGCCCACGCGGAAGCCCCAGGTGAAGTTCTCTTCCTCGTCCTCGAGGAACATAAGGAAGCCTTCGTCATCCACTTCGAGTTCCTCGGGATCCCAGAAGTAGTGGTAGGCCTCCATGAGGTCCTCACAGCCGCCGATCGCGAGGTAGAACTCGCGCAACACCAGGGGGATGGTGAATTGGTGGTCGGCGAGCTCCGCGTCCAGTTCCTCGGCGGTCAGCCCGTCCTCTTCCTGCCATTCGTCTTCGAGATACTTCGGGACCAGCGCGCGGAACTTCTCGAGGAACATGTCAGTCATGGCATTTATCCTAGCTAATCCCGGGGCCGTGAATTTCCGGGTTCCAGGCCAAGCCGGTACCACCCGCGGACCGCCAGCGGAATGCGCCAGGAAAGGCGCCACGCCACCACCCGGAAAGTGAAGGCCAAGGCCGCCACAACGCATGCCGTGATCGGATTGAACGCGTCCAGCTCCCACAAGATCGCAGTGAGGGCGGCACCCAGGAAGGCCGGCAGTGCGTAGAGGTCCCGGGCATCGAAGAGCCGGGGCACCTCGTTGGCTGTAATGTCCCGCAGCAGGCCGCCGCCCACCGCCGTCGTTACCCCGAGCAGTACCGCGGAGATGGGGTTCATTCCAAATGACAGCGCCTTCAGTGTCCCGGTGATGCAGAACAGGGCCAGCCCGGCGGCGTCGAACAGCGTGAGGAGCGAGGTGTAGCGCTGCACGCTGGAGAACAGGAAGTAGACCAGCCCGGTGGCCAGCAGCGGCGGCACCAGATACGCCGGGTTGCTGAACACCGCGGGCGGGCCGGCGCTGAGGATGATGTCGCGGATCACACCGCCGCCCAGCGAGACCAGGGAGGCGAGCAGCAGGGATCCGAGGAGGTCGAATTGCTTCCGCGCAGCGAGCAGCGATCCGGACACCGCGAAAAAGAAGATGCCCGCCAGGTCCAGCCATGCCAGGGCGATGTCAAAAGAGAATGTCATGGAGCGTCCCGGCAAACTTCAGGGGGCGGACAGTGCAGCTCCAACGTTACGCTAGCCCCTATGAATAGCCCGATCATGATCGCCTGTGCCCATGGGACCTCCAATGCGCAGGGAGCCGCCGAGGTCAATGCGCTCCGCGACGCCATTGCCGCGCTGCGCCCGGGGCTCGACGTCCGCGAGGCGTATGTGGACGTCCAGCAGCCCGATCTGGTGGACGTGGTCGCCGGGCTTCCCGCGGACACGGCAGCGTCCGACGGCGGTGCTGCCGCCACCTCTGGTGCCGCACTCCAGGCCGCAGCACCCCAAACCGCCGGCGGGCAGGGCGCCGCCGGCGCCTCCGCCGGCGCCTCCGCCGTCGTCGTTCCTCTGCTGCTCAGCGTGGGCTACCACGTGAAGGTGGACATCGCCAAGGCCGTGAAGAGCCGGCCGGGCACGGTGGCCGCGGCGCCGCTGGGGCCGGACCCGCGCCTCGCCGCCCTGCTGGACCAGCGGCTGCGGGAGGCCGGGGTTACGGACAATGACGCGATCGTGCTCGCCGCCGCTGGTTCGTCCAATCCGAACGCAGCGCTCAGCGTCGAGGAGCTGGCCGGACAGCTGCAGGCGCTGCGCTCCAACCGGATCGTCCCGGCGTACGGTGCCTCGGCCAAGCCGTCCGTCCCCGAAGCCGTGGCCATGCTCCGCGAGGAGGCCGCGGGCGGCGCCGGGGCAGGGGAGTCGGCAGGGGGCGCGAGCGTTGGCGGCCGCGTGGTGGTTGCCTCGTACCTCCTGGCGCCGGGCTTCTTCCACGACCAGCTCGCCAAGGCCGGGGCGGACCTGGTGACCGAGCCGCTGCTGCCTTCGCCCGTGCTCGCCGAGATCGCGCTGGAGCGGTACGACGCCGCCCTGGCGGCCTACGCCGTCACCTCTTAGAGCGGCCCTGAAACGGACGCCGCCCGAAGCACAGCGAGGCCCCGCCGTTCAAGGCCTCCCGGCGAGTCATGACGAAATGTTTCTTTAGGTGACTTAGCATTTCCGGGCCTTTGTGACGTGTTTCGGCGCGGCTCTACAGTCGATGCATGACTGATACAGCTCTAGCCGGAGCGTCCACGGACAAGCCCGCGCGCCCCGCCCGTGCCTCCCGCCCCGCCGCCAAGCCTCACGGCCAGTGGAAGGTGGACGGACCCACCCCGCTTAACGCCAACGAAACCTGGAAGCAGGAAGACGACGGCCTCAACGTCCGCGAGCGTATCGAGTCCATCTACGCCAAGGAAGGCTTCGACGCCATCCCCGGCCAGGACCTGCACGGCCGCTTCCGCTGGTGGGGCCTGTACACCCAGCGCAAGCAGGGGATCGACGGCGGCAAGACCGCAACGCTTGAGCCGCACGAGCTCGAGGACAAGTACTTCATGCTCCGCGTCCGGATCGACGGCGGTGCGCTGACCACCGAGCAGCTGCGCGTCATCGGCCAGATCTCCGTGGACTTCGCCCGGGACTCGGCCGACCTGACCGACCGCCAGAACATCCAGCTGCACTGGATCCGCGTGGAGGACATCCCCGAGATCTGGCGCCGCCTGGAGAGCAACGGCCTGTCCACCACCGAGGCATGCGGCGACGTTCCGCGTGTCATCCTCGGTTCGCCCGTGGCAGGCATCGCCAAGGACGAGATCATCGACCCCACCCCGCTCATCGCAGAGCTGGGGGAGCGGTTCATCGGCAACCCGCTGCTGTCCAACCTGCCGCGCAAGTACAAGACCGCCATCACCGGCCACCCCAGCCAGGACGTGGTGCACGAGATCAACGACTGCGCCCTGGTCGGCGTCCGCCACCCCGAACTCGGCGTGGGCTACGACCTGTGGGTAGGCGGTGCCCTCTCCACCAACCCGATGCTGGGCAAGCGCCTTGGCGCCTTCGTCACGCCCGAGCAGGCCGCGGATGTGTGGCTGGGTGTCACCAGCATCTTCCGCGACTACGGTTACCGCCGCATGCGCACCAAGGCCCGCCTGAAGTTCCTGCTGGCCGACTGGGGACCGGAGAAGTTCCGCCAGATTCTCGAGGACGAATACCTTGGCTACAAGCTGGCTGACGGCCCCGCCGCACCCAAGCCGTCCACCCCGGGTGACCACGTGGGCGTGCACGAGCAGAAGGACGGTAAGTTCTTCATCGGCGCCACCCCCATTGCCGGCCGCCTGTCCGGCTCGCAGTTGGTGAAGCTCGCGGACACCATCGAGGCCAGCGGTTCCCGCCGCCTGCGCACCACCCCGCACCAGAAGCTCGTGGTGCTGGACGTCCCCAAGGACGAGGTGGAACCGCTCGTGGCCGGGCTGGACGCCCTGGGCCTGTCCGCCCGCCCGTCCGTGTTCCGCCGCGGCACCATTGCCTGCACAGGCATCGAGTTCTGCAAGCTGGCCATCGTGGAAACGAAGGTCACCGCGGCCACTGCCGTTGCCGAGCTGGAGCGCCGCCTCGCTGACCTGGCGGACAGCGGCCAGCTCCCGCAGGCCCTGTCGCTGCACATCAACGGCTGCCCCAACTCCTGCGCCCGCATCCAGACCGCGGACATCGGGCTCAAGGGCATGATGCTTCCCACGCCCGACGGCGACCCCAGCCCCGGTTTCCAGGTCCACCTGGGCGGCGGGCTGGCTTCCACCGAACGTGACGAGGCCGGCCTGGGACGCACAGTCCGCGGCCTGAAGGTCTACGTCGCCGACCTGCCCGACTACGTCGAACGTGTTGTCCGCCGGTTCGTGGCCGACCGCGCCGAAGGCCAGACCTTCGCCGAATGGGCGCATGCAGCAGACGAGGAGGCACTGCAGTGACGAACGTCCAGGTCAAGCGCTCCAATGAGGAGCTGAAGGCCCTCGCCGAGGCCGGCGCCGCCGAGCTCGGCTGGGACGCCCCGGCCCGCGACGTCATCGCCTGGGTCGAGCGCAACTTCGACATGCCCGCCGTCGCCGTTGCCTGCTCCATGGCCGACGCCGTCCTGCCGGCGCTGGTCGCGGACCAGCTTCCCGGCGTCGACGTCCTGTTCCTGGAGACCGGCTACCACTTCCCGGAGACGTACGCCACGCGCGACGAGGTGGCCGCGAACCTCCGCGTCAACGTGGTGGACGTGCTTCCCGAGAACACCGTGGAGCAGCAGGACCGCCTGCTGGGCAAGGACCTCTTCGCCCGCGACGCCGCCCAGTGCTGCGCCCTCCGCAAGGTGGCCCCGCTGCAGCGCACCCTGGCCGGGTACGAACTCTGGTTCACCGGCGTCCGCCGCGACGAGGCCCCTACGCGCACCAACACCCCGCTGGTGTCCTGGGACGAAAAGAACGGCCTGGTCAAGGTCAACCCGATGGCCGCGTGGACGTTCGACCAGCTGGTCCAGTACTCCGACGACAACCTCCTGCCCGTCAACCCGCTCCTGTCCCAGGGCTACCCGTCCATCGGTTGCCAGCCCTGCACCCGCAAGGTGGCTCCCGGCGAGGACCCCCGCGCCGGCCGCTGGGCAGGAACCAACAAGACAGAATGCGGACTACACGTATGAGCACTTTCCTGACTGAGGAGTCCACCCTGGTGACCGACGCCGCTGAATCCACGCGCCTCTCCAGCCTGGACACCCTCGAATCTGAAGCGATCCATATCATCCGCGAGGTTGTCGCCGAGTTCGAGAAGCCGGCGCTGCTGTTCTCCGGCGGCAAGGACTCTGTGGTCATGCTGCACCTGGCCACCAAGGCGTTCTGGCCTGGCAAGGTGCCCTTCCCCGTGCTGCACGTGGACACCGGCCACAACTTCCCCGAGGTCATCGATTTCCGCGACCGGACGGTGGAGCGGCTGGGGCTGAAGCTCGTGGTCGGCTCCGTCCAGGAGTTCATCGACCGCGGCGAGCTGGCAGAGCGTGCGGACGGCACCCGCAACCCGCTGCAGACCGTCCCGCTGCTGGACGCCATCCAGTCCCACAAGTTCGACGCCGTCTTCGGCGGCGGCCGCCGGGACGAGGACAAGGCCCGCGCCAAGGAGCGCATCCTGAGCCTGCGCGACGAGTTCGGCCAGTGGGACCCGCGCAACCAGCGCCCCGAACTGTGGAACCTGTACAACGGCCGCCACACCGTGGGCCAGCACGTGCGCGCGTTCCCCATCAGCAACTGGACCGAGCTGGACGTGTGGCGCTACATCGAGCGCGAAAACATCGAACTTCCGGGTCTGTACTACGCCCACGACCGCGAGGTTTTCGCCCGCGACGGCATGTGGCGTGCGGTGGGCGAGGTTTCCCAGCCGCTGCCGCATGAGGACGTCGTCACCAAGACCGTCCGCTACCGGACCGTCGGTGACATGTCCTGCACCGGCGCCGTTGAGTCGGCTGCCGCCACCGTGCGCGACGTCGTGATCGAAGTTGCCGCCTCCACCATCACTGAACGTGGCGCCACCCGTGCGGATGACCGCATCTCCGAGGCCGCCATGGAAGACCGCAAGAAGGACGGCTACTTCTAATGACTACCGACATTGACACCGCCCGCGCCGCGGCGCTCCTGGACGAGGCTCCGCTCGCTTCCGCTTCGCTGTTCCGCTTTGCCACCGCAGGATCGGTCGACGACGGGAAGTCCACTCTGGTGGGCCGCCTCCTGCACGACTCCAAGGCCATCCTCGCCGACCAGCTTGAGGCCGTTGCCCGCACCTCCTCGGACCGCGGCTTCGGCGGCGACAAGGGCGGCATCGACCTGGCACTGCTGACCGACGGCCTGCGTGCCGAGCGCGAGCAGGGCATCACCATCGACGTGGCCTACCGCTACTTCGCCACGGACCGCCGCAGCTTCATCCTCGCGGACTGCCCCGGGCACGTGCAGTACACCAAGAACACGGTGACCGGCGCGTCCACCGCGGATGCCGTCGTCGTACTCATTGACGCCCGCAAGGGCGTCCTGGAGCAGACCCGCCGGCACCTCTCCGTGCTGCAGCTGCTGCGCGTGGCCCACGTGATCGTGGCCGTGAACAAGATCGACCTCGTGGACTTCAGCGAGTCCGTCTTCCGCGAGATCGAGGCCGACGTGCAGCAGGTGGGCCGCGAGCTGGGCCTCGGCTCCGATGGCATTTCCGACCTGCTGGTGGTTCCGGTTTCCGCGCTCGACGGCGACAACGTGGTGGAGCGTTCGGAGCGCACCCCCTGGTACACCGGGCCGGCGCTGCTCGAGGTGCTCGAGACGCTGCCCGCCGCCGACGAACTGGAAAGCCACCTGGAGAGCTTCCGCTTCCCCGTGCAGCTGGTCATCCGGCCGCAGGGCGCGCTGGCGCCGGATGCCGTTGCCGCCGGGCTCGACGTCGAGGCGTACCGCGACTACCGCGCCTACGCCGGTCAGATCACCGAAGGCTCCGTGAAGGTGGGGGACCAGGTCAGCGTGCTGACCCCCGGACAGGACCCCCGCACCACCACGGTCACGGGCATCGACTTCGCCGGCGCCTCGCTGGAGGAAGCCTCAGCCCCGCAGTCCGTGGCGATCCGTCTGGCCGACGAGTTCGACGTCGCCCGCGGTGACACCATCGCCGCCGCCGGCACCGTCCGCGAATCCTCGGCCGACCTGTACGCGCAGCTGTGCTGGCTGTCCCCGAAGCCGCTCCGCGAGGGCGCCAAGGTCCTGGTCAAGCACGGTACCCGCACCGTTCAGGCCCTGGTCCGCAGCGTCAGCGGCAAGCTGGACCTGGCCACGTTCAACCTCGAGGGTGCCTCCAGCCTGGAGCTCAACGACATCGGGCACGCGCAGCTCCGGCTCGCCGCCCCGCTGCCGCTCGAGAACTACCTGCACCACCGCCGCACGGGCGCGTTCCTGGTGATCGACCCGATCGACGGCAACACCCTCGCCGCCGGCCTGGTCAAGGACCACCCGGGCGACCACGAGGACGAGCGCTACAGCATCTGATTCCGCGAACCCGCCGGAATGCCACGAGGCCGCCGTATCTGTACGGCGGCCTCGCTGCATTCCGGCGGCTTCGGCGGTTAAGGGGCGGCGGTTAAAGCGCCGCGTCGCCTTCCAGGATCGACTTGAGCTTTTGCAGGTCCTTGCGGGTCGCCCTGCGGATCATCGGCGGCATAAGCAAACCTGCGAGCTTCGAGAAACCGGACGGCTGGCCGCTGTTGCCCAGCGTCATCCGGGTTCCGCCAGCGATTTCCGCCCAGGTATAGGTTGTCTGCATCGGAAAGGGCCCCTGGGCGGTGCGCATCACGAGCTTCTCGCCCGGGACGTACTCGACGAGTTCGTAGGTGTAGTTCAGGTCCCGGCCCATGAACTTGGCGGTGAAGGCCACCTTGGATCCGACGTCGATCGGTCCGGCCGACAGGCGCTGGGCAGAGTGGATGTTGTCGTACCATTCCGGGGCGTTGTCGGGGTTCGCGGCGTACTCCGCCACCTCTTCCCGCGGCCGCCGGATGAGGATCTCGGTTTCGACGTTCACCATGCTTGCATCTCCTTCGTGGGGACTGGTCCTTGTGCGAGGCCCGGGGTTTAGCCTTGAACCTACGTTAGTCCCCGTTCATCCAGTAGGAGGCGCAGCATGGAAACCATCACCGGCCGGCTCATCAACTGGGCGTCAATCCTGGATGACAAGACCCGCGAACAGGCCCTGACCACGTCCCGCCTGCCCTTCATCTACCCCCATCTGGCGCTAATGCCGGATGCGCACCTGGGCAAGGGTGCAACGGTGGGATCCGTCATCCCGACGCTGGGCGCGATCATTCCGGCCGCCGTCGGGGTGGACATCGGGTGCGGCATGATCGCCGTGCGGACCCAGTACACCCTCAAGGACCTCCCGCGGGACCGGAAGCCGCTGCGTGAGGCGATCGAGCGAGCCGTCCCGCTCTCCGCCGGCCACAACAACCGGAAGGTGACGTCCACTGCGGAGCCACGCATCGCCGAACTGCACCGGCGCGCCGAAAAGGCCGGATTCAACCCTGCGCAGTACGTGGCGAAGTGGGAGCTGCAGCTTGGTTCGCTTGGCTCCGGAAACCACTTCATCGAGGTCTGCAAGGACGAGACCGACGCCGTCTGGCTGTTCCTGCATTCCGGCTCCAGAGGCGTCGGCAACAAGATCGCGCAGCACCACATCCGGGTGGCGCAGGGCGTGGCCCGCGACAAACGGATCACGCTGGAAGACCCGGACCTCGCCTACCTGGAGGAGGGCACGCCGGAGTTCACGCGTTACATCAAGGAGCTCCGGTGGGCCCAGCACTTCGCCCTCCTGAACCGTGAGGAGATGATGGACCGCGTCATCCGCCAGTTCAGTGACTGGGTCGGCGGAACGGTCAAGGAGAAGGAGCGGATCAACTGCCACCACAACTTCACCCAGCAGGAAACGCATTACGGAAAGTCGGTCTGGGTGTCGCGCAAGGGCGCCATCAAGGCGGAGGCGGGTGATCCCGGCCTGATTCCGGGGTCCATGGGGACGGCGTCCTATGTGGTGGAAGGGCTTGGCAACACCGCCTCACTGAACTCCTCGCCGCACGGTGCCGGCCGGGAGTATTCGCGCAACGCCGCACGCAAGGCCTTCTCACTGGCCCAGCTGAAGGAAGCCATGCACGGCATCGAGTTCCGGGCCACGGAAGCGTTCATCGACGAGATCCCGGCAGCCTACAAGCCCATCGACCAGGTGATGCACGACGCCGCAGACCTGGTGAAGGTGCGGCACCGGTTGCGTCAGCTCGTCAATGTCAAGGGGGATTAGCCCGCGAGACGTAGTGGGGGCACCAGCACGCTGTTTTTTGTGGCCGAATGTGACGTTGCATGAACCTGCGTGACCCCGGGTTTCCGCTTCATTGAACCCCGTTTAGGCGAGTCCCTATGGTGAATCCATGAGTACTCCCAGGCCGGGCATGACCCGCATTGTGGCCGGCGAAAGCCAGACGCCCAAGCGCCGCCGTGCCCTGGAAGTCGCGCTGGCCGTCGGCCTCGTCCTGCTGATCAGCGTGGGAGCCGTTGTTGCGTCAGCTGTGGCCCGGGATTCCAACGCCCTGGCCGCCCCGAACGCCGCGGCCGCCCCGGCGGACGAGCTGAAGCTGGGCTACTTCGGGAACATCACGCACGCCCCGGCGCTGGTCGGCGTCAAACAGGGTCTCATTGCGAAGAGCCTGGGCGAGACCAGGCTGAGCACGCAGGTGTTCAACGCCGGCCCGGCCGCGATCGAGGCCCTGAACGCCGGCGCGATCGACGCCACGTACATTGGCCCTAACCCGGCCATCAACTCCTTCGTCAAGAGCAAGGGCGAATCCGTCAGCATCATCGCCGGCGCAGCGTCGGGCGGGGCGCAGCTGGTGGTTAAGCCGGAGATCAAGAGCGCGGCTGACTTGAAGGGCAAGACCCTGGCTTCCCCGCAGCTGGGCGGCACCCAGGACGTGGCGCTGCGCGCCTGGCTGGGCGAGCAGGGCTATGAAACCACTCCCGACGGCGGCGGGGACGTTGCGATCAACCCCACCGAAAACGCGCAGACGCTGAAGCTGTTCCAGGACGGCAAGCTCGACGGCGCGTGGGTGCCCGAGCCGTGGGCCTCCCGCCTGGTGCTCCAGGCCGGGGCGAAGGTCCTGGTGGACGAGAAGGACCTGTGGGACGGGTCGCTGACCGGCAAGCCAGGTGAGTTCCCCACCACGATCCTGATCGTGAACAGGAAGTTCGCCGCCGAGCACCCGCAGACCGTGGAAGCCCTCCTCAAGGGCCACGTGGACGCGGTGAAGTGGCTCAACGACACCCCCTCCGCAGAGAAGGCCGCCGTCGTCAATGCCGCCCTCAAACAGGATGCCGGCAAGGCACTGGCGCAGAACGTCATCGACCGCTCGCTGAAGAACATCGTGTTCACGGTGGACCCGCTGGCCGGAACGTACCAGAAGCTGCTGCAGGACGGCGTCGATGCCGGCACCACCAAGCAGGCCGACCTCAACGGCCTCTTCAACCTCCGGGCGCTGAACGCAGTGTCCATGGAAAAAGCCTCGGCTGCAGGGCTGGGCCGGGACTAGCCCGGACGCACTGCAACCGCCGCACGTAACGCACACGAACAAAGGACGGGACCATGCCAGTCGTACTGGAGAACCTGGGCAAGCGCTTCGGCGAAGGCGCCCCGGTGCTGGACGACGTCAACGCCACCATCGGCAAGGGCGAGTTCGTCGCTCTCCTCGGTGCGTCCGGCTGTGGCAAGTCCACCCTGCTGAACATCATGGCGGGACTGGAGCTCCCGACGTCGGGCGCCCTTGAGGTGCCCAGCGACGGCGCCGCCTTCATGTTCCAGGACTCCGCCCTCTTCCCGTGGCTCACCGCGCGCGAGAACGTCGAGCTGGCGCTGAAGCTGCGCGGCGTGGGCAAGGCCGAGCGGCGAGTGAAGGCCGCCGAACTGCTGGACCTGGTCCACCTGGGCGAGGCCGCGGACCGCCGCCCGCACGAGCTGTCCGGCGGCATGCGCCAGCGCGTGGCTCTGGCCCGCTCGCTCGCGCAGGACCGCCAGCTGCTCCTCATGGATGAGCCGTTTGCCGCCCTCGACGCCATCACCCGCGACCTGCTGCACGACGAACTTGAGCGCATCTGGAAGGAAACCGGACGCACCATCGTCTTTGTGACCCACAACGTCCGCGAGGCGGTCCGGCTCGGCCAGCGCGTCCTGCTGCTGTCATCCCGGCCCGGCCGCGTGGTGCAGGAATGGGAAGTCACCGAAGAACACCGTACCGACGCCGGTCTTGCCGGACAGCTGACCGGGGTCATCACCGCCCGGCTGCGAGAGGAGATCCGCCGCCATGCCAAGTAATTCATCTCCCGTGGCTGAACCCGTCGAGACACCGGTGGCCGAGCCTGTCGAGGCATCCGGCGCTGCGTCTTCGTCTACGGGTGAAAAGGTGCATGCTGCGCTGACCCGGTCCTCCACGGGCTCGGCCGACCTGCGTGAGCTGGAATCCGGGCTTGATTCCCTGCAGTCCGACGCTGTGCGCAAGGCACGCGCGGACTGGAGCCGGATCCTGCTGCCGGTTGCCGCCGTGGTGGTGCTCATCATCATCTGGCAGTTCTATGTGTCGCTCGGCCTCAAGCGCCGCGACCAGGTGCCCGGCCCCATGGATGTGCTTGAGCAGTTCGGCACGCTGTGGGCTGAGGGATCACTGCAGGAAGCTGTCTGGACCTCGTTGCAGCGGGGGCTACTGGGATTCCTGATCAGCGTCGCGATCGCCACGCCGATCGGTCTGCTCCTGGCCCAGGTGGCGCCGCTGCGCAGGGCGTTCGGCCCGCTGATTTCGGGGCTGCAGGTCCTGCCCTCGGTCGCCTGGGTCCCCGCGGCCATCATCTGGTTCGGCCTCACCGACGCCACGGTGTACTTCGTGGTGTTCATGGGCGCCATCCCTTCCATCATTAACGGCCTGATCTCCGGCGTGGACCAGATCCCGCCGCAGTACCGCAGCGTGGGCACCGTCCTTGGCGCTTCACGGCTGCAGATGGCCGTGCAGATCATCCTGCCCGCGGCGCTGCCCGGGTACCTCAGCGGCCTCAAGCAGGGCTGGGCGTTCTCCTGGCGTTCGCTCATGGCCGCGGAAATCATCGCGGTGGGCGGCACCATCGGCTTCGGCCTCGGCTCCATGCTGAACCAGGGCCGCGACCTCGCCGACATGACCATCGTGATGTCCGCGATCCTCCTGATCCTGGCCGTGGGCATCCTCATCGAGCTGCTGGTGTTCGCCCCGATCGAGAAGCGCCTTCTCCAGCGCCGCGGCCTCCTGGCAGGCAGCACCCGCTGACACTCCGCACTGAAGCAGAAAGCCCGACGGCGAGTCCCGCCGTCGGGCTTTTTGCTGCCCGGCTGCCGGGCGAAGCTGGAGCACTTAGCTTTGGGCCCCCTGGACGCCAACAATTCATCCCAATGTGACGCAGCGTTACCTCGCGTGAACTGGTGTTTCCGCGCCGTTGGCCGGGTCCGTAACACGGCCCTACCGTTGATTTATGGCAATTCAGGACATTTACCCCACGGCGCTGCGCCTCCTCGGCCGCCCCGTGCTGGTGGTGGGCGGCGGACGCGTTGCTGCGCGCCGCGCGAAGGGCCTGCTCGACGCCGGTGCCCGCGTCACCGTGGTCGCCCCCGAGGCCACCGCACCGCTCCGCGAACTTGCCGACGCCGGCCTGCTCACTTGGGAGCCCCGCACCTACCGCTCGGAGGATGTCGACGGCGTCTGGTTCGTCCAGACCGCCACCGGCGATCCCGCCGTCGACACCCGTGTAGCCGCCGACGCCGAAGCGCAGCGCGTTTGGTGCGTCAATGCTTCCGACCACGAGTCGTCCGCCGCCTGGACGCCGGCCGTCGCTGAAGTGGACGACGTCAAGATCGCCGTCAACGCCGGGGGAGACCCGCGCCGTGCGATGGCCCTGCGCGACGCCGTCGCCACCGCCCTGGAATCCGGCGACCTGCCGCTCCGCCGCCGCCGTGCCCACCGCGGATCAGTTGCCCTCGTGGGCGGCGGCCCCGGCGATACCGGCCTCATCACCGTCCGCGGCCGCCGGCTGCTCGGCCAGGCCGAAGTCGTGGTTGCCGACCGCCTCGGCCCGCGGGAACTGCTCAATGAGCTTGCCCCTGACGTTCGCGTCATCGAGGTCGGCAAGACCCCCGGCCACCACCCCGTCCCGCAGGCGGAGATCAACCGGATCCTCGTCGAAGAGGCGCTGCAGGGCCACCGAGTTGTCCGGCTCAAGGGCGGCGACCCCTACGTCCTAGGCCGCGGCGGCGAGGAAGCGGAATACTGCCGCCAGCACGGCGTCGAGGTTGAAGTTGTTTCCGGCGTGACGTCGGCGATCTCCGTCCCCGCCGCCGCAGGCATCCCGGTCACGCACCGCGGCCTGGCCAAGGGCTTCAGCGTGGTCACCGGGCACGAGGAACTGTCCGAGGTGCCGGCCCGCCCCGACCACACCGTCGTCCTGCTCATGGGCGTCGGCCAGCTGCGCGAGTCCGCGTCCGCCCTCGGCAAAGCCGGTCTGCCCGCTGACACGCCAGTTGGTATCGTGGAGAACGGCTACCTGCCGGACCAGCGCGTCACGATCGGCACCCTCGGCACCATTGCCGACCAGGCCGAGGCCGCCGGCGTCGCCAATCCTGCAGTGATCGTCATCGGTGACGTTGTCCGCGTCAGCCCTTTCGCGCCGTCGCACTTCAAAACCGCTGACTACAGCACCACCAGCCCCAACAAGCCCCGCACAAGCACCACCCGCGTTCTCACCCCCTGAAACCCATCGATTGCTCCATAACTGCCCTTATGAAGGTTCAAAAGGGCGTCTACGGAGCAACCGATGCAGAAGAAAAGGAACACAGCCGTGTCAACCAGCACCACCGTAGGAACCGCCGCCCGCCCGTTGCGCGTGGCCGTCATCGGATCCGGCCCGGCCGGCGTCTACGCAGCGGACATCCTCACCAAGAGCGAGGCCGTCAAGAGCGGCGAGCTGACCGTGAGCATCGACCTCTTTGACCGCTACCCGGCGCCCTACGGACTGATCCGCTACGGTGTGGCCCCGGACCACCCGCGCATCAAGGGCATCGTCAACGCCCTGCACAAGGTCCTGGACCGCGGCGATATCCGCTTCTTTGGCAACGTGGACTACGGCACAGACCTCTCCATCGAGGACCTGCGCGCACACTACGACGCCATCATCTTCGCCACCGGCGCCATCAAGGACGCCGACCTGAACATCCCGGGCATCGAACTCGAGGGCTCCTTCGGCGGCGCCGACTTCGTGTCCTGGTACGACGGACACCCGGACGTTTCCCGCGAATGGCCGCTGGACGCCAAGGAAATCGCCGTGATCGGCAACGGCAACGTGGCCCTCGACGTGGCCCGCGTCCTGTCCAAGCACGCTGACGACCTGCTGGTCTCCGAGATCCCGGACAACGTCTACGCCGGCCTGAAGGCCTCGCCCGTCACCGACGTCCATGTCTTCGGCCGCCGCGGCCCCGCCCAGGTCAAGTTCACCCCGCTGGAGCTGCGCGAACTGTCCCACTCCAAGGACGTGGACATCATCCTGTACCCCGAGGACTTCGAGTTCGACGAGGAATCCGACCGCCAGATCCAGAGCAACAACCAGACCAAGACCATGGTCGGCACGCTCACCAACTGGATCGCCGAGCAGCCCGAGGACGTCTCCGAGCTCAAGGCCTCCCGCCGCCTGCACCTGCACTTCCTGCACAGCCCGGTGGAAATTTACGACGACGCCGAGAACCCCGGGCGCGTCAGCGGCATGAAGTTTGAACGCACCGAGCTGGACGGCACGGGCAACGCCCGCGGCACCGGCGAGTACGTTGACTACCCGGTCCAGGCCGTCTACCGCGCCATCGGCTACTTCGGTTCCGCCCTGCCGGAAATCGAGTTCGACCACAAGAAGGGCGTCATTCCCAACGCCGGCGGCCGCGTCCTGGACGCCTCCGGCGAGCACGTCCCCGGCGTCTACGCCACCGGCTGGATCAAGCGCGGCCCGGTCGGCCTCATCGGCCACACCAAGGGTGACGCCCTCGAGACCGTGACGTTCCTGCTGGAAGACCGCGAGAACCTGCCGGTTGCCGAGGCACCTGCTGCTGACGCCGTCGTCGAACTGCTCGAAAGCCGCGGCGTGGAATACACCACCTGGGAAGGCTGGCTGGCACTGGACGCCCACGAACTTGCCCTCGGCGCCGAGGCCACCGCTGCCGGCGGCTCGCATGGGGTTGAGGTTGTGCGTGAGCGCATCAAGGTGGTGCCGCGCGAGGACATGGTCGCCATCTCCCGCGACGGAATCGCCGCCAGCGTCTAGCACCTAACTACCACGAATGTGGGCCCGCATCCTTGGATGCGGGCCCACATTGCCTTAAGTCCCCGCGCCGCCGGCGGCCATGAGCTCCAGGCGCTGCAGGGTTTCCTTGTTGCGCACCGTGATGAGCGGATCCCGCAGTGCCTTGGGAACAGCCAAGCCGGGGCCGCGGACCGCGTCCTCGGCCATGGTCACCCGGCACTGCTCGCCGAGGTCTTCTAGGGTGATGACCACCTTGGCCTCCCCGAGGGGCCAGCCCCGTGCGATCAGCTCCAGCCGCCGCTCAGGTTCCACTGCCGTCACCTTCGTCGAATCGTCGATGAGCAGAGGCCAGGCGCCCACCGAGTGGTGGAGCCGGGTATCGACCTGCGGCCAGTGCGCATCCACGTCGCGGATTCGTGAGGCACCGACCACCCAGCCCGAATAGAGCCAGCCGTCCGCTATCACCCGCCAGACTGCCGATGCCGGTGAATTGAAGACCTGCGTGACGGTTGACATGCTGTTCCTTTCGTCGGCCGAACCCCGGCGCCGGACGGCGGAGTTCAGGTCTGTGGAGCCGGCAGGTTCCGGTGCACCAACCATGCGGGCAGCGGGGCGCCGGGCGGCACGGTAGGAGCGCTCCCGGAGCCGGCGCGTCCAGGCATACGTTCCAGCCCCGGGCAGGGGGTGCTTCAGTGGATCGAAGCGGATGGGCGTGTCCGCCCTGGCCGTGCCGCCGGAGGCCGCGGCTGCGCTTTCAGGAACAGCGGCCCTCAGGTGCAGTACGCCGGCCTGCACCCACCGGCCTGCCGGCGTGGCGTATGACAGCGCCAGGGTCCAGTCTCCGGTGGCCAGCGATTCCCTGAAGTTACCGCCGGTGTCTGCCCTCCCGGTCGCGCGCGGGGGCAGGGACAGCGTGCGCAGCCCCAGAAGGACGGGGCCCTTGGCCCCCCGGTACGGCATCAGCGTGGTGAACCTGGCGGTGCCGACATCCAGCTTGGGCACCAGCATGAACCGGGCCGGCACACCCCAGCCGGTCGAGGCGAACAGGACGTCGCCGACGTCGGCACTGTCGCCAAAGGCATCAAGGTCACCGGCGCCGGAAGCGCCGGAAGTACCGGAAGCACCCGAAGTCCGCAGCGCCAGGCCCAGAATGTCCGGCAGCGATTCCGGAAGGCCTACAGAGCGAGAGAACCGTCCGCGCACCCGGTACGTTGCGGCGTCGTCGAGCCATGAGATCCCGCTGGCTGCCGGGAGCCCCGCGGCAGCGCGGCCCGCGGCGCCGGTGAGCGTCAGCTCCCCAACCAGGCTGATGCCCCGCGGATGGATCGGCCGTCCGGGGCGCACTGCTTTGAGGCTCCGGAAAACGGCGGCAAGGCCGCGGCCGGCGAGGTCTGCCGCCCGGTTGGATGTGCGGTTGGGCGCGCCGCCCGGGTCACCGCTGAACCGTCTACTCATGCGTCGTCCTCCCAAAGCCAGAGCTTTCCCGTAGTTACATCCTGCCGAACTTTGACCGGACCAGGGCGAACATTCCGTAGCAAATAAAGCCGGCCCCGATCGCGAACAGCAGGTATGGGCCGTATTCGTGGTCGCGCAGCGCCTTCAGGCTGCCGTCGAGGCCGGTGGATTCCTCGGGGCTGCGCTTGGCGGCCGCGATGGCGAAAAGGAGCCCGGTGAGGAACAACGCGATGCCTTTGGCCACGTGTCCGGTTACACCAAGGGAGTCGATGAGTTTGCCCCGGCGGCTGCCGTCAAAGTGGAGCTCCTCCTTGAACCGGCGCCGGACGCCCTTCACCACGAAGTAGATGCCCACACCGATCACTGTCAGACCCAGTGCACTGAGGATCACTCCGCCGAACGGATTGCTGAGCAGCGCTGCGCTCACGTCCCGCGTGGACTCGCCGGAATCACCGCGAAGCCCCACTGCAAAGCCGGCGAAACTCAGCCCGACGCTGCCGTACGCGATCGCGAGGAAGCCGGACGAAATCAGCTTCCCGATCCGTTCCTTGCGGGGCAGGTGGCGGGCCCGGAGAGTGGCCTCGCTCAGCTGCCAGAGGGAAAGCCCGGCGCATCCCACCATGCATGCCCACATGAGTGCCGGCCCCCAGGGGTTCGCGGCCAGCTGTTCGATGGCGCCGGTGGGGTCGGCCTCCCCGGGATGACCGAAGGCCAGGGCAATCGCGATGGCGCCGACAATGATGTGCAGCAGGGCCATGACAGCGAAACCGGAGCGCGCGACGACGTCGAGCGCCTTGGTGTTCGATGCAGCCTCCGCGGCGTCGGCCGCCTCGCTGATCGTCGAGTCCCTGTCTGTCATGCCCTCCGCTTATCCGTTTACGCAGCGCCCGGTCCCGGGCCTTTATGCCGTCTTAGCCGTTCATCGGCCCTTCCGCATGCATCCGCTCCGAGCCCTCGCCCACGAGCCTCACCGTGCAGCGCACCACGAGGTCGTCCGGTGCCGTTTCGATGTCCACGAGGGCGTCGCCCGCGCTGAGCACGGTGAACGCCTCCGAACCGGGCTCGACGCCGAAGCCCTTGCTCTGGGCGGTCTGCGTGGCGTTTGCCAGGGCCTCACGCTTCAGCCCGTCCACGTACGCCTGGTCGTCCTCGCGTTCGGAGTCGCCGAATGCCCAGCCGAAGAGTGTTCCTGTTGATCCCATGGCGTTGATTTTACGCACAGAACCGTTGATATTACGGGCTACCGTAACGTTAGTAAGTGTGCTTACCATGTGGGGACCACGTCTTTGGTAGGGCTGGCGGGCACCCGGATACGGGGTCCGCGGAAGCCACTGCTCCGGATTGAATCTCTCGTGATTAGGAAGGACATCATGGCTGGAAATCTTTTTGCGCGGTCAGTACACGACCTCACGGCAGCGGCCTGGTTTGGCGGCTCCCTGATGGGTGCGGTCGGCCTCAATGGGGCCGCCGCGGAGGCGAAGGACCCGGCCGAGCGCACGCGTCTCTCGAGCCGGGGCTGGATGAGATGGGCTCCCGTCCAGGCGGCTGCCTTCGGAACCCACCTGCTGGCGGACCTGTTCATTGCGCTGGAAAACAAGGACAGGATCGCAAGCCAGGAGGGCGTCGCCCGGGACACCGTGCTCAAGACGGCCGTCACGGTGGCGGGAGCTGCGGTCACCCTGTACGCAGGGATGCTGGGGAAGAAGGTGGACAAGCTGGCCGACGAGGGTGCCGAAGGCGCCACCGAGCCCCGTGCCGGCGCGTCGGCCAAGCTGCAGTCGGCGCAGAAGCAGCTGAAGGCGCTGCAGTGGGCCATCCCGGCCTTCGCGGCCTCTGTCATCGTCCTCGGCGCCAAGCACGGCGAGATGCAGCGGCCCAAGAATGTGTTCAAGGGTCTGCGTTGAGGCATTTCGCTTAGGGGATAAACGCACGACGGCGGCCGGGCACTTGGGTGCCCGGCCGCCGTCGTGCGCGTACCACCCTCCGTCTGCTGGGTGACTCAGGTGTGGCTACGTCGGCTGGGTGTCTGCCGGCGGCAGGTCGGGGTTCATGTCCTGGAGGTGGGGGTCCTCGGCGGTCCAGACCTGGATGATCGCCCATGCCACGGCGGCCAGCGGCACGGACAGGACGGCTCCGATGATCCCCGCCAGGATGGTCCCGGCCGTCAGGGCCATGAGGATGACGAGGGCGTGGAGCTGCAGTGACTTGCCCATGACGATCGGCTGCAGCAGGTCACCTTCGAGCTGGTTCACCGCAATGACCACCGCCACCACGATCAGCGCCACTACCGGTCCGTTGGCGACAAGAGCCACCAGCGCGGCGAGGATCCCGGCCACCGTTGCCCCGACAAGGGGAACGAAGGCGCCGATGAACACGATGATGGCCAGCGGAACGGCCAGCGGCACCTGCAGGATCAGCAGCGCGGCGCCGATAGCCACGGTATCCACCAGTGCCACGATGGCCGTGCCGCGGACGTAGCCGCCCAGGACCTCGAGCGTCCGCTTGCCAACGCGCCGCAGCCGGGCTTCCCGTTCGCCGGAGAACGGCCGCAGCAGGAAGTTCCAGATCTTCGCGCCGTCCTTGAGGAAGAAGAACAGGATCACCACCATGAGGGTCGCGCCGGCCAGGAACTCCGTGACCATGGACAGGCCGGTGATGGCACCGGAGCGGACCTGGCTGCTGGTGGCGAACTGGACGGCGCCTTCCCGGGCCTGGTCCAGCTGCTCGCGCTCCAGGGCGAGGGGGCCCGAGAGGAGGAAGTCCTCAAGTTGGTCGAGCCCGTTGGAGGCCTGCTGGACCAGCTCGGTCCACTGGCTGCGGACGGAGAAGTAGATCACGGTGCCGATGCCGGCCAGCAGGATCAGCAGGGCCACGAATGCCACGGCCGTGGCGGCCCCGCCCCGCATTCCCCGGCGCCGCAGCAGATTGACGAACGGGCCGATCGCGGCGGCCAGGATCAGCGCGATCAGCACCGGAATGACCAGCAGCCGGACCTGCAGAAGGCCGTACACGGACACGGCGGCGACGGCGAGTATCAGGAGCACCTGGGCGCACCGGATTCCCACCCTCCCGAGGGCGTCGGACCACAGCTCCCGGGGCGGTTTATGCTCTTTCTTCGGCGGCGCCGTGCTGGGCGTGAGAGGACCGGGCATGACCTCTTGGGGCCGATCCTGCTCGGACGGTCGGGCTGTTCGGGCCATCGGAACTCCTACTCATCAGGTCAATCAGACGACTGGCTTAATTGATAAGCCTACTGATGTTCCCTGTTGAGGAGAAAGCCTGTTACTCCTGCAGCCACTCCGAGCAGGAGTTAAGGTTCCGGTGCACGCTGGCCACGGCCGCGTTGCCGTCATGCGCTTCGATGGCGTCCACTAGTTCCCCGTGGCCCGCGTCCGGCAGGCCGTTGAAGCCCGGGCGCAGGTGCTGCTTCAGCAGGTCGGCGTGGAAGACGTCGCTAAAGCTGACGTACAGCTCGTGCAGCAGGGGATTGCCGGAGGCCTGTGCCAGCCGCTCGTGGAAGCCCCAGTCGGCGCGCGCCCAGCCCGCGTAATCCTCGGCGTGCCAGGCCTTATCACGCTCTGCGAGCAGCGCGCGCATGGCGGCGATGTCGTCGGGTGTGGCATTCCGGGCGGCGAGGCGCGCGGCCTGGGTGTCCAGCCCCACGCGGACCTCGAGGACGTGTTCGTTGGTGTGTTCCTGGTAGAGCCGGCGGGCAGCCCCGGAGATTTCACTGGTGGCGCGGACATAGGTTCCGTCTCCGCGGCGGACCTCGAGCATGCCGCTGTGGGCCAGCGCCTTGACGGCTTCACGGAGCGTCCCGCGGGACACTCCGAGTCCGGACATGAGCTCCGTTTCGGACGGGATGCGCTGCTGCAGCGGCCATTCGCCCGTCTGGATCATTTCGCGGAGTTTGGCAGTGACTTCGTCCGCCAGCGGCGGGCGGTGCGACGTGCTCAGGGTCATGGTGTCCTATTCTTTCATTCCGCCGGCGTTCGCCCCGGAGGCCCCACGGGAGGCTGCACCGGCGGATGCACCCGCGGATGCACCCCGGGGTCCGGAGGCGCTCACTCCGGCAGTGCGGCCGCTGCTCAGCAGGTGTGCCACCACGATCTGCACCACGGCGACGACCAGGAGCAGTGCCAGCGGCAGCATCCAGCTGCCCGTGGCGCTGTGCAGCAGGCCCATGCCGAACGGGCCGACGGTGGCCAGGAGGTAGCCGGTGGACTGCGCCAGCGTGGAAAGTGCCGTTGTCTCGGCGGTGTTCCGGCCACTGCGGCTGATGATCACCATGACCAGGGGGAAGATGCCCAGGCCGAAGCCGAGCAGCACCGCCGGGATGACGGCCAGCGAGACGGGAAGGAACAGGAGCGCGGCAATGCCGGCCGTCATGGTGAGGGTGGCCAGGTAGACGGCGGGACGCAGCATCCGGGGCCGGGAACCGATGGCGATCAGCAGCATGCCGGCCGGAACCGAGACCAGCTGCATGACGCCGAACATGAGGGCGCTGTCCGCCGCGCTGAGGCCCATGGTGGTGAGCATGTAGGGGAACCAGCTGAGCAAGGCATAAGCCAGCAACGCCTGCAGCGTGAAGATGGCGGTAAGCAGCAGGCCGGTCTTGGTGCGCAGCAGCGGCCACGGGGAAACGTGCCCGGCGGATTTCCGGACAGTGTTGCGGTGGGCGTGCAGCGTCACGGGCAGGAAGCCCAGAAAGGCGGAGAGGGCGAGGATCCCGATGGCGCCCAGCCCGGCCGACGGCGACCCGAGCAGTTGCGACAGGGGAACTACCACCACGGCCATGACGGTGGCGCCGCTGGTCATGGTCACCGTGTAGACGGCGGTCATGAGCGAAGTGCGGGCGGCGAAATGCTCCCGGATGAAGGACGGCATGGACACGTTGCAAACAGCCAGTCCGGACATCCCAATCACCGTGCCGGCCACCAGCATGCCGGTGGTGGGAATGCCCCGGACCAGGAGCCCGCCTGCCAGCATGGCAAGGGCGAGCAGGATGGCCTTTTCGACGCCGACCTTCCCGGTCAGCCACGACGTCGCGGCCCCGGCCACGGCGAAGCACAGCGTGGGAATCGAGGGGATGAGTGAGGCGACCAGCGGCCCGTAGCCCAGGACCTGCTGCAGGTCGTGCAGCAGGGCGGAAGCGCCCGTGATCCCGGCCCGCAGGTTCAGTCCGATGAGCACCAGGGCAATGACGCCCGCGACGACGGCGGCCCGGGGCTTTGCCGAAGGGGTTGCCAGGGCCGGGGGTGCTGAAGAGGTGGTCGCCATCCCTTAACGTTAGACGTAAGACGTTTGATGTCTAGAACTTTGTGGGGAAACTCTCGCGGCCCGATTCGGCCGGGGCATAGACTCGGGCCAGCAGGAGCATCGCGCGCAGCAACCCGGCAAGGGGAAAGGACGCCGCCCAGCCATGACAGCCGAAGGCCTGGAAACCGAGAAGAAGTACGACGTCGACGCGGGCACGACGGTGCCCGACCTTGCCGCCATTCCAGGCGTGGGCCGGGCAGGCGAGCCGCGCGAAGCCCAGCTTGAAGCTGTCTACTTCGACACGGAGGACCAGGTTCTCGCGGCCCGCCGCATCACCCTGCGGCGCCGCGCCGGCGGGACCGACGCCGGCTGGCACGTGAAGCTGCCGCCGGGACCCGCAACGGCTGAAGGGCCCGGTCCCCGCCAGGAGATCCACGCCCCCCTGGGCCAGGCCGACGTCGTTCCCGCCAAACTGCTGGCCCACCTGCACGCCTACCTCCGCGGATCGGACCCCGTGCCCGTGGCACGGCTGAACACGCGGCGCATCACGCATGCGCTGTACGGGGACGACGGCGTGCACCTTGCCGACCTTTTGGACGACACTGTGGAGGCAGAGCTTCTCCGGCGGGCGGGCCCGCAGCAGGCAGACCAGAAGCTGCAGTGGCGCGAATGGGAACTCGAGCTGGTTCACGGCAAGCCGGAGCTGTTCACAGCCGCTGCCGAGGTCCTGGCCGCGGCCGGTGCGCGGCCGTCAGCACATGAGTCAAAGCTGCGCCGTGCGCTCGGTGAAAGCCTGCCGGAAACCCGTGCGTCGGACGCCGGAGCAAAGCAGCCCGGCGGCGGAAAACCGGACAAGAAGAGGCCCGCGTCCGCCGTCGTCAGCGAATACCTGGACGGGCAGATCGACGAAATGCTGGCGAACGACGCCCGGGTCCGGCTGGAGGAGCCGGATGCGGTCCATGCGATGCGGTCGGCCGCTCGCCGCATGCGGTCGGCCCTCGGGGTCTACCGGAAGCTCTATGGCGGGGGCGCGGTGGGCAGGCTCCGTGACGAGCTCAAGTGGCTGGGCCGGATCCTCGGTACGCCCCGCGACGCCGAAGTCATGCAGGACCGGCTGCGGACCAGCCTCGGCAAACTTCCGCCGGGGGAGGGGGCCGACGAGGTGAAACAGCGGATCGAGCGCGAACTGGGGACCAGGCTGGACGCGGGCTACCGCAGGACGCTGGAGGTGCTGCTGACCGACCGCTACTTCCGCCTCCTCGACGACCTCGAGGATTTCCGCGACCATCCGCCTGTCCGGCCGTCGGCGGCGCCCGCGCGCAAGGCCGCCCGGAAGCTGGTGGGCAAGTCGGCCAAACGGCTGCGCCGCGCCCATAAATCGGCCCTGCGGGTCAAGAACAGCCCCGGTGAAAGGCCGGACATCGGGCACAGGGACGCCACGGCGCACGAAACCGCCCTGCATCAGGTGCGGAAGGACGCCAAGCGGCTGCGGCATGCGGCCGAGACGATGGACCCGGTCTTTGGCCGGCGCGCCGCCAGGCTGGCCAAGGCGGCGCACAAACAGCAGAAGATCCTTGGCGACCACCACGACGGCGTGGTGGCGCGGATCTTCCTGGGAAAGCTCGCCGGCGGCCCCGACCTGCCGGAACCGGTGGCCGCAGCCTACGGTTCGCTGCTGAAGCGGGAGGAGAAGAGCGCGGCCAAAGCCGAAGCCAAGTACCGCAAGGCGCACCGCAAGTCGCGGAAGCTGATCCGGCGCGGGCTTGCATAGGGGAACGGCCGATGGACAAGCCCGCGGACCGGCATGAACCCAGGCCGGCGGGCCCTGTGATCAGCCTGGCCCACGTGGATACCGCCATGCTGCCTGAAGTGGGTGGCAAGGCTGCCAACCTCGGCGTGCTCCTGGCCGCCGGCTTGCCGGTCCCGCAGGGGTTTTGCGTCACCACCGGGGTGTACCGGCAGGTGGCGGACGCGGCGGGGGTAGATCCGTTCGGGCCGGCGGAGCTGGCACGCAGCAGGCTGGCGTCGGCGTCCATACCCGAGGACACCACCGAAGCCATCCTTGCCGCCTACTCCGGTCTGGGCGAGGACACCCCGGTGGCCGTGCGGTCGTCCGCCACCGCAGAGGACCTCGCGGAAGCCAGTTTTGCCGGCCAGCTGGACACCTGCCTCAACGTCGTCGGGCCGGATGCCCTGCTGGATGCGGTCCGCCGCTGCTGGGCCTCCCTGTGGACGGACCGGGCGGTGGCCTATCGCGCCGATCACGGGATGGATCAGCGCGAGGTGGGCATCGCCGTCGTCGTTCAGGAAATGGTGGATGCCGACGTCGCCGGCGTGCTCTTCACGGCCAACCCGCTGACCGGCCGGCGCAAGGAAACCGTGATCGACGCAGCGCCCGGACTCGGTGAAGCGCTGGTCAGCGGGGCCGTGAACCCGGATCAGTTCACGGTCGACACCGCCACCGGGCGGATCCTCCGGCGGAGCCTGGGCGACAGACTCGTCGAAAGCCGGCCCGCCCCGGGCGGCGGGACGCGGCTGGTGCCCCGGCGGGATCTGTCGCAGCCGTACGACGGGGGGCGGCAGGCGTGTCTGACGGACGGGCAGGTGCGCGCGCTGGCCAGGCTGGGAACCCGGGCCGAGGAGCTGTACGGCCAGCCCCAGGACCTGGAGTGGGCGATCGCGCCGGACGGCGGGATCCGGGTGGTGCAGTCCCGTCCGATCACGACGCTGTTTCCCCTCCCGGAGCTTTCCAACGATGACGGCGGGGTCCGGGCTTACCTGTGCGCGAGCCTGCTGCAGGGGCTGACCCGGCCGCTGACACCGATGGGGCAGGCATCCTTCAGCCTGATGAGCGACAGCAGCCGGTCAGCAGGCAGGGGAACGTCCCCCTACCGGTCCGCCCAGATCGGGATGCGCATGTACGTTGATGTCACCCCCCTGCTGCGCAGCAAGGGCGGAAGGCGCGGCCTGCTGAGAGCCATGAAAGTAGCCGATGCCAGATCCGTTGACGTGCTGGCCTACCTGGCCGCAGACCCACGCTTCGCCGTCAGCAGGGCATCCAGCCTGACGTCGCTGAAAGCGGAATTCCGGGCCCCGCACCGCCTGGGCCTGATCGGTCAGATCCTGCGCGCGATGGCCAAGCCCGATGCCGCACTGGAGCGGGTCCAAGCATCGGACCGTGACATGGACCGGACGCTGGTCCTGCCGGAGCCGGCCTCAGGCGCCATGAGGCTGGACTTCGTGGAACGGGGCCTCACCAAAGACATCATCCCCGGCGTGATGCGGGTACTGCCGCCGGCCGCCGCCGGGTACATCTGGCTGGGCCTGGCCCGGCTGCTGCTGGGAAGGCTTGCCAAGGCTGGCGACCTGCAGGCCGTGCTGCGCGGCCTGCCGCACAACGTGACCACGGAAATGGACCTGGAGCTCTGGCGTGTAACCACCGCTGTCCGGGAGGACCCGGAGTCCGTGCGCGCACTGACTGGGGAGGACCCGCAGGTGCTCGCGGGCCGCTACTTCGACGGGACGCTGCCGGCCGTCTGCCAGGGCGCACTGCACGGTTTCCTCGACAAGTACGGGCACCGTTCGGTGGCCGAAATTGACCTCGGCGTTCCCCGTTGGGGCGAGGATCCCGCCCACATCATCAACGTCCTGGCCAATTACCTGAAGCTCGCGGACCCGGACCTCGCCCCGGACCGGGTCTTCCGGTTGGCTGCGGAAAAGGCCGAAGCCAAGGCCGCCGAACTGGCAGCACGCGCTGCCCGCGCCAGGGGCAGGCTTTTCGGCAGAGCCGTTGCCCACAGCCTGCGGCGTGCACGAGAAACCGCCGGAATGCGCGAGCACCCCAAGTTCCGCCTGATCATGGCCTTCGCCGTCCTCCGCCACCAGCTCCAAAAGGTGGGCGAGGACCTCGCAGCCGCGGGCCGTATCCCGGTGCCGGACGACGTCTTCTTCCTGGACCTCGCCGAAGCGCGCGCCGGCCTCCGTGGCGGCGACCTGCACGGCCTCGTCGAAGAGCGCCGCCGGAACTACCAACGCGAGATGCGGCGCCGGCACATTCCCCGCCTGCTGCTTTCCGACGGTACCGACGTCGAGGCGGCCATGGCCGGGCAGGCCCGGGCGCCGTCGTCGGGTCAGACGGGAGCCCTGGCCGGGGCACCGGCCTCGGCCGGTACCGTGACAGGCAAAGCCAGAGTCATCCTGGACCCGGCCGGCGCGCACCTGGAGCCGGGTGAAATCCTCGTGGCGCCGTCCACGGACCCGGGATGGACGCCGCTGTTCATGACCGCTGGAGCGCTGGTCATGGAAATGGGCGGACCTATCTCCCACGGTGCCGTAGTGGCCCGCGAATACGGGATTCCCGCCGTCGTCGGTGTTCCCGACGCAACCCTGCGGATCAGTACCGGGGACACCGTCACTGTAGACGGAGCCGCGGGGACGGTGATCGTGGAATCCTGACCCCATCAAATCCCTCCCGCGACGCCGGGAGCGGCCGGTAGGATCGCGTCCATGGAATCCGTGGTGATCTACAGCCTTCGTGAGGGCGTTGACCGCTCCCGCGTGCTGGAAACGTTCCCCCGCCACAAGGCCTACTACGAGGAGTTCCGTGCCGCCGGCGGCGGGCTTGTTGCTCTCGGCCCCTTCCAAACTCCGGATCCTGCCGGCGCATCCATGGGGATCTTCACGTCCCGCGAGGAGGCCGAACGCTTCATCGCCGGTGACCCCTTCGCCACCGAAGGGCTCGCAGAGCCGCGCATCCTCGACTGGGACGTCGTGCGGTTTGAGTAGGCGCCGCGGTCCGGCCGGACGCAGCGGCACCAGGCATGGAGGACGCGTGAGCACTTTCGTTCTTGTCCCGGGCGCCGGGGGAGCCGGCTGGTACTGGCACCGGCTGGTTCCGGAACTGGAGCGGTTGGGACACCAGGCCCTTCCGGTCGATATCCGCGAGGACGACCCCCGGCTGGGACTGCCGGACTACGCCGATGCCGTCGTAGCGGCTATCGGTGCCCACCGCGACGTGATCCTCGTGGGCCAATCCCTGGGCGCGTTTACGGTGCCGGTCGTCGCGGGACGGGTGCCGGTGGAGCTTATCGTCCTGCTCAACCCGATGATCCCGCTACCGGGTGAGACGCCGGGCCAGTGGTGGGAGGCCACCGGCCAGCCCGAGGCACGGGAGCTCAACGACCGGCTCAACGGACGCACTGGCGAATTCGATGAGCAGGTGCACTTCCTGCACGACGTTCCCCCGGAAGTAGCCGCCGCGGGCGCCAGCGAGCAGCGCGCTCCATCTGACACCCCCTTCGGCCAGCCCTGCGAGATCGGCCGCTGGCCGGACGTGCCCACTAAGGTCCTCATCGGCCGCGATGACCGCTTTTTCCCGGTGGACTTTCAACGGCGCGTAGCCCAGGTCCGGCTTGCCTGACGATAGACGAAATGCCGGGCGGACACCTGGTTGCCCTGAGCAATCCGGTTGAACTCGCACTCCGGCTGGACGGCTTCGCCCGCGGACGCCTGTAACCGTTGCGCGCGGCCTCAGCGCACGGAGGACTCAGCGCGCGGCCTCAGCCGGCGTGACGTGCGCCGAGCCGGGCGACGGCCAGGGCCAGCCACAGCTGCACGCGGTCCGCGGTGACCGAGGGATCGTACCCGGTGAGTTCGGTGATCTGCGCCAGCCGGTAGCGGACCGTGTTCCTGTGTAGGGTGAGGGCTTCGGCGACGGCGGCAACGGAGCCGTTGTTGTTCAGGTAGCTCTCCAGAGTGGCCATCAGCTCGGCGCCGTGGGCGGCATCGAAGCTGCGCAGCGGGTCCAGCGATTCATTGGCCATGTCCGCCAGCGGCACGTCCTCGCTGGCCAGGAGCAGGGACGTCAGGCTGAGCCGCTCCGGCTCGTTCACCGGCAGCCCATGGCTGGCCGCATCGCGTGCCTCGAAGTAGCTCCAGCGCAGGCCGTTCGGCTTGGTGTAGGCACCCCCGATGCCGATGGTCGCGTGGATGCCGGCCTCGGCGAGGTGGTCGCTGAGGCTCTTGGCCAGCACCGTGGCGCCGCGTCCGTCGTCGGCCACCACGGTCACCAGGTCCTTTCCGACGACGGCACTCACCGCGTTCTCAAGCGCCTGCGGCAGCGAGGAGCTGACCAGCTGCTTGTGGTGCGCCTCGGATCCGGCCAGGATCACCACGTTCTTGCGGGTGCTGTTGATGCCCGTCCCGGCAAGGCGGCGGTGGGCCTCGCTGGGGTCCAGGGTCCCGTGGATGACGTCCTCAAGCACCTGGCCGGAGAGCGCCCGCTCCGCCTGGCGCTGCTTGACCATGTTGTTGAGCTCCACGCTGATGAGGTTCTGCGCGTAGCCGATGATGCCGGAGTCCTCGAACGGCTGCTTCACCCACAGCGTGCAGGCATCGCGGCGGCCGGTGGGGATCGGGTAGGTGGTCCAGGAATCAGCGGACGGCGGCTCATTGCTGCTGTTGTACAGCTGCGCGGTGAACTGGGTGAGGGCGATATCGGTGCGAAGCATGCCGCCCAGGTGGCGGAGGAGCTCGGCGAGGCCACCGCCGGTAAGCAGCGCGCGGGCCAGGATCTGGTGCCCGGCAATCAGCCGCTCCAGCTTCGAGTAGTGGTCTGCGGACTGGGCATCTGCCACGAGCTTGCTGATGGCGATGAACGGCGTGCCGTAGGGCACTTCGACCACGGGCAGTCCCCAGCGGTTCGCCTCGGCGATCAATGCCGGCGGGACGGCGTCATGCGAGAGGCCCACGCCGAAGCCGATCCCCACGGCGCCGGCGCGTTGGACCTGGCGGACAAAGCGGCGCTGTTCGGGCGCACTCTTCATGCGCAGCCCGGTGGTCAGCACCAGTTCGCCGCCGTTGAGGAAGCGCTGCGGGTCCTCCAGTTCGGTCACCGCAACCCAGCGGATGTCCTGGTGCGAGGTGGTCTCCGCGAGGCTGGATTTCTTGAGTCCCAGAGACTGCACGGCCAGCAGCGCCGCGAGGGAAATTGCCATGGATCAAGGGTAGCCGGAGGCTAGCCGATCGCACTAAAGCAGACGTTCAAGGGTGTGCAGGTGGCTATTCCCCGGGGTGTTGGCCTGGAATAGGCTCGAGTCAGCCGCATCACACCATCCAGGACGAAAGAGGTTGTACACCGTGGTTCAAACCTTGCAGAACTTCATCAACGGAGAGTTCGTCACGCCTGCGGGCGCGGCCCTGATCGACATCGTGAACCCCGTGACCGGGGACGTCGTGGCCAAGTCCCCGGTATCAGTGCAGTCCGACGTGGACGCCGCCATGGCCGCTGCCAAGGACGCCTTCAAGTCCTGGAAGCACGTGACCCCCGGGCAGCGGCAGCTCATGCTGCTCAAGCTCGCGGATGCCATCGAGGCCAACAGCGACGAACTCGTCGATGCCCAGCACCGGAACACCGGACAGGTCCGTTCCCTGATCGCGTCCGAGGAAGTCGCCGCCGGTGCCGACCAACTGCGTTTCTTCGCCGGAGCCGCACGCATCCTCGAAGGCAAGTCCGCCGGCGAGTACTTCGAGGGCCACACGTCCTTCGTCCGCCGCGAGCCGATCGGCGTTGTGGCGCAGGTGGCGCCGTGGAACTACCCGTTCCTGATGGCCATCTGGAAGATCGGCCCCGCGCTCGCCGCCGGCAACACCGTGGTCCTGAAGCCGTCCGACACCACACCGGAATCCACCTTGGTCCTGGCGCGCCTGGCCGCGGACATCCTGCCGGCCGGCGTCCTGAACGTCATCCTCGGCACCGGCGAAACCGGCGCGCTGATGGTGGAGCACAAGGTCCCGGGCCTCGTCTCCATCACCGGGTCCGTCCGCGCCGGCATCGCGGTCGCCTCGGGCGCCGCGAAGGGCCTCAAGCGGGCGCACCTGGAACTGGGCGGCAAGGCCCCGGCCATCGTCTTCAAGGACGCCGACATCAAGAAGAGCGCCGCGGCCATCGCCGAGTTCGCCTTCTTCAACGCCGGCCAGGACTGCACGGCCATCACCCGCGTCCTGGCCGAGGACTCGGTGCATGACGACCTAGTGGCAGCCATGGTGGAACACACCAAGACCCTGCACACCGGTTCGCAGAACGACGAGGACAACTACTTCGGCCCGCTGAACAACGCCAACCACTTCAAGGCTGTCAGCGCCGTTGTCGACTCACTGCCGGCGCACTGCCGGATCGAAACGGGCGGCCACCGCGCAGGGGAGAAGGGGTACTTCTTCGAGCCCACGATCATCACCGGCGCCAAGCAGACCGACGACATCGTGCAGAAGGAAACCTTCGGTCCGGTCATCACCGTGCAGAAGTTCAGCACGGAACAGGAAGCAGTCGACCTGGCCAACGACGTCGACTACGCCCTGGCGTCCAGCGTCTGGACCAGCGACCACGGCACGGCCATGCGCCTCAGCCGCGATCTCGACTTCGGCGCGGTCTGGATCAACACGCACATCCTCCTCACCGCCGAAATGCCGCACGGCGGCTTCAAGCAGTCCGGCTACGGCAAGGACCTGTCCATGTACGGCGTCGAGGACTACACGCGCATCAAGCACGTGATGTCCGCACTCGATGCCTGACCATCCCCACCGGCACCCTGACCTCGCTCCGCTCGGCCAGGGAACCCTGCCGGCGTGGGCCCAGCCACCGGCGCCCCATTCAGTAAAGAAAGAAACCCCATGACCACCACTGCCAACGAAATCACCTACCGCCTCGAGCAGAAGCGCCGCGTCCAGGCCGACTTCCCGGGCCCCAAGTCCGT
Source organism: Arthrobacter sp. NPDC057009 (assembly GCF_042673905.1). Lineage (NCBI taxonomy): Bacteria > Bacillati > Actinomycetota > Actinomycetes > Micrococcales > Micrococcaceae > Arthrobacter > Arthrobacter sp. NPDC057009. The sequence continues at coordinate 82,626 of NZ_JBHUSB010000019.1, forward strand.
CGCCCTGACCGAACGCCGCAAGGCAGTGGTCGCCGCCGGCGTCGCCTCCAGCGTTCCGGTCTACGTCGCAGACGCCGACGGCGGCATCATCCATGATGTCGACGGCAACTCCTTCATCGACCTCGGCTCGGGCATCGCGGTGACCAGCGTGGGCGCGTCCGACCCCGCCGTCGTCGGTGCCGTGAAGGAGGCCGTGGAGCACTTCACCCACACCTGCTTCATGGTCACCCCCTACGAGGGCTACGTCGCCGTCGCCGAGCAGCTGAACAGGCTCACCCCCGGTACCCACGAGAAGCGCACCGTCCTCTTCAACTCCGGCGCCGAAGCCGTGGAAAATGCCATCAAGGTGGCCCGCCTGGCCACCGGCCGGGACGCCGTCGTCGCCTTTGACCACGCCTACCACGGCCGCACCAACCTGACCATGGCGCTGACCGCAAAGGCCATGCCGTACAAGACCAACTTCGGCCCGTTCGCGCCCGAGGTCTACCGCATGCCGATGAGCTACCCGTTCCGCGAGGAAAACCCGGAGATCACCGGTGCCGAGGCCGCCAAGCGTGCCATCACCGCGATCGAGAAGCAGATCGGCGGCGACCAGGTGGCTGCCATCATCATCGAGCCGATCCAGGGTGAGGGCGGCTTCATCGTCCCGGCCGAGGGCTTCCTGCCGGCGCTGTCCGCGTGGGCCAAGGAAAAGGGCATCGTGTTCATCGCCGACGAGGTCCAGTCCGGCTTCTGCCGCACCGGTGAATGGTTCGCCGTGGACCACGAGGGCATCGTGCCGGACATCATCACCATGGCCAAGGGCATCGCCGGCGGCATGCCGCTGTCCGCGATCACCGGCCGTGCGGACCTGCTCGACGCCGTCCACCCGGGCGGCCTCGGCGGCACGTACGGCGGCAACCCGGTGGCATGCGCCGCGGCATTGGCCTCCATCGGTTCCATGCAGGAGTACGACCTCAACGCCCGCGCCAAGCACATCGAGGAGCTCTCCTTCGGCAAGCTGCGCGAGCTCGCCGGTGAAGTTTCTGTCATTGGCGACATCCGCGGCCGCGGCGCCATGCTCGCCATCGAGCTGGTCCAGGCCGGTACGAAGGAGCCGAACCCGGAGCTGACCAAAGCCGTTGCCGCCGCCTGCCTCAAGGAAGGCGTCATCATCCTGACCTGCGGAACCTACGGCAACGTCATCCGCCTGCTGCCGCCGCTGGTGATCAGCGACGAGCTGCTGCTGGACGGACTGCAGGTGCTCGCCGCGGCCATCAAGGCCAACGCATAGCTCCAGCGCTTACCAGGCGCGAACGTACACTTGTGGCCCCAATCGGGTGCAAAACAAGGGCCACAACTGTACGTTCGCACTGAACGCACGGGATTGACGACGGCGGGTCGGGTACCAAAAGGTGCCCGGCCCGCCGTCGTTGTTCCCGCCGTCGACCGCGGTAGAGTCATCCTCACCACTGCACTTTCCGCCGCAGGCCGGGGCGCCGCCGGGATCCGGGCGCCGGGCTGCCATACCCAAAGAGGGGTTTCGCATGCGATACGTTGTCGGCTACACACCCACCGAACGGGGCGCGGACGCCGTCGCGCTGGCCACGTCGCTGGCCCTGGCCCAGGGCGCCGAACTGGACCTGGTCTACGTGGTGAAGCCGGGCGCGCCGTATGTTGCCCTCAACCCGGAGGGCAGCCGGGTCAGCGCCGCGGAGCAGGAGGTGCTGACGGCCGAACGGGCGGGCCTGGCCCTGGTTCCGGAGGGCCTGCCGGCGAAATTCCATGTGCGCGAGGCCGATTCCTTTGCGGCAGGGCTCATCGAGGCTGCGGTCGAGTACGACGCCGGGCTCATTGCTGTGGGCGCCGCCAGCGAGGGGCTGTTCAAGCGGTACACGGTGGGCAGCGTCGCCAATGCGCTGCTGCACGCGGCGCCGGTTCCGGTGGCCCTCGCGCCGCGCGGCTACCAGCGGACGGCACCCGTTACCCGCCTCACCCTGGCGGTCGGGCAGAGGGCCGGTGCCGAGGCTGCCATCGAAACCGCCATCAGGGCAGCAAAGAGGCGGGGCGTGCCGCTGCGGCTGGTATCGCTGGTGGTACTCGACACCGCCGGTGACGCCGGCGAGGCCATCAACGCCGCGCACATCCACGCGAACACCGTGCTGACCGCAGCGTCGGGGAAGGTGCCGGCCGGGCATGAGGTCGGCGTGGCTGTGGCCCACGGCCGCACCATCGAGGAAGCCATCGACGGGCTCGAATGGGACGACGGGGAGATCCTCATCGTGGGCTCCTCGCGTCTGGCCGAGAAGAACCGCATGTTCCTGGGCAGCACGGCCAACAAGGTGCTGCGGGCCCTGCCGGTTCCCATGGTGGTTGTGCCGCGCGACTACGACCGCGCCGACTCCGCCCCCTGAGCCTCCCCAGGCTTGAGCGCGAACGTACAGTTGTGGCCCCAAATTCGCGGAGAATTGGGGCCACAACTGTACGTTCGCGCTTCCTGAAGGGGCTTAAGTGTCCGCTCGCGCTTCCCGGCGGGCGAGCCGCTTGGCTGCAGCGCTCTTCCGCGTGGCGGCCAGCATGTCGACGGTGAGCACCAGCAGGGCGAGCCACACCACGCCGAAGCCGATCCAGCGCTCCAGCGTCATGGCCTCGCCAAACACCACCAGGGCCACGATGAACTGCAGCACCGGTGCGAAGTACTGCAGCAGTCCGATGGTGGTCATCGGCAGCCGGCGGGCAGAGGCGCCGAAGAACACCAGCGGCACCGCCGTGATGACACCGGATGCCAGAAGCAGCCAGAAATGCACAGGCCCGTGGGTGGTCAGCGTCGCAGTCCCGCTTGCCGCGAGGAAAATCATCGTGGCAGCTGCCAGGGGAGTGAGGACGATCGACTCCACGGTGAGGCTCGTGATGGCATCGGCACGCGGCCCCACCCGCTTTTTCACGAAGCCGTAGAGGCCGAAGCTGACGGCCAGGGTCAGGGCGATCCAGGGCAGCTTCCCGTAGGACACGGTCAGCACCCCCACGGCAATGAAACCGATTCCGACGGCGGCCCACTGCAGCGGCCTGAGCGTCTCCTTGAGCACGAACACGCCGAGGAGGACGGAGACCAGGGGGTTGATGAAGTAGCCCAGTGAGGTCTCCACCGCCTGTCCTGTGGTGACGCCGTAGGTATACGTCAGCCAGTTCACCGCGATGAGGCCGGCGGCGAGCGCCAGGGTCCCGAGCACGGAACGGTTCCGCAGGGCGGCGCCCAATACGCGCCATGCCCGGGTCACCGTGATCAGGAGGGCGCAGAAGATCAGGGACCACACCACCCGGTTGGCCACGATCTCCACGGCACCTGCCGGCTGCAGGACGAAGAAGTACAGCGGGAGCAGCCCCCACAGCCCGTACGCCCCAATGCCGAACAGGATTCCCGCCGTCGTCTCCTTGTCCACCGCCTTCGGTGCGCCCGGGGAATCGGGTGTCCCGGACGAACCGGGTGCGCCGGACGAACCGGCCGTTCCGGGCTGGCCGGGGCGGCTTATCCCGGAGGGCGCGGCGCCGGGTGTTCGGGCGGTTGAAACAGGAGAGGAGACGGATCCGTCGGGGTTAGGCACAAGACCCATAACACCACGCTCAGGAGCAGTATTCCGCCTGCGATCGACCGAGGGGTGCCTGCAAAAGCAAATTAGTCAGTAGGCTTGCCATTATGAGTACGGTTCAGCGCGGGCGGGAGGTCCCATGAGGCTCCGCCACAGCAACGCTTCGGGCCGCGGATACCGGCGGGTCCGGGCCGGCACGGGGTTCAGTTACCGGGACCTGGACGGCTCCACGCTGCCGCCCGGACCGGTCCGGGACAGGCTGGAAAGCATCGGCATTCCGCCGGCGTGGACAGACGTGTGGATAGCGCCCTTCGAGAACGGGCACATCCAGGCCACGGGGCTGGATGCCGTGGGCCGCCGGCAGTACATCTACCATCCGGAATGGCGCGAACGGAAAGACCGCCTGAAATTTGACCGCGCCCTCCAGCTCGCCGAGTCGCTGCCCACCGCCCGGCGGCTGGCCACCATGGACCTGAGGTCCGACGGCGTCACCCGCCAGCGCGTTTTGGCCGCGGCGTTTAGGATGCTGGACAGCGGCTCGCTGCGGGTGGGGTCGGAACGGTACACGAACGAAAACGGCAGCCATGGGCTGGCCACCCTGCTGTGCGCCCACGTCCGCGTCCGCAAGGGTTCCCTGTACCTGAGCTTCCCGGCAAAAAGCGGCAAAACCTGGGAGTCCCAGATTGTGGACCCGGATCTCGCACCGCTGGCGCAGGCCCTCAAGCGGCGCGGGCCCAACGCCCGGTTGCTGGCCTATAAGGACGGCCGCACCTGGCACCCTGTGACCAGCGCCGACATCAACTCCTACGTGAAGGACCGCACGGGCGACGACTTCACGGCGAAGGACTTCCGGACCCTGCGGGGCACCGCAGCGGCCGCCGTCAGCCTGGCCCGCAGTGGGCCGCAGAAAACCGAGGTGAAGCGGAAGCGGGCCATCAGCGTGGCCATGATGGAGGCGGCAGCTGTGCTGGGGAACACGCCGTCGATCGCCCGCAAGAGCTACGTGGACCCCCGGCTGCTGGACCACTTCGCGGCCGGGGAGACCATCGATCCCAAGCGGCTGGATTCTGCGGAATCGGAACTGCGCGCGCTGCTGTACCGCGAGGGCAACGTGGTGGCCCTGCGCAAAAGCGGCTGAGCGCCGTGCCGGCTGCGCCTGCGCAGCCGGGAGCGCCGTGCCGCCGCGGGCGGCGCCGGCGCCGCTGGCGGGTCGTGCCGGCGCAACCGGTGCCGGCGCCGGGCGAGCCGGTCCCGCCGTCGTAATAATGCGGTACCCGCCGCGTGCCGTCACGGCCCGCCGTGCGCCGTCACGGGTGGGGCACCCGGCCGGGCGGACAATTAGAATTGAAAACTGCGCGCCGGTGGGGCGCGGTCTCCCGTTCCGGAAGGGCTTACGGTGTCCAACACAGCTGAATCCACGGCCAAGCGCCCGCTCCGCGTCGCGATCGTCGGCGCAGGACCTGCAGGCGTCTACGCCGCGGACATCCTGACCAAGTCCAACGAGGTCAAGGACGGCGACTTCGAGGTCAGCATCGACCTCTTCGAGGCCTACCCGGCACCCTACGGCCTGATCCGCTACGGTGTGGCGCCCGACCACCCGCGCATCAAGGGCATCGTCAACGCCCTGCACAAGGTCCTGGACCGCGGGGACATCAGGTTCCTGGGCAATGTCACGTACGGCCGGGACCTCACGCTGCACGACTTCCGCGCCTTCTACGACGCCGTCATCTTCTCCACCGGTGCCATCAAGGACGCAAGCCTGGACATCCCCGGCATCGACCTTGAGGGCTCCTTCGGCGCGGCGGACTTCGTGTCCTGGTACGACGGGCACCCGGACGTTTCCCGCGAGTGGCCGCTGGATGCCAAGGAGATCGCGGTGATCGGCAACGGCAACGTGGCCCTGGACGTGGCGCGGATGCTGGTGAAGCATGCCGACGAGCTTCTCGTCACCGAGATCCCGGACAACGTGTACCAGGGCCTGAAGAACTCGCCGGTCACCGACGTCCACGTCTTCGGACGCCGTGGTCCCGCCCAGGTGAAGTTCACGCCGCTGGAGCTGCGCGAGCTCAGCCACGCCCGCGACGTCGACATCGTGCTGTATCCGGAAGACTTCGAATTCGACGAGGCCTCCGACGACGCGATCCGGAGCAACAACCAGACCAAAACCATGGTGAACACCATGACCAACTGGCTCGTCGAGGAGCACGCCGAGTCTGAGCAGCCGTCCTCCCGCCGGCTGCACCTGCACTTCCTGCACAGCCCGGTCGAGATCTACGATGACGGCGGGTCCGGCAAGGTTGCCGGCATCAAGTTCGAGCGCATGCAGCTTGACGGCACCGGGAACGTCAAGGGCACGGGAGAGTTCATCGACTACCCGGTGCAGGCCGTCTACCGCGCCATCGGCTATCACGGCTCCGCGCTGGACGAACTGGAATACGATGCCAAGCGCGGCGTCATCCCCAACGAGGGCGGCCGCGTCCTCGACGCCGACGGGAACCCCGTCCCGGGCATCTACACCACGGGCTGGATCAAGCGCGGTCCGGTCGGCCTGATCGGGCACACGAAGGGCGACGCCCTGGAAACCATCGGCTTCCTCCTGGAGGACCGGCTCACCCTGCCGCCGGCGCAGAACCCGGACCCGCAGGCGATCATCGACCTCCTCGAGGAACGCGGCATCGAATACACCACGTGGGAAGGCTGGAACAAGCTGAACGCCCACGAGGAAGCCTTGGGCGCATCCTGGTCGGAAACCGCAGCTTCGGATGGCGTGGTGCGCGAACGCATCAAGGTGGTGCCGCGCGAGGAGATGATCCAGATCTCCCGCGCCTGACTCTCCTTTCGCGTGACGCCTTGGACTAGCGGTCCAGCGTCGCTGTCGCGCCGTGGTGGGAGAAAGTATGCGGTTGCCTCGCCCCTGGCTCTGGCCGGGGATGAGGTTTCGGGCAGA